>JAUNGS010000028.1 GCA_030524435.1 Eubacterium sp.
TTTTAGCGGGTGCAGTGGGGGCGAAAACCGAGAATAAATCGCCGGGGAAATGCATGCGTCCAGGCAGCGTACGTTTCTGAGCGGGTTAAATGGAGGGTTAAACACCGTTTATTTAATTAAGACCGCCAGGCGTCGGGCATTGCCCCTCAGATTTATTCAGGTTTTCACCGGGGATAGGTCATTCTATTAAGTTAGAAATTTCTATGTAGAACGTAAGAGATGCACTTTAGAAAACTACGGTTAGGCAAGTAAAATAATTCTGCTGAGTTTCTCCAGCCTGAGCGAAGCGACAGGCAAGGCGGCCGGAGAGGCCGAAGGCCATCGGCCGCCGCTGGAGAAACATAAGACCAGCGTTTTAAGGGGGTCCAGGGGGGAAATCGCAATCCCCCCTGGCCGTTTCTTTGGTCCCGGTTTCTTCGGAAAAGAAAGCGGGAAAGGCGCCTTGCTGTTTGGCAAAAACAAAATCGTTGATACCACTTCCCACAAGGTGTACGTCTTATCTCAAATGTTCCACGTGGAACATTTTTCTCAGCGGGTGCAGTGGGGGTGAAAACCGAGAATAAATCGCCGGTGAAAATGCATACGCCCAGGAAGCGTACGTTTCTGAGCGGGTTAAATGGAGGGTTAAACACCGTTTATTTAATTAAGACCGCCAGGCGTCGGGCATTGCCCCTCAGATTTATTCAGGTTTTCACCGGGGATAGGTCATTCTATTAAGTTAGAAATTTCTATGTAGAACGTAAGAGATGCACTTTAGAAAACTACGGTTAGGCAAGTAAAATAATTCTGCTGAGTTTCTCCAGCCTGAGCGAAGCGACAGGCAAGGCGGCCGGAGAGGCCGAAGGCCATCGGCCGCCGCTGGAGAAACATAAGACCAGCGTTTTAAGGGGGTCCAGGGGGGAAATCGCAATCCCCCCTGGCCGTTTCTTTGGTCCCGGTTTCTTCGGAAAAGAAAGCGGGAAGAAGGTCTTGCTGTTTGGCAAAAACAAAATCGTTGATACCACCTCCCACAAGGTGTGCGTCTTACTCCAAATGTTCCACGTGGAACATTTTTTTAATACCTGATTTTAAAATCATTGTCATCGGCAAGCTCAAGTTGTTTGATCTGATAGTCGTCTACCCGGATGAACCGGTCGCCCTGGCGAAGGGTTTGAATAAAGAGGCTGAGGTTGGCCTCTTTTCCCTGGACTTCCAGGGCGACGGTGCCGTTGGTTTGGTTTTTGACCCAGCCGGTGAGCTGGCACTGGCGGGCGGTTTTGAGGCAGAAGTAACGAAAGCCTACGCCTTGGACGCGGCCGGAGACGATGATGTAATAGCGTTTCATGGGGAAAACTCCTTTCATGATTTACAATGTGCGCCAGGCTTCGCCGAGCTTGGCGATGGCCTGGGTGATTTCTTCGGGGGTGAAGCTGGCGTAGCCGAGGATGACGACGTCTTTGGGCAGGGCAGGGGCGGGGCGGATGCAGTATTCTGAGAGACCGTAGACTCGGATGTTGGCGGCCTGGGCGGCTTTGACCATGGCTTCCTCGGTGGCGCCGTTAAGGCTCACCAGGAGGTGAAGGCCGGCCTGGGTGCCGACGATGGAGAGCCTGGGGGCGAGGGGGAGGGATTTGAGGGCTGTGAGGATGGCGCTGCGTCTGAGCTTGTAGAGCTTTCGCATGCGGATGAGGTGCCTTTCAAAGTGCCCGGCGGCCATGAATTTATAAAGGGTGTGCTGCTCGAAACGTGGAACGGTGGAGGAGTAAAAGCCAAAGCTTTTTTTGTACCTTTCCATCAGGGCCGGGGGGAGGATCATGTAGGAGATTCGCATGGAGGGGGCCAGGCTTCGGGTGAAGGTGTTGAGGTAAATCACCCGGCCGGCGGTATCCAGGCCCTGGAGGGCGGGGATGGGTCTGCCGGAAAAGCGGTATTCGCTGTCGTAGTCGTCCTCGATGAGGCAGCGGCCCGGCGCGGCTTCTGCCCATTTAAGCAGGGCCATGCGTCTGCCCACGGGCATGACGATGCCCAGGGGAAATTGGTGGGAGGGGGTCAGGTGGAGGACGTCGACGCCCAGGGTCTCCAGGCTTTCGGGGATGACGCCGCTGTCGTCCAGGGTGGAGAGCTCGACCTCGGCGCCGCTCATCTGGATGACCTTGTAAACCCGGTTGTAGTTGGGGTTTTCCACGGCGAAGCGCTTATCCCGGCCCAGAAGCTGGACGATGAGACCGATGAGGTATTCGGTTCCGGCGCCCACCACGATTTGATCGGGGCTGCAGACAACGCCGCGGTAGCGGTGGACGTAGTCGGCGATTTCCTGGCGCAGGGGCAGATAGCCCTGGGGCTCCACCGCCGTCAGCAGCTTGCCGTCGTCGTTGTGGAGGACCTCCCGGGAAATCTTGGCCCAGAGGGGGAAGGGGAAGTCCAGGGCGTCGACGGTGTTGGTCTTGAAGTCGTAGGTGTAGGCGGGTTCCACGTGGTGTTTTTGGGGAGCGGGGCCGGGGGACTTCTGGGAGGGCCCTTGGTTGAGCTTGGCCTCGAAGGCGGAGACGAAGTAGCCGCGCTTGGGCTCGGCGTAGATATAGCCCTCGGCCACCAGCTGCTCGTAGGCGGTGATCACGGTGTTCTGGCTGATGTTCAGATGGGCCGAGAGCTTGCGCTTGGAGGGGAGACGCTCCCCGGTGGCGAGACGGCCGGTTTCGATTTCCCGGCGAACAAAATGATAGAGCTGCTGGTACAGGGGTGTATTTAAATGGGGATCGAGCACAAAGGTGAGCATAAAACCTCCTTGTCACAATACGGGGGCCGGGGGGACTGTTTTAATACCATCATAGTGAAAGGGGCGAATTGTGTCAATATTAATACAAGATTCACCGGAAAGTAATCGTTTAAATTCAAGAAAAAATTAAAAAAACGGATAGGAATATCAAAGGGAAGCTAAAATCCCAAAAACAAGGCGAATTTTTGCGAAAACCATAAAAATGGAAAAACCGGCGGTGTTTTGTGTCGTTTCAAAGGTGGGCTGCCCCTTTGAATTAAGATAAAGCTGTTGTAAAGATCCCAAAAGGATCAAAACTATTTTTGAAGCGGGGGATGCGGCAAGGACTTTTATTTTTTCTGTCAATTATTTTGAATGCAGTGAAATGGGGATGGGCATAGCTCTTGGAGGCTTTTTAGATCAGGTTTTTGCCGAAGGGATTTTTATCCAAAGGGTATCAGAAAATCTTTGATCAGCCTATTTGAGATGCGCAGCGGCTTTTCCTTGTGACTGATCTGCAGAAGTGATATAATACCGTTGACAGCAATCCCCTTGCCTCTAAAACGGTGCGGCGTTGATGTCAGCTAAGCTGGATACCTTTCCGGGCAATTGCAGCCCGAGAGACTGTATCTGGCTTTTTTATTTTGCCCTGAGCTTTTCCCTTGTTTTTTTATTCAGCGTCTTTTAATTTTTATTTTCTTTTGTCATTGCAGCCAAATTTCGTTTTAAAAATTTTTGTCAGAGTATAAATTAATAATATAAATTAATTATACTAAAAAGAGTTTAAAATTTTATCGAAAATCGACATTTTGTACAAAATTAAATACATAATCTGTCTTTATATTGCGTACAAATTTAGAGTGATGACATGGATCAAAAAATGAATTTTAACATGTATTTTGAATAAAAAAAAATACCGGAGCCTGTGACAGCTCCGGTTCAGCTTCGGCCTATTGTGCATCCACAATATTGAAGCGCTGCATTTCTTTTTTATTCATCTCGTTGAGCAGAATCTGAAGCTCCGGCACCTCGTAGGTGTAGGCGGTGTTGCAGAAATCGCATTTCATCTCGATGGGCTCGCCTTCGGCGATCATGTCGGCGATTTCCTTTTTGCCGATGCTGATGAGGGCCCGGGTTACCCGGTCTCTGGAGCAATTGCACTTGAACTGGGTGTCGGCCTTGCCGGTGAAGCACAGGCCCATATCCCCCAGGAGATCTTCGATGATCATCTCCGGGGACTGACCGGCGGCCAGCAGGTCGGTGACGGAGCGGGAATGGCTCAGGCGAGCCTCCAGCTGGTCGATGACGGCGTCGTCGCAGTCGGGCATCAGCTGGATGATAAAGCCGCCGGCGGCGGCAACCCTGCCGTCGTCGTCCAGGGTCAGGCCCAGGGCCACGGAGGTGGGGGTCTGCTCGGATTTGGCGTAGTAGTAGGTTAAATCCTCGGCGATCTCCCCGGAAACTAGGGGAGAGGTGCCCACGTAGGGCTCCCTGAGGCCGATGTCCTTGATGATCTGCAGGGTGCCGTCGCCGATGATCTGGGCGGTTTTCAGGGGATCGTCGCTGTCAGCCTTGGGGTTGAAGGCGAAGCCCTTGACGCTGCCGTCGGGGAAGGCGGTGACGGTCATGCCGCCGATGGGGCCGTCTCCCTTGATCTGGAGGGTTAAAAGCTCGTCGTCGTTTTTGAGCATGGCGCCCATGAGGCTGCCGGCGGTTAGAAGGCGTCCCAGGGCGACGGTGACGGCGGGGCTGGCGCCGTGGATCTCTTGGGCGTGCTGGGTCAGGTCCTTGGTTGTGGCCGCGAAAAAGCGGATTTGGTTGTCTGCGGCGGTGCCGCTTACGGTATAATCAGGCATGGTAATCTCCTTCAGGTTGATGTTTCCGGGGCGAATCCCCGGTCTGTTCGTCTCGTTAGTGTAGCATTGATGACGGAAAATTTCAATGGTCTGGGGGCCTTTGAAAAGCGAGTCTGAAGGAAAGCTTAATGAAGCGGGGCGCACTGGACAGGGAAAATGGGGAGTGGTAGAATAGCCTAAACTAATTTCCAGAGATAAAGGATGGCGCCAGAGCATTTCAATGGCTGATGGGGCATGCTTTGGGAAATTTGTTTTTAATATATTTTTTTAAGAAAAGGAGGACAAAATGGCTAAAAAAGTTTTAGTGATCGTGGGCTCCACGAGAAAGGATTCCTTTAATAAACAGGTGGCAGAGGTTGCGGCAGAGCAGCTAGGCGCTGGCGCCGAGGTGAGCTTTTTGGATTACAGCGACGTGCCCTTCGTCAACCAGGATACAGAGTTTCCGGCGCCGGAGGCTGTGGCCCGGGTGCGGGAGGCGGTGATGGCCGCCGACGGTCTTTGGATTCAGACGCCGGAGTACAATTTCAGCTATCCGGGGGTCGTCAAGAATTTGCTGGACTGGCTGTCCAGACCGCTGAAGGCGGGGGATTTTGCCAGCGGTACGGCCATCGCGGGCAAGAAGACGGCGATCTGCGGCGTTGCCGGAAAGTCGGCGGCGGCGGGCTCCAGGGCTAAGCTCAGGGAGCTTTTGACTTTTATCAAAGCGGAGGTCATGGAGGAGGAAACGGGCATCGTCTTGAATCCCGAGGCCTTTACCCAGGGGAAATTGATTCTCAGCGAGGAAAGCAAGGCAGCCTTAAGGGCTCAGACCGAGGCCTTTTTGAAATTTATCCAGGACTAAAAATTCGGATCGCCGGCGCAGTGCCGACGGTCTTTTTTTTATGAAAAATCCTAAAATTGTCCCCATAAAACGGACAGATTTTTAGGGAATTCAGGGGATGAAATATATATTTTAAGAGGATTAAAATAGATAAAAAATAGTTGTGTTTAATTGAGGAGGGTACAGTGCTGGGTGTCCGCCCATGGGCAATCTGCCGCTCCTTCGCCATCCGGACAGCTGCGCTGTTCGTCTGGAGGCGGATTCGGTCAGATTCCCATGGTCGGACACCCGACAGCGGGTACAGTGTGGGGCGTCCGTCACTGGAGAATCTGTCCCTTCTTCGCTATCCGGACAGCTGTACTGTTCGTCTGGAGGCGGATTCGGTCAGATTCCCATGGTCGGACACCCGACAGCGGGTGCAGTGCTGGATGTCCGTCCATGGGCAATCTGCCGCTCCTTCGCCATCCGGACAGCTGCGCGGTCCGTCTGGAGGCGGATTCGGTCAGATTCCCATGGTCGGACACCCGATTGTAGGTGCAGTGTGGGGTGTCCGTCATTGGAGAATCTGTCCCTCCTTCGCCATTCGGACAGCTTTGCTGTCCGCCTGGAGGAGGAATGGCCAGATTTCCATTGCCGGACACCCAATAGCGGGTGCAGTTTAAGGTGCGCCCATGGGCGAACACCCTACACTGTACCTCAAAACAGCTTCGACCCTCCCCAGGCGCGATCCTTGACAGCACAGAAGCTTTGCTGTTATAATAATCTAACGACAGCAAAATATATTCACAAACCCGACCGCACTAGATGGAGAGTTAGCGGTGCTCTGTAACCTGCAATCCGCTACAGCAGGATTGAATTCCTCAAAGAGGTATCGGTCTTTTGAGGTCTGCCACAAGAAAGTGGTGTTGACGGTTGGACCCTTCGCAATAGGAACTTGCGAACCCTGTCAGGTCCGGAAGGAAGCAGCAGTAAGGAAGACCTTCTATGTGCCGGAGGATTCTCTGACTTGAGCCAACTCCTTGCGTAACGCTCGGAAGCCGGCTATCAATGCGAGGTGTGCGGTCAGGTTTGTGAATATAAATGCCTTTTAAAGCCTGAAAGCATCTGCAATTGCCTTCAGGCTTTATTTATTTTTATCTTTATCGCATTAGAAATATTCTAAAAATAGAAAGACTTTGTTTTTTTATTGTCAATACAGATACATCCTCGTCCACTAGAGGAAAAATTTTGTGATGACCTTTTATTCCCCGGGGGAAGTTGCTATAATGGAGATACTTAAAATTGAAGATGTATAAGTATGCGAAAAATAAGGGAGGGAACTATGAGCAAATTAGAACAAATTCGCTTTTTTCAAGTAAAACCAGCGATCTACTATGGCATTGGCGCCATCGAACAGATCGGTAACCATAAATTTGAACGCGTCTGCATCGTCACCGACGAAGGCATGGTCAAATTTGGCCTGCTTAAAATGCTGACCGACGTGCTGGACAAATACGGCATCCAATATCACGTATTCTCCGATGTTGAGCCCGATCCGTCCACAGAAATCGTAGAAAAGGGCTTAACCCATATCCTCATGGAAAAACCCGATGCCTTAATCGCCCTGGGCGGCGGCTCCGCCATCGACTCTGCCAAGGCGATCATCTACTATTGCTACAACTTTAAAAAGATTTTCTTCGAAGAAGAGTACATCAAAAAACCCTACTTCATCGCCATGCCGACCACGGCCGGTACAGGCTCCGAGGTTACGGAATACGCCGTTATCACCGACAAGAAGAACAATACAAAAATTCCATTGACCGACGTGCTCATGATGCCCGATGCGGCCATTTTAGAGCCCAAGCTCATCGAGAGCGTTCCCGCCGGCGCCACGGCAGCCACAGGGATGGACGTGTTAACCCACGCCATCGAGGCCTATGTTTCCACTAACAACAATCCCTTCTCCCGCTGCTACGCCTCCAAGGCGGCTGAGCTGGTCTTCAAGAGCCTCTACGAATGCTTTGCCAATGGCAAGAATTTAGAAGCCAAGGCAAGCATGCAGATTGCCTCCTGTATGGCAGGTATCGCCTTCAACAGCGCAGGTCTGGGCATCACCCACAGTATCGCCCACGCCATCGGCGCCCAGTGGCATCTGCCCCACGGTCTGGCCAACGCCATCGTTCTGCCCTACGTCATCCGCTTCAACGGACAGTGCAGCAGAGGTCAGCACCTCTACAACCGTCTGTTAAGCGCCATCGGCATTCCCAATGTCAGCGGCGACGCGGCAGAGGTATTGTTCAACAGTGTTATGACCCTAAGCAAGGAATTAAAGATTCCCGCATGCCTCAAGGAACAGGGTGTCGACGAAGCCGACTACAAGGCCCACAAGGCAGAAATTATCGCCAAGGCCACCAAGGATGTCTGCACCGCCACCAACCCCATCATCCCCACCCAGCAACAGTGGGAAGAGGTTTTGGATATCGTGTACTACGGATTATAAAATATTTTATAGATGCAAAAAGGCCGCAGCGGTTGCTGCGGCTTTTTGAATTTTTTGAAATTTTTGATGAGGGCGGCATCCGTTAGATGAAATCTTCCTCGTCATCATCCTCGTCGGCTTCAAAGAAGAAAATTTCCTCCACAGGCTTCTGAAAGACCTTGGCGATGTCCATGGCGAGCTTCAGGGAAGGGTTGTACTTGCCGTTTTCAAGCTTTCCGATGGTTTCCCGCCGCACCTGCACTATTTCCGCCAGCTCGGCCTGGCTGAGCTGTTTTTGCTTCCGCAATTCGTGAATCTTTGTCTTTAGGATAGGCATTAGTCTTCAGCCTCCAGTTTGCGGAAGTAGAAGCCAGTTAAGAAATCACTGACACCTATGATGCAAAAGCTGACTGCTGGGAGAAGTAGCCTGAAATGAAAAGTTATTTTTCCGAAATCCATAAAAATATTTAAGACAGAAGAAGCGGCCCCTATAATAGCTATGATCAAAAGTATGATTCTGAGGGTTTCAAGGGCCAATGCCTGGGCATCTAATAAATTTGCTTCGGCCATTTCATCCTGAGCTTCTTTTTTTGCCTTTCCAAGATAGCATACAAGGCCTATTGAAATAAGAGATAACAAGATAGCTAAAAGAAAGGCGAGTTCGTTGTCAAAAAGATAGAGCGTCCCCGTGATAAACCATAAGATACCACGAAGAATATAAGACAAATCGACCTGTTTTCCGACGGACAGAATACTTTTTTTCTTTTCCATAAAATCACCTCCATGAGATATATTTCTCTTATATGAGATAAATATATCTCTTTTTTGAAGGGATGTCAATAGGTTTTGTGATAAATAGATAACATTTTTAGTTGGTTGTTTGAGATACAGCCAGTCTTGAGCTTAAGCCACTCACCCATAATGGAATAGAAAAGCCCCGATGTGCCAGCATCGGGGCTTTTCGTTTGTACTACCATGAGTACCCATATCATTTTTTCTGATACTATTGTAGCACAAGTACAGTTAATAATCAACCTATTTAGACGCTCTCATTTGAAAGCTTGGACACTTTGAAATTCAGGCGTTATCGACACGCAAGGGAAGACGGGAAAAGGGTACTGCAAAGGATGTCCATCCATTTAAACTACACCTACTATCAGGTGTCCGTCGTCGGAAATCTGACCATATCCGCCTCCAGACGGACTGCGCAGCTGTCCGGATGGCGAAGGAGCGGCAGATTGTCCAAGGGCGGACATCCCACACTGCACTAGCTATTAGCTGTCCCCCCATGGAAATCTGGCCATTCCGCCTCCAGACGAACAGCAAAGCTGTCCGGATAGCGAAGGAGGGACAGATTATCCAAGGGCGGACACCTCGCACTGCACCCCCTACAAATTCAACTCCATCACATCAATCACATTCCTGCAGGCAAAAACAAACCCCAGGGCCAGAAGAAGGTTCACGACGGCATCGGCAAGCAAGGCCGCCGGCAGATTAACCGTCACAATCCCCAGGGCCACCGCAGCGATAATACCAGGGATAATAGAGATAAACAGCAGCAGATAGTACAGCAAGCTCAAAAGCGCCTTGCTCTGGATACTGCTAAGAAGGCGCTGCACCAAAATATTGTCAGCCGAGAGCAGGCAGGTCATACCCAGCCTTGCCAAAAGGGCAGCGGCGATCATCGCCGGGGTCTCGCCCAGAATAAGACCACAGGGGATCAGGATAATAATCCCGCCCACCAGACCATCCATCAAAGACTCCAGGCTGGCCCAGAGCAGCTTTTTAAAAGGCGACTGGGGGACGAGGTAGATGTAGGGCAGAATCGTCTCCTTTACCCAGCGGCCCGTGACAGAGCTCAAAAGCTGGACATAGCACAAAAAGCCGAAAAGCCACAGATAATCCAGGCTGTCCTTCAAAAAGATACAAAGCACCCAGGCCGCCAGGGCGAAAATCATCGTAAATTTATTCAGGCCTAGCCAGCCCGAGCGGCGGTTTTCCAAAAGATGCTTAAAGAAAAACACCGAAGCGCCCCGGCCGTGGCCAATACCCGTTTTCTTGCGGCTGATTTTAGAGGTGTCCCGGGTTTCCACAACCCGGCCCTCCCTGGCAGCGGTTTTCATGGCGTAGGTATTCTCGGCGGACTGAAGGACATCCTCGTAGTAATTGGAACCGGTGCGGCTGACCAAAAAGATGATCAGTCCCCCCAGGGCAAGGTTCAGCCCCAAAAACAGAAGGGTCCAGAGGGTATCGCCGGAGATGGCCGCCATGATCAGGCCGGTGCTCCAGCCCACCAGGGGCACCAGCTGAAAGGCCTTGCCGCCCAGCAGGGTGACCAGCGCCGCCATCACATCGCCCTGGGTGATGGCAAGAAAAACGAAGACGGCAGCCAGCAGGCCGACACATCCGTAGAGCAGGTTTTTGATGAGGCCCTTTGCCCTGGGATTGCCGCCGGTGGCGGCGTAGAGGATCAGAGATAAAAGCTCGCTCAAAAAGATGAAGAGGCAATAGCCCAGAAACAGAAGGACGATCTTGGCGGTGTCCAGCCCGAAAAAGCTTTTGAGATTGGCGGCCTGGAACAGGATAAAGACGCCGATGAGCAGGGTTGTGCCCGCCCGCTTAATAAGCCCGTAGGCCAGAATTTTTCTGGGGGATACCGGGGACAAAAAGAGCAGGTTGACGTCGGCCATGGTGAAAAAGCTGGCGCCGGAGGCCAGGCCTTTTTGGATGCTGGTGACGCACAAAAACAGAAAGAGGCCGGAGAGGATGGCGGCCAGAAGCGCCAGGTTGCCGGGGGCTGCGGTGCTTTCTGTGCCCGGGGAGAGGGCTGCGCTGATCAGGCAGAATATCAGCAGGGCTGCCAGCAAAATGAGGACGACGAGCTGTCCGGGGTGGTGCTTCAGGCTGAGGAGGCGGTTTTTGAGGCTGGTGCGCCAGAGGTAGAGGATGCTGTTCATCGGTTTTCCTCCGCCTGGCGGCTGCCTTCGGTGATGGCGAAGAAGAGCTCTTCCAGGGATTCCCCGGTGTCGGCCAGGGCGTCGGCCCGCCTGGTGGCTTCTATGCGGCCGCCCATCATGATGTGGGCCACGTCCCAATAGTCTTCCACGGAGTCGATCATGTGGGTGCTGATGAGCAGGGATGCGCCCTGGGCTTTAAGCTCGCTGAAGATGGCTTTGAGCTCTTTGATGGCGTGGGGGTCCAGGCCCACCATGGGCTCGTCGAAGATGATGACCTTGGGCTCAATGAGGAGGGCGCAGCAGATGCTGACTTTTTGCTGCATGCCCTTGGAGAGCTCTTTGCCGAGCTTTTTGCGTTTGTCGTCGAGCTCGAAGCGGGCCAGCAGGGTGTCGGCTTTGGGCTGCCAGTCGTCGATTTCGTAGGCTCTGGCGATGAATTCCAGGTGTTCTTCGACGGTGAGCATGTCGTAGAGGCTGGGCATTTCGGGGACGTAGCCCAGCTGGGCCTTGGCTTCTCTGGAACGGTTGGGATGGCCGCCGATGGTGATTTCTCCGGAGAATCTTAAGAGGCCGCAGATGCACTTGATGATGGTGGATTTTCCGGCGCCGTTGGGCCCCAGGAGCACGGCGATTTCGCCGTCTCTGACCTCGAAATTTAGATGGTCGTTGGCAGGGTGTTTGCCGTAGTTTTTGGTGACGTTTTTGACAGAGATCATGGTGGTATGATTTCTCCTTTTCTGATATTATATAGACCAGAGCGTCGATAAAGCCTGAAACCGCACGCAAGCGTGCTTTCTGTGTTGCCCGGACTTTCAAATTCGGTTACATATTATTTGGATATGCGCCCTCATTTGAAAGTCCGGTCGCCTTGAATTTCAGGCTTTCTCTTAGCTCTGGGGATTTAGGGAAAACAGAAGGATACCGCGGTGCTGTCTGATCTTGGAAAACCGATCGAATTCACCTCCAGACGAACATCGAAATTGCTCGAATGGCAAAGAAATGGCAGTTTCTCCAAGAACAGACGCCTACGCTGCACTGGCTATTGGGTGTCCGTCAATGGAAATCTGGCCATTCCGCCTCTAGACGGACTGCGAAGCTGTCCGGATAGCGAAGGAGGGACAGATTCTCCAATGACGGATGCCCCACACTGCACTTACAATTAGGTGTCCAGTCAAACAGAAAGCCTTCCAAAACTAAAAAACTTTTATTTTCAAAGTATATCATCCCCCTGGGGAAATGAAAAGGATTTTCATAGAAATAAATGAAAGGAGGCCATCGTGGCGGAACTCGAGGATTTTATTCAAGATTACAATTTAAAGCTCAATGATCAGCAGCGGGCGGCGGTGGCCCGGGTAGAAGGGGCGACCCTGCTTTTGGCGGTGCCGGGCAGCGGCAAGACCACCGTCATCATCTGCCGTATCGGCTATATGATCCGCGCCCTGGGCATCGATCCTGAGAGCATTTTAACCCTGACCTTCAGCCGGGCCGGGGCCAGGGATTTGGGAGAGCGCTACACCAAGGTCTTTGGCCCGGAGGACGCCGGCAGACTGCGCTTCAGCACCATCCACAGCTTTGCCCTGTCGGTGATCAGAAATTACGAGCGCATTTACAAACGGGAGGCCTTTTCGATTCTGGAGCACCCCGGGGAGATCATCCGGGAGATTTATAAGGAGCTCTTTAAAACCTGGCCCTCGGAGAACGACATGGCGGATATTTTGTCGGCCATCACCTATTGCAAAAACATGATGTCCACTCAGGAGGAAATCGCCGCAATGCAGGTGGCGGAGGTGGATTTTCCCAGGCTGTTTAAGGCCTACGAGGCCTATAAGAGAAAACAGGGCCTCATGGATTTCGACGATATGCTGAAGTACGCCTGGATCATGCTGAAAAAGAGTCCGGAGCTCTTAAACCTTTTTAAAAGGCAGTACGCCTACATCAACGTGGACGAGGCCCAGGACACCTCGAGGATCCAGTTTGAGATTTTAAAGCTTCTGGTCACAGGCAATATCTTTGTGGTGGGGGACGAGGATCAGAGCATCTACGGCTTCAGGGGGGCCTACCCCCAGGGGCTGCTGAATTTTCAGAAGGACTACCCCGAGGGCCAGGTGCTTTTGATGGAGACCAACCACCGCAGCACCAGGAAAATCGTCGCGGCGGCGGACCGCTTTATCCGGCTCAACAGGGAGCGCTACGTTAAAAACATGCGCACCGACAACGCCCTGGGGGTGGAGGCGGTCCACGAGTTTGTCCCCACCGTGGAGGCCCAGTACGCCTTTATCATGGCGTCGATTCAGCGGGAGGCCAAGGAGACGGCGGTGCTCTACAGAAACAACGAGTCGGCCATCCCCCTGGTGGATCTCTTTAACAGAGAGGGGATTCCCTACCGCCTCAAGGAGCACAGCGCCCTGTTTTTTACCCATTTTATCGTCCAGGATATCAGGGGCTTTGTGGCCCTGGCTAAGGATCCCTCGGATTTTGAGACCTTTGAGAAAATCTACTACAAGATGAACTGCAATATTTCCAGAAAGAATGTTCAGGATATGGCGAAAATTCAAAGGCCGGGGCAGAGCGTTTTTGACGCCCTGCTGTCCTTATCCGGGCTGCCAAACTGGCTTGTGGAGAAGGTTGAGGATATTCAGGTGTCCTTTAAAAGGCTTAGGACGATGGGGCCTCTGGCGGGGATCGAGTACATTGAAAATCATATGGGCTACGCCGAGCATCTGGTCTACCGCATATCCTGCGGCCACCGGGAGGAGACCCTGATGCAGAAGCTGGATATCCTGAAGACCCTGGCGGCCAGGGAGGAGTCCATGGAAGCCTTCTGGCGGCGGCTGGACAGTCTGAGGGACAGTCTGGCGGAGAGTCATCTGGGGCGGCCCGGCGGGGTGACCTTGTCCACCATCCACTCCAGCAAGGGCCTGGAGTTTGACAAGGTCTTTATTATCGACGCCGTGGACGGGGAATTCCCATCCAAGGCGGCTCTGGAGGACAGCGACGAGGGCAGACGCCTCTTTGGCGAGGAGGTGCGGCTGTTCTACGTGGGGGTCACCAGGGCCCGGCGGGAGCTGGAATTTATCTCCGTGGGGAAGAAGAATTCCAAGAGAAACAAAAGGCCGGTGTCCCGCTTCGTGCGCTATTTCCTCGGGGAAAAGCTCCCCGAAAAGAAGGTGGAGCCCCCCAGGAAAATTGAGGGCAGAGGGGCAAAGCGCAAGCCCGGGGGCTTCGACGTGGCGGTCCTCAGGCAGTCGGCTAAGGCCACGGCGGACTGCTCTGCCTTTGAGGTGGGCACCAGGGTGATTCACAAGGGCTTTGGCCCCGGCGTCGTCATCCGGGTTAGCGGCGAGGCCGCCGTCATTGACTTCGAGGTCTCGGGGCCCAAGAAGGTGAACCTGCCGGTCTGTGTGGCCAACAAGCTGTTGGCCATCGCAAACTGAATATTGACAAGGGTTGGGGCAAATTGTATACTTAAAACACTAATAGGGTTTTGGTAAAATCTGCACAAAATCCGTCAATGCTGGGGTGAAAGCCCCGCACCCTTAAAGAGAGGTATCACATTGAAAAAAGCACCCTTGGGGGCGCTGCAAAGCCTTATTGCAAGGCTTTACGACAGCAGTCCCTTTTATCAGAAAAAGCTTAAGGCCTGCGGTGTTCTGCCGGAGGACATCAAAACCATGGAGGATTTCGAGGCCCTGCCCTTCAGCGACAAGGCGGAGCTCAGGGAGGCCTATCCCCTGGGGCTCCAGGCGGTGCCCGACGAGAGGATCGTCAGAATCCACTCCTCCTCGGGTACCACCGGGGCGCCGGTGATCATCCCCTACACCAGAAAGGACGTGGAGGACTGGGCCATCATGTTCGAGCGCTGCTATCGTTACGCCGGCATGACCGACAGGGACCGCATCCAGATCACCCCGGGCTACGGCCTGTGGACGGCGGGGATCGGCTTCCAGGCCGGGGCCGAAAGGCTGGGGGCCATGGCGGTGCCCATGGGGCCCGGCAACACCCAGAAGCAGCTGAAGATGATGGTGGATCTCCAGAGCACCGTCATCGCCAGCACCTCCTCCTACGCCCTGGTTTTGGCCGAGGAGGTGGCCAAGCAGGGCCTTCGGGACAAGATTGCCCTGAAGCGGGGAATCATCGGCTCCGAGCGCTGGGGAGACAAGATGCGCCGCCGCATCGTCGACGAGCTGGGCATCGAGATCTTCGATATCTACGGTCTCACCGAGGTCTACGGCCCGGGGATCTCCATCGACTGCCACCACCACTGCGGCATGCACTACTGGGACGATTACCTCTACATGGAAATCGTCGACCCGATGACCTTGAATCCCGTGGCCGAGGGGGCCTACGGCGAGCTGGTCATCACCACCCTGGTCAAGGAGGGTGCGCCCCTGCTGAGGTACCGCACCCACGACATCACCCGGTTCATCCCCGGCCCCTGTCCCTGCGGTTCAGAGCATCCCCGCCACGACCGCATCGTCGGCCGCACCGACGACATGGTCAAGGTCAAGGCCGTCAACATCTACCCAGGCCAGATCGACGAGCTTCTGACGGAGATCCCCGGGGTCAGCTCCGAGTACCAGGCCATCATCCTCAATGAGAATGGGAAGGATGCGGTGCACCTGCGCTTTGAGATCGAGGCAGGGGCCGAGGCCGAGGTCATCGAGAAAACCGTGGGCCAGGCCTTTAAGTCGAAAATCGGCATCAGCATCGTGCCGGAATCCGGCCCGGTGGGCTTTCTGCCCCGGTCGGAAAAGAAAACCGTCCGCATCATCGACAAGCGCTACGAATAAAGGGGAAATAAAGGTTTTCCCGGGAAATAATAGCTGGCGGTGGCAAAGGCCGGAAAAATTTGATATAATGGGGCCATCAAGGGGCTGAGGACAAGAATATCCAGGACAGCCCGACGAGATATTTGTGACTATGATTTATAGATAATAATTCAAGGAGTGTGAATATTACACAGATGAAAAACAATAAGAAGCGGTTTAAGGTCATTCTCCACGAGACCGACAAGGACGGCTCTGGAACGAAGCTCATCGAGGACACGGACACGGGCATCACCTACATGTACCACTACGGCGGCGGCGGCGGCGGACTGACGGTGCTCCGGGACGACGAGGGCGAACCGGATTTCGCGCCGGAAAAATAGAAACACAAACCTGCACAGACGGCGAAGAGCAGTCTGTGCAGGTTTTTTAAGGTTTAAATATACTAATTATGATATAATATGACTATAAAGGAGGTGCTTTTGTGGAAGCAATCAGACCATCTTCAGATTTAAGGAATCATTATGGTGAAATATCTAAACAATGCAGGGAGGAGAGAATACCGGTAATTATCACTGTTAACGGTCGTGGAGACACAGCGGTACTTGGACTTCAGGATTATTATCAGATGAAAGCAGAGCTTGAGTTGCTGAGAATGCTTGCGGAGGCATCTCAAGACGTTGACAATGGAGATTTGGCACCAATACAGGATACCTTTGACAATATACGGACTGCGCTTTTATCTAGAAAGAAAGAACTAGATGAAGTATAAAATTTTAAGAACTGCAAAAGCAGATGATCAGCTTCAGGAGTTGTTATTTTATATTGCAGAATCGTCTGGTGATGTGGACACGGCACTGAGTTATTTAGATAAAATTGAAAGATCGGTTAGTTGTTTATCGGAATTTCCGTATTTGGGTGTCAAACCGAGATATTCTATTTTACGCAAAGAAGGCTATCGTGTGCTAATTGTGGAGAAACATCTCGTTTTTTATAAAGTCAATGAAGACAAGATGACAGTGATTATTTATGCAGTGGTAGATGGACGAAGAGAGTATAAAAACTTATTGTGATGATTGTTGATAAGTGTTTTCTTTCTGGGGCAGATTTTTTACAAAAAAGTTAGATAAATTTAACAGAAACCATTGCTAAGATGCCCCAAAGTGGGTATAATGCAGTAAGAAAAAAGATTTTTAGGAGGAAAGCTGTTATGAGTACATACATTGAAGATATTCAGGCCCGCGAGGTTCTGGATTCCCGTGGCAACCCCACCGTCGAGGTAGACGTTTATTTAGAGGATGGCTCCATGGGCCGAAGCATTGTGCCCTCCGGGGCTTCCACCGGCGCCTTCGAGGCCGTTGAATTAAGGGACGGTGACGCCAGCCGCTACCTGGGCAAGGGCGTTCTCAAGGCCGTGGAAAACGTAGAGTATATGGCTGAGCACTTAATCGGCATGGACGCTGCGGACCAGGCGGCCCTGGATGCGGCCATGATCGCCATCGACGGCACCCCCAACAAGGGCAAGATGGGCGCCAACGCCATTCTGGGCATCTCCATGGCGGCGGCCTACGCTGCGGCGGAATCCCAGGGCGTATCCCTGTTCAGATACTTAGGCGGCGTCAACGGCAAGACCCTGCCCACCCCGATGATGAACATCTTAAACGGCGGGGAACACGCCGACAACAACGTGGATATCCAGGAATTCATGATCATGCCTGTAGGCGCTCCCACCTTCCGTGAAGCCCTGCGCATGGGCGCTGAAATCTTCCACAATTTAAGAAAGGTGCTCCAGGCCAAGGGCCTCGTCACCAGCGTCGGCGACGAAGGCGGCTTTGCCCCGAACTTAACCTCCAACGAAGCGGCTCTCCAGGCCATCATCGAAGGGATTGAAGCGGCGGGCTACCGTCCCGGCGAGGACGTGCGTCTGGCCATGGACGTGGCGGCCTCTGAAATGTACGACGCCGAATCCGGCCTCTACAACTTAAAGGGCGAAGGCAGAAAGCTCACCACCGACGAAATGATCGACTTCTACGAAGATCTGATCTCCAAGTACCCCATCATCTCCATCGAGGATGGCCTCGACGAAGAGGACTGGGAAGGCTGGAAGCGCATGACCGACCGTCTGGGCAAGAAGGTTCAGCTGGTGGGCGACGACCTCTTTGTCACCAATACCGAACGCTTAAAGAAGGGCATCGATCTGGGCGTGGCCAACGCCATCCTCATCAAGGTTAACCAGATCGGTACCTTAACCGAAACCCTGGACGCCATCGAAATGGCAAAACGCGCCGGCTACACCGCCATCGTTTCCCACCGCTCCGGTGAAACCGAGGATGTGACCATCGCCGATCTGGTGGTTGCCGTCAACGCTGGTCAGATCAAAACCGGTGCGCCCTCCAGAACCGACCGCGTGGCCAAATACAACCAGCTGCTGCGCATCGAGGAATGTTTGGGAGAAATAGGCCGTTACGGCGGGATCGAATCCTTCTACAACCTGAAAGAGGTTTAAGTTTAGATTAAGGGGAAGGGTTTATCATAGGCCCATAAAAGGATTCCCCCCCTTTTCCTTTTATAATCAGCACTTAAAACGCGACATAAATAACGCCGGAGATTCAAAAGATCTCCGGCGTTTTAACGTGGCGAAAAATAGGGATTTCCACAGTTATACACAGTTTTATCCACAAAAGAACATACATTTGTGGATAAAACTGCCTGCCTATGTGGTTAAATCCTGAAAATTAAATTGTCGAAACTGTGGATAAGTCCTTAAAGCTGGGGGTAATGGTCAAAGATGATGTCGAAATACTGCATGTCCAGACCAGCGTTGGCCGGAAGGCCGGTGTCGTAGCAGAGGTTGTGGTACATATCTCCAATGATCTCCGGGGTGGGACCCTTGGGCAGATCCATAAAGCTGTCGATGGCTGTGAGCTTCCTGGTGGTCTCGGCCACCGCCTGTTTAAAAAGCTGTGGATAACTTTCGCTGTGGACCTCGCCGGTGCAGGGGTGCTTCCAGGGATGGTTTGCCAGATTTAAAACCGTCAGCTCGTCGGTGAACAGGGGGTAGAACACCCGGGAGACCACCTTCTCCTCGTCGATGAGTTTTTCGATGGCGCGGACCACCCGTTTTTTGCGGGTTCTGGGGTCGCCGAAGAACCGGGCCAGCTCCGCCGTGTCCTGGAGGGTGTCGGCGACGCAGCCTCTCTGGAGGGGCTCGTTGTAGACGCAGGCCATGATGAAGCTGTAGAAGGCCTCCAGGGCGTCCACGGTTTTCTTTCTGGGGGTAAAGAGCTTATCCAGGGGGAAGAAGCAGGCCAGCTTCTGGTATTCGTACTGGTAATAGGCCACGTCCAGCAGGACCTCGAAGTATTTGTGGTAGTAGGAAAAGACCCGGCTGCCCGGTGCCTTGGCGTCGCAATGTCCCGTCAGGTAAAAGATATAGGGGTGGGAGGCCACGTCCAGGGAGTGGTGGCAGCTAAAGCCCGCCAAGTAGCTCAGGATGATGTTTTTATCCTTGGGCGCATTGAGGGCGTATTGGAAGCCAAAATAGAAAAAGGCGTCGATTTTTGTTTTATGGATTTTATTGCCGTAGCGGTGCAGGGGTCTTAAGGGATTCCAGGGCATGGGATGATGGTAGTAGAAAAAGTCTGGGCCCTGGGTGCCGAGACGGTAGGCGTCGTAATTTTCCAGAATGATTTTCTTGATGGCGCTGTCCTCGGGCATGGCTTTCAGGGCATCCCGGCCGCAGCAATAGTGGTTGAGCATATCGGACATGGTAAACCTCCTTGTTGACAAGTACTGATACATATTTTAACATAAGTAGGAATAAAATACCTGAGAAAAACGAAATTCACAGAAACAGAGGATAGAAGATGTATTTAAAAGGAATAGGAATTGCTTCCCATCCGCCGGCCATTGTGCCCGAGGTGGGCGGCGGCAGAGAGCTTTTGGCCGAAAAGACGGTGCGGGGGATCAGAGATTTGGCCCTGAAGATCGCCGAGGTCAAGCCCAAAACCATCGTGCTCATCACCCCCCACGGCAACGTGTTCCAGGACGGGGTGGCCGTGGTCTACGAGACGAAGATCGCCGGGGATCTGGCGGAATTCGGTGCCCCCGGCGTCAGCCTGGAAAAACCCTGCGACATGGGCATCCTCGACGAGATGAACAGGCGCTTCGCCCAGAACGACTGCGAGGCCATCTTCCTCAACGAGACCAGCGCCAGGGAATTCGATATCGAGAGGAAGCTGGATCACGGCTGCCTGGTGCCCCTGTACTTCATCGAAAAGTACTACAGGGATTACAAGGTGGTCCACATCACCATCGGCGAGCTGAGCCTCATCGAGCTCTTTAGAATCGGCCGGGTGGTCAGGGAGGCCATCGAGGCCAACGGCAGGGACGCAGTCATTCTGTGCAGCGCCGACCTCTCCCACTGCCACAAGGACGAGGGCCCCTATCACTGTCATCCCATGGGTCAGGTCTTCGATACAAAAATCACCGAGGCCATCGAAAGCCGCGATTACTACAGCATCCTGACCATGTCTCCCGACATCTACGAACCGGCGGGGCAGTGCGGCCTGAGACCCATGGTCATGGCCCTGGGGGCCACCGACAGCATCAAGACCCATGCCAGGCTCTTTTCCTACGAGGCCCCCTTCGGCGTCGGCTACCTCTCGGCCTGGATCGACTTCGCCTTAGAGGAAGCGGATCCCATCAACGAGAGCCTCATCACCCGCTACGAAAAGGACATGGTGAAAAAGCACAAGGAACGGCTTCAGGCCGAGGATCCCTACACCGCCCTGGCCCGAAAGGCCATCGACTGCTTTGTGGAGACCGGCCGGAAGCTTGACGTAGACCAGGCCTTAAAAGAGATTGAGGATGCCTCAGTGGCCAAACGCCTGGCCACAGAGCCAGCGGCGGTCTTCGTGTCTCTATACAAGGCCGGGGAGCTCAGGGGCTGCATGGGCACCCTGCGCCCGGTGACCGAAAACCTGGCCCAGGAAATCGTTAGAAACGCCATCGAGGCCGGGGCCTACGATCCCAGATTCTTCCCGGTGGAACCCCAGGAGCTCTACCAGTTAGAAATCTCCGTGGATATCCTGGGCGAGGCAGAAATCATCGATGATTATTCTGACCTCGATCCCCAGACCTACGGTCTCATCGTCGAAAAGGATGTGCGCCGCGGCGTCCTTCTGCCCGGCGTCCGGGGCATCGATACCCCAGAACAACAAATCGCCATCGCCAAAGAAAAAGCCGGCATCTACGAAGCCGACGACGAAGGCGACCGCCTGGTCCTCCAGCGCTTCCCAGTAGAACGCCACCAGGCCCAGATCGATTAATTCAAAAAAAGTATTGACAAGCCGCCTCCGGGCGGCTATAATAATGCTTGTCTCGTGATAATGGCAAAGGGGAAACACCTGTAAACATACCGAACACAGAAGTAAAGCCCTTTAGCGTCGAAAGTACTTGGCGGGTGACTGCCTGGGAGGATAGAACATCGCGGGACATTTTCCGTTTGGCTTGTAGCCGTGCAAGGAGAAAAAAAGGAACCAGTAGACCGTTCAAATTTATTTGAAACGGGCTAGTGGTTCCTTTTTTTATACTTATAGGGCGGAGCCCGCGACCGGAGCGCCCGAAGGGCGCGTAGGTTGCACGGCTACAAGCCAAACTCCCGCTGAGAATAACAGCGAGGCCCGCGACCGAAGCGTCCGAAGGACGCGTAGGTTGCACGGCTACGTGCCCCTGCTGAGAATGACAGCGGAGCCCGCGACCGAAGCGTCCTTTCCCAATCCTGCAATCGTCTTCCACCCCCGCCCCCCTTTACAAACCCACCCACCAAAACGTATAATAAAATCAAGCAAACAGGCAAAGGCGCCGAAAACAGACGCCCTTGCCTGTTTTTTTATTGCGGCCAGGTCAGTGGCCCACAATCAACCAGGAAGAGGATGTTCACCATGGAAGAAACGCTAAAAATGATACAGCCCTATTTTGTAATACATACCGATTGCTACCACAAGGCTTTGTGCAGCCGGTACGGGATCTCCCATTTTTATATGTATCAGATGACAGAAGACAAGGCGGTTGCGGCGGTGCCCGACGGCTGCATCGATCTGGTCTTTGAGTACGCCCCCGAGGGCATAAACGCCAAGGTCTGCGGCACGGTTTTCGAGTGCAAAAAAACCTTTTTCCGCTACGGCTGCACCTATTTTGGGGTGCGGTTTTTACCGGGGGTTCAGCCCCGGCTCTTCGACGTGCCCCAGGCGTCTCTGATCGACTGCGAGACAGATTTAAGGCTGCTTGGCGATTGTGAAGCCCTGCTGGCCTGCATGGCGGAGCAGACGGATTTTTCAGGGCGCATCGAAGCCTTTTTGAAAATCTATGGCGGCGCCGCCCCAAAAGAAGGGGCAGCGCTGGATTCCTGCAAAGGGCGTCTGGCGGCAGAAGCCCTGCAGGAGATCTATCGCTCCGGCGGCTGCGTCACGGTGAAGGCTCTGGAGGATTACAGCGGCTACAGCAGCCGATACATCAACAAAGCCTTCCACGAAGCGGTGGGCTACAGCCCCAAGACCCTCTGCAAAATCGTCAAATTCCAGCGGGTTTTATGCCATATGAACGACGTGGCCGCCCTGGGCAGGGCGGGGGAGGAGCGCCTCACCGACGCGGCCCTGGACTTTGGCTACTACGATCAGCCTCAGCTCATCCGGGATTTCAAGAAGTACACCCACATGACGCCCAGGGCCTACGAGCAGATGGTTCTGGGGGCGAAGTATAACCAGCATTTGATCGAAGAAAAAATTTTGTAAAAGGCTTCGGGTTGTTCCGAAAATTACAATTTTTTTCACAGCGATGGTGTAGAATTGTATACATAAAAACAAAGGCGTTTGGACAAAAGCTCCAAGGGCCTTTTTTTAATGATCTATGAACAGAGAAAAGAGGTAATCAGGATGCAGACTTATCCGGAAATTGATTTTTTATACTTAAATGAAGAGGACATGATTAAGGCTGGTGTGGAAGACATGAAGGGCTGCATCAAGGCCATCGAGGAGATGTTCAGGCTGATGAAGGCCGGGGACTACCGCATGGGCGGCGCCAACGGCAATTCCCACGGCGTGATGATGGTCTTTCCGGAGCATCCGGCCTTCCCCAATATGCCCAAGGATGGCCCGGACCGCAGGTTCATGGCCATGCCCGCTTATCTTGGCGGATCCTTCGACATGGCGGGGATGAAGTGGTACGGCTCCAATGCGGAAAACCGCAAAAAAGGACTGCCCCGCTCGATTTTAACCCTGATCCTAAACGACAAGGACACCGGGGCGCCCTTGGCCTACATGTCGGCCAATATTCTAAGCGCCTGCCGAACCGGCGCGGTGCCCGGCGTGGGCTTTAAGTACTTCGCCAGGGAGGATGCCGAGACCATGGGCATCATCGGCCCCGGGGTCATGAGCAGAACGGCCTTCGACGCCGCCATGGCCGTGCGGCCTACCCTGAAGCACGTCAAGATCAAGGGCAGCAGCGTCAAATCCAAGTCTGCGATGAAATTTGCAAAATATTTAGAGGAGAAATATCCGCAGATTCAGAAGATAGAAGTCGTGGACACCGAGGAGGCGGCGGTTAAGGACTGTGATATCGTAAGCATCGCCACCTCCAGTCCCAGCGGAGATCCGGCCCTGTACCCTTATATTAAGGAGGAATGGATTAAGCCCGGCGCGGTGATCAGCTGTCCGGCGGCGGCCCGCTTTGACGACGATTTTATCATCCACAGGGCCAGAAACGTGGTGGACAATATCATGCTCTACGAGGCCTGGGCCGACGAGATGCCCTACCCGGCCTATAAGTCCATTCCGATTCCGGCGGTTCACTGCATGGATTTGATCCACGAGGGCAAATTGAAGAAGGATCAGATCGACGATCTCGGGGATGTCCTCATGGGAAAAACGCCGATTCACCGGAAAAAGGACGAAATCATCATCTACTCCGTGGGGGGCATGCCCGTGGAGGACGTGGCCTGGGGTACGGTGTGCTACAGAAACGCATTGAAGCAGGGCATTGGCACCAAGCTGAATCTCTGGGAAAAGCCTGAGCTTGTGTAGAAGGAGGCAGAAAAATGGACATGAAACGACGCATTGCCCAGCACCCGGTGCTGGGGGAAATCGAAAAGGGAAGGCAGGTTGCCTTCAATTACGACGGCAAAACCCTGTACGGCTATGAGGGCGAGCCCATCGCCGCAGCCCTGAAGGCCGCGGGGGTGATGGTTCACCGCTATACGAAAAAGGGACACAGCCCCAGGGGTATCTTCTGTGCCATCGGCCGCTGTACGGACTGTGTCATGGTCGTCAACGGTCAGCCCAATGTCAGAACCTGCGTGACGCCCCTGGAGGCGGGGATGGAGGTTCGAACCCAATACGGTGTGAGCGATAAAAAAGACTGGTAAGGAGGAAGGACATGAAAAGATATGATCTCATCGTCGTCGGCGCGGGGCCGGCGGGGCTTTCGGCGGCCATCGAGGCGGCAAGACAGGGCCTTAAGGTTGTGGTTTTCGATGAAAACGAGCGGCCCGGCGGGCAGCTGTTTAAGCAGATCCACAAATTTTTTGGCTCCAAGGAGCATCGGGCAAAGATCAGGGGCTTTCGCATCGGAGAACAGCTTTTGAAGGAGGCTGAGGACGCCGGCATCGAGGTGAAGCTGGGGGCCACGGTGGCGGGGATGTACCTGGACAAGGAAATTGTCGTCAAGCTCGGCGAGGAATTGGTTCACTACAAGGGTGATGCCGTCATCGTCGCCACCGGCGCCGCGGAAAACATGATCACCTTCCCGGGCTGGACTCTGCCGGGGGTCATCGGCGCCGGCGCCGCCCAGACCATGATGAATCTCCACGGCGTCAAGCCCGGGGACAAAATTCTAATGCTGGGGACGGGCAACGTCGGCTTGGTGGTGAGCTACCAGCTCATCCAGAGCGGCTGCGAGGTGGTGGCTCTGGTGGACGCAGCGCCCGCAGTCGGCGGCTACGGCGTCCACGCCGCCAAGCTGGCCAGAATGGGCGTCCCCTTCTACCTGGGACATACGATTAAAGAAGCCGAAGGTACGGAATGTGTCACTGGCGTGGAAATCGCTCAGGTCGATCATAAATTCAATTTTATCCCAGGGACAGAGAAGCATTTTGACGTCGACACAATCTGCCTGGCGGTGGGGCTCTCTCCCATGGCCCAGCTGCTGAAGATGGCGGGCTGCGCCATGGAAGAAAATCCGGCCAAGGGCGGCCAGGTACCGGTCTGTGATGAGACGGGCCAGACCTCGGTGCCGGGGATCTTCGTGGCGGGGGATGTCTCCGGCATTGAGGAGGCCAGCTCGGCCATGATCGAAGGCAGAATCGCCGGTCTGGCGGCGGCGGGCTATTTGGGCTACGCCGAGGCCATCACCGTGAAAATGGGCCGGGAGGTGCTTCTGGGACAGCTGGAAAGCCTTAGAGACGGCATGTTTGCGCCGGGGCGCAAGGGCAAGCCTGTGGAAAAAACCCAGGAGGGCATTGCGATTTCAGAGAACCTTTTGAAGCACGGCTTTGTCTCCGATGAGGAAATCCTGCGCTATCCCGGGGTCACCCGCCGGGTGGGGGTTCATCCGGTGATGGAGTGCACCCAGAACATCCCCTGCAATCCCTGTCAGGATGCCTGCCCCAAGGGCTGCATCGCCATCGGCGACAGAATTACAGCCCTGCCCGCCGTGGTGGACGACGCGGCCTGTGTCGGCTGCGGCATGTGTGTGGCGGCCTGTTCCGGCCAGGCCATCTTTTTGGTCAACGAGGATGTGGGCGGCGGCTTTGCGGAAGTCACCCTGCCCTATGAGCTTTTGCCCCTGCCGGAGGTCGGCGATGCGGGCGTGGCCCTGGGCCGAGGAGGCCAGGAGGTCTGCACAGCCCAGGTGACTGCTGTAAAGACGACCAAGGCCTTTGATCAGACGGCCCTTTTAACCATCAGGGTGCCGGCGGATAAGGCCATGACAGCGCGGTTTTATAAAAGTGGAAAAGGTGCGGAAAGGAGCGCAGAGGCATGATGGATAGATCGAAGATTACAGGAAGCTTTGTTCCGGCGCCGGATGACGATATGATCATCTGCCGCTGTGAGGAGATCACCAAGGGAGAAATTCGCCGGGCCGTCCACGACGGCATCTGCACGGTGGCGGAGATGCGGCGCTACCTGCGGTCGGGCATGGGGCTCTGCCAGGGACAGACCTGCGGCAAGCTTGTCAAGGGCATCATGGCCAGGGAGCTGGGGATAGCCCCCACGGCCTTAAAGTCCGCCACCTCCCGGGCGCCCATGCGGCCGACGGAAATGTACGTTTTTGCAAATGAGGCGAAGGAGGTGCGTGAGCATGAGTAAAAGCGCAGAGGTTATTGTCATCGGCGGCGGCATCATCGGCTGTGCGGCGGCCTACTATTTGAGAAAAAAGGGCTGCTCCGTGCTGGTACTGGAGGGCGCTGAGAGCATCGGTGACGGCGGCTCCAGCAGAAACGGCGGCGGGGTGCGCCAGTCTGGACGAGATCCCAGGGAGCTGCCCCTGGCCATGTACGCCATTAAAAATTTATGGCCGACGCTGTCCGAGGAGCTGGGGGTAGACTGTGAGTACTACCAGGAAGGAAACCTGCGCCTTGGAAAAACCGAGGGTCATTTGAAAATCCTCGAGGGCCTGACCCAGAGGGCCCAGGCCTGCGGCCTCGATGTGAAGATGATCGACGGCGACGCGGTGCGGGAAATCAACCCCTACCTCTCCGAGGAGGTCATCGGCGCCAGCTGGTGTCCCACCGACGGCCACGCCAACCCCTTAACCACCACCCTGGGCTACTACACCATGGCCAGACGCCTGGGGGCACGGTTTATCACCGGGGAAAAGGTTGTGAGCCTGAAGAAGATCAAAGGGAAGATCTGCCAGGTCTGGACCAAGGATCACGTTTACGAGGCAGACACGGTGATTTTGGCGGCGGGGTTAGGCAGCCGGCCAATCGCAGCGACAGTGGGCATCGATGTCCCCATGCAGTCGGTGATGCTGGAGGCCCTGGTCACCGAGGCCCAGCCCAGGATGTTCGATCAGATGCTGGGCACCGCCGAGGCGGACTTCTACGGACATCAGTCGAAGCACGGCTCCTTTGTCTTTGGCGGCTCCTCCGGGCTGGAGGGCTTTACCAAGGACAACGGCACCCCCATTGCCGCCAGCCTGACGGCGCCCTGTATCTGCCGGGGGATCCTCAAGTATTTCCCCATGCTCAGGGAAGCGAAGATCGTTCGAACCTGGGCGGGGTGGATGGATCTCTGTGCGGACAAGGTGCCGGTCATCAGCCCGGTGGCTGAGGTGCCGGGCTTGATTTTGGCCTGCGGCTTCTCCGGCCACGGCTTCGGCATCGCCCCGGCGGTGGGGCTGATGCTCTCTCAGCTGGCGGTGGGTGAGCCAACGGCTTTGGATTTAAGCGCCCTGGCCTACGATCGTTTCAGAGCAAAGGCATAGTGAACATAAAAGATAAAGATTAAGGAGAAGGAAAATGAGTGTATATCGTATCGAGATTATTACGTCTATGTACCGTTTGGAGGATTTGAAACACGTGCTCAGCAAGATTGGCGTCCACGGCATGACGGTGGTTCAGGCCATGGGCTGCGGCACCCAGAAGGGCACCTACGAATACGTGGCCGACGCCGTGGAGGAAATGGAGCTTCTGCCCAAGCAGATGATCATCCTCTACGTCGAGGACGATAAGATGGATGCGGTCATCGACGCTGTCAAAAAGGAGCTGTACACCGGCCATATCGGCGACGGCAAGATCTTCGTCACCGAGGTGAAGAACATCATTCGCATCCGCACCGGCGAGGAGGGGGATTCGGCGCTGGTCTAGGGCTTAGGTGTGCAGGGGCTTAAGGGAGGAAAAGACTAAAGGAGGAAAGTCTTATGAAGGAAAAGAAATTAGGTTTGCCGAGCGTGATTGCGGTGGGCGTGGGACTGATTGTGGCGACGAGCTGCCTTTTATCCCTGGGACAGGGCGCCGGGGGACTGGGGGCCAGCTTTATCATCGCCATGGTCATCGCCTGTGTAGTCAACATGATGACGGCGCTGTCCTTGGGAGAGCTCAACGCCCTGATGCCCAACCTCACCGGCGGCCTGGCTCAGTACACCCTGGCCTGTATGGGACCCTTTGTGACCATCATTTCCATGGTGGGCGGCTATCTGGTCTGTAATACCATCTGCGGCAGCGTGGAATGCGCCATGTTCGGCAACACCATGAACAGCGTGTTCCACACGGGGATTCCGTCGAACGTGTACTGCGTCATCCTGCTGGTGGTTCTCATCGTGGCCAATCTGCGGGGGGTCGACATGTTTGCAAAGATCCAGAACCTGGTGGTCTACGGGCTCATTCTCTCCCTGGTGGCCATGGGGGTTATGGGGATTGCGGGCATCGGCACGGGGACGCCGGTGGAACAGCCCCTGACCTTGACCATGAATGCCCAGGATATCTTCTCCTACGTGGGCCTGGCCTTCTTCCTGTTTTTAGGCTCGGAATTTATCATCCCGATTTCCAGGGACGTCAAAAATGCCAGGAAAAACATTCCCCTGGGGATGATCTTAAGTCTGGTGATCGTCTGCGTCATGGAGGTGCTGGTGGTGCTGGGGATGCACCGCTACGCCCCCTGGGCTGCCCTGGCCGAGGCCAACTCGCCCCACGTGCTCTATGGACAGTCCCTGCTGGGAAATATCGGGATCGTCTGGATGGCCATTGTGTCGGTGTTCGCCGTGGTCAGCACCGTCAACTCGGTTATCAGCTCCCTCTCTTATATCTGCGCAGGTATGGCCAAAATCAATTTGCTGCCGGCGGCCTTTGGCAAAAAGAATAAAAAGGGCGCGCCCTACGTGGGGATTTTGACCATCGGCGGGGTGATGATTGTCATCAATGCCACCGGGCTGTCCAATACCAGCCAGCTGTCGATGATGATTTTGATTGGATGCGTCTTCTGGATGGTGGCCTATATTCTTTCTAATATTAACGTGCTCATCCTGAGGCGGCGGCTGCCCAAGGCTCCCAGAACCTTTAAGGCTCCCGGGGGGATCCTCTGCCCGGTGATCGGCGTGCTGGGCAACGTCTTTATGATTGTCAATATCGATGCCAACCCCGACAATCGTCTGATGATCTATAAGGTCTGCGGGCTGATCTTCTGCGGCCTGGCCGTTTATGCTGTCGTTTGGATTAAGAAGGTGATGAAGCTCAAGATGTTCAAGCCGCTGCCGGTGCACCGGGTCATGGCCATGGAAAATGACGCCTACCAGGCGGCGAGAAGACAAAGCACAGCAATTGGAGGAAGGGGCGAAGGTCTGCCGCGCAATTTAAAGCAGATTTAGCCGCGTAAAAACTCAGTAAAAACTCAAGGCCATACCGGGCTGTATCTGGTATGGCCTTTGTTGTATGGGGCAATGAAGGGAGTCGGGAGAGGGTTGAAAGAAGTGCAAACTATTACAAAAAAATTGAAACAAAAAATCCCCAAAAACCTGTTGACAAAGCTGCTTCCGGGTCGTATAATAATTGAGCTGTCGCAAACAGCGGCGGTAAAACTCGGC
>JAUNGS010000029.1 GCA_030524435.1 Eubacterium sp.
TAATGCAAAAATGGTGCTGGAGATTACCTCCAACACCATTTTTGTCTACAGTTTGCGGTCTTCCTGGGAAGACCGGTTTTTTAAGAAAAGGAAATGAAAAAGTTTGGTGTACTATAAGCATAGTTTTTCAACCTTTAGTTTGGCTGAAAAAAACGACAAAAGCTGAGGGACTAAAGAAAGACATAAGGTTTTTGCACAGAAAAGAAAACATTTTTTTAAGATAAATTTCTTGACAATCAACAAATAGACCACTATACTTGATTGTAAATTGAATAGAGTCTTCAGGGCAGGGTGCAAGTCCCTACCGGTGGTATAGCCCACGAGCCGCAAGGTATGATTCGGTGAAACTCCGAAGCCGACAGTATAGTCTGGATGAAAGAAGATGATGAAATAGAAAAGCCTTATCTTTTTGTATAGCGATCATTGCTCTGGTGTGTTTGACATTCCAGAGCTTTATTTTTTATAGAGATAGCTGCATTTATTGTCCATGCCTTGAACGATTTTGTTCAAGGCATTTTCTATTTGTGGAGGTGACAGGATGAATGACAGTGAATATATGAAAATCGCCCTGGAGCTCGCCCAGAGGGGCTGGGGCTTTACCGCGCCCAACCCGATGGTGGGGGCTGTCGTCGTAAAGGATGGAGAGATCATCGGACAGGGCTGGCATGAGGCGTACGGCGAGGCCCATGCGGAGCCCAGGGCGCTGGCGGCCTGCAGCAAAAATCCCAGGGGGGCAACGCTCTATGTGACCCTGGAGCCCTGCTGCCATCAGGGAAAGCAGCCCCCCTGTGTCGATGCGATTATTGAGGCCGGCATAAAACGGGTGGTGACAGGCTCCGGCGATCCCAATCCCCTGGTTGGGGGAAAAGGGATACAGCGTTTGCGGGAGGCCGGCATCTTGGTGACGGAGGGTGTGCTGCAGGAGGCATGTGATGGCCTCAATGCGGTGTTCTTTCACTATATCCAAACTAGACGCCCCTTTGTCACCATGAAATACGCCATGACGATGGATGGAAAGATTGCAGCCCATACCGGGGCGTCGCAATGGGTGACAGGGGAGGCGGCCCGGCGTCATGTGGCACTGTCGCGCCATCGCCACAGCGCAATCATGGCGGGGGTCGGGACGGTGCTGGCCGACGATCCCCTGCTGACCTGTCGGCTGGAGGGCGGAAAGGATCCGATACGCGTTATCTGTGACACCACCCTGCGCACCCCGCTGACGGCGAGGGTGGTGACCACGGCCCCCAAAACCCCCACGATCATCGCGACCTGCTGCCAGGACAGAGAACGCCATGCTCTGTACGAGGCAGAGGGCTGCCAGATTCTGGTGGTCCCCAGGAAGGCGGAGCAGGTGGATTTAGAGCAGCTGATGGTTTTGTTGGGAAAAATGCAGATTGACAGCATTTTGCTGGAGGGCGGCGGTACATTGAACTGGTCGGCCCTGAGCTGCGGCGTTGTGCAGAGGGTGCAGGCCTACATTGCCCCCAAGCTCTTCGGCGGGCGGCAGGCGAAAACGCCGGTGGAGGGGATCGGTGTCGATGCCCCGGATATGGCTTTTTATCTCAAAAACAGCCGCCTTCAGCGGCTGGGCGAGGATTTTTTAATTGAAAGCGAGGTGGTGCAGGATGTTCACAGGGATTGTTGAGGAAATTGGCAGGGTCAGTAAAATCAGCCGGGGGCGGCATTCCGCAGTGCTTGAGATTGGCGCCCAAAAGGTGCTGGAGCACACAAAAATCGGCGACAGCATTGCGGTCAACGGCATCTGTCTGACGGTTACCAGCCTGGGTGCCGGCAGCTTCACCGCAGATGTTATGCATGAAACCCTCGACCGCTCTGCATTGGCGGCCCTCAGGTCTGGCGACCATGTAAATTTGGAGCGGGCGATGCCGGCGGATGGAAGATTTGGAGGCCACATGGTTGGCGGCCATATCGACGGCACCGGCAGGATCGTCAGCATAGAAAAAGACGACACCGCAGTCTGGTTTACGGTACAGGTAAAGCCGGAGCTTTTGCGCTATGTCGTGGAAAAGGGCTCCATCGCAATGGACGGCATCAGCCTGACCGTTGCAAAAACCCAGGGCGACCGGTTTTCTGTTTCAGCCATTCCCCACACGGTCAGAGAGACGGTTTTGCACTGGCGAAGGCCAGGGGAGCTTGTCAATCTTGAAACAGATATGATTGGAAAATATGTGGAACAGCTGCTGCACCTGTCCCAGAAGCAGGACGGACGCGGCGGCATCACAGAGGAATTTTTAACAAAGTATGGATTTTAGGAGGACAGAAGATGACAGCATTTCATACCATCGAAGAAGCACTCGAGGATTTAAGACAGGGGAAAATCATTTTGGTCACCGACGATGATGACCGGGAAAACGAAGGGGATTTTATCTGTGCGGCAGAATTTGCCACGACGGAAAATGTCAATTTCATGGCGACCTACGGCAAGGGGCTGATTTGTATGCCCATGTCCGAGGCGTACGTAAAAAAGCTGGGCCTGCCGCAGATGGTCGAACAAAACAGCGACAACCACGAAACGGCCTTTACCGTGTCCATCGATCACGTGGCGACGACCACGGGGATTTCCGCCGCCGAGCGCTCCGCCACGGCCATGGCCTGTGTGACGGATGAGGCGAGACCGGAGGATTTTCGCAGACCCGGCCATATGTTTCCCCTGCTGGCAAAGAAAAACGGTGTGCTGGAGAGAAACGGCCACACGGAGGCCACCGTTGATTTGTGTCGGCTGGCGGGGCTCAAGGCGTGCGGGCTGTGCTGCGAAATCATGGGTGAGGACGGATGCATGCTGCGCCGGGAGGCGCTCTCTGAGCTGGCCCAGCGCTTTGGTATCAAATTTGTGACGATACGGGATTTACAAAATTACCGCAAGTGTCACGACAAGCTGGTGGATCGGGTGACGGCGGCACAGATGCCGACAAAATACGGAGATTTTACCGCCTACGGCTTCGTCAATCGCTTAAACGGCGAGCACCACGTGGCCCTGGTCAAGGGTGAGATCGGTGACGGGGAAAATATCCTGTGCCGCGTTCACTCCGAGTGTCTGACCGGTGATGCCTTTGGCTCTCTGCGCTGTGACTGCGGCCAGCAATTTGCCGCTGCCATGACCCAGATTGAAAATGAGGGCCGGGGCATTCTGCTCTATATGCGCCAGGAGGGCCGGGGCATCGGCCTTATCAATAAGCTGCGGGCCTACGAGCTCCAGGAGCAGGGCATGGATACCCTGGAGGCCAATCTGGCCCTGGGCTTTTCCGGCGATGAGCGGGAATACTACATCGGCGCCCAGATTCTGCGGGATCTAGGGGTGAAAAGCCTGCGGCTTTTGACGAACAATCCCGACAAAATTTACCAGCTGGAGGCATTTGGCATGAAAATTATTGAACGGGTGCCCCTCCAGATGGACGCCACGGCCCACGATATCGTTTATCTCAGGACAAAACAGGATCGCATGGGTCATATATTAAATTATTAAACCAAGTACAGGAGGAAAGCTAAGATGAAAAAATTTGAAGGCAAATTGGTATCAAAGGCAATAAAGGTCGGTATTGTGGCGGCAAGGTTCAATGAATTTATCACCGCCAAGCTGTTGGACGGCGCTGTGGACGGCCTTTTGCGTCATGATGTGGCGGAGGAGGATATTCATGTGGCCTGGGTTCCCGGCGCCTTTGAAATTCCGCTGATCGCATCAAAGATGGTGAAAAGCGGCAAATACGATGCGGTGATCTGTCTGGGCTCGGTTATCCGCGGGGCAACCAGCCATTATGATTATGTGTGCAATGAGGCCTCCAAGGGGATTGCCTCGGTGGCGCTGGAAAGCGGTGTGCCGGTGATGTTTGGCATCCTCACCACTGAAAACATTGAGCAGGCCATCGAGCGGGCAGGCACCAAGGCCGGCAACAAAGGCTATGATTGTGCCCTGGGCGCCATCGAGATGGTGAACCTCATCCGGGAGATTGAAGCCTAGGATAGCCAGCCAACAGGCGTATTGTTTTTACCGTTGATATTTTTGGACAAAGGCAGCTGTATCTTAAGGGATGCAGCTGCCTTTTCTTAAGAAATTTGAAATCCCCCTTGACAAAAGAAAGTGTAACTTTTATAATTACAGAAAAAGTGTAATTATAAAAATTACAGATAGATGGGCCTGTGGTAAAGCGGGATATGTGTTTATTGGGATTGCTGATGCTTGTGCTCATCACAGCGTCGGCTGTCCCCGAAGCAATTTCCCGGGAAATGTTTTTGATAAAGGAGAGGACAGTATGGCAGAATATCACAAGATAACTCAGGAGGAGGCCAAGGCCAGAATGGATTCGGGGGATGCCCCGGTGGTTCTGGACGTCAGAGAGCCTTCGGAGTACGAGGAGGAGCATATCCCCGGGGCGGTGCTGCTGCCCTTGGGCAGCGTGGCCGATGAGGCGGCGGATAAGCTGCCCGATAAAAATCAGGAAATTTTGGTTTATTGCCGCAGCGGCATGCGCAGCGAGATGGCGGCGAAGAAGCTGGTCGCCCAGGGCTACACCGCTGTCTATGACTTCGGCGGCATCATGAGCTGGCCCTACGAGACGGAGTAATCTATGACCGGAGAATTCAGCGTGGCAGTCCACGCCCTGGTGGTCTTGAATCACAGATCCCAGGAGATTCTTTCCAGCGAGGCCCTGGCCCAAAATGTCTGCACCAATCCGGCGCGGATCAGAAAGGTCATGGCCAAGCTCAGAAAGGCCGGCCTCATTGAGACGAAAAGCGGCAGCGAGGGCGGTTACTGCTTTAAGGGCGATCCGGGCGCCGTCAATCTGAAAATGGTCTGCGATGCCATCGACGGCCGGGTGGTGCCGAGACCCTGGGCCTCGGGAGATGCCGGCATGGACTGTCTCATCGCCTCGGGCATGGCCGGGGTGCTGGAGGAGATCTGTGACGCCGTTGACGCGGCCGGCAGACAAACCCTGGCCCAGACCACCATTGCAGATATCGAGGGGCGCATTTTTAAAGACTCGTCCCAGAATAATTGCGGCGCCTGCAGATAAAGGCAGGATGTATTAAAAATATCAAGCTAAAGGAGAAAAACAATGGCAAGAATTATCAATACCCAGGAATTCAATGAAGAAGTATTAAAGGGCAAGGGCGTGACCCTGGTGGATTTTTTCGCCACCTGGTGCGGTCCCTGCAAGGCACTGGCGCCGGTTTTAGATGAGCTGGCAGCGGTGGAAAAAGACGTCAACATCGTCAAGGTAGACGTGGACGCCGAAAATGCCCTGGCCATGGAGTACCGGGTCATGAGCGTGCCGACGGTTAAAATTTTCAAGGACGGCGAACTCAAGGAAACCCTGGTGGGGGCTCGACCCTTGGATGAGCTCAAGGCCAAGGTTGAGAGCTACCTTTAAATAGAAGTTTATTTAACGCAAAAAGACTTCGGAAATTGATCCGAAGTCTTTTTGCTTTTCAGCCTTTATTCAAAGTACATTTTCTCAAAGGGAATCTCGTACTGGGAATCGTTGAAATCAACGCCCTTGAGACCGGAGATCCCCACGGCCTTGGTTCTGGAGTAGGAGATGGGCACATAGACGCAGGCATCGTTGATGTAGGTTAAGACCTCCTTGTACAGCTGGGCTCTTTGGGTGTCGTCGGCGGTGATCATGATCTGGGTGATGGTTTCATCCAGCCAGGCTTTTCTGTCGAGCCCCAGCTGGGCCTGGTAGTCTCCGTGGGCGGGAATACGCCAGGAGGAAACGTAGGACTGGGGATCGTAGGGGGTTCCCCAGGACAGGGAGTACTGGAGATCAAAGTCGCCGCTTTTCTGGCGGTCCAGGAAGGCCTGCTTTTCCTCGGCTAAAATTTTCATATCGACGCCGATGGCCTTGAGGTCCGCCTGGATGGATTCGGCGATGGTGCCCTCCTGGGCGTTCTGGGCGTTGTAGGAGAAGGTGACTTCGCAGCTCTGGCCATCCTTTTCCCGGATACCGTCCTCACCAAGAATCCAGCCCGCCTCGTCCAGAAGGGCTTTGGCCTTCTCGGGATCGTAGTCGTAGGTTTTCAGATCAATGTCACAATAGGGGACGGATTTGTCCATCAGGGTCTGGGCCTCATCCTCGGAGCCATTTAGAATGCCGTCGATGATGTTGGTCTTGTTGATGGCGTGCTCGAAGGCCTCTCTGACCTTGAGATCCGAGAGCACCGGCGACTTGGAGTTCAGCAGGATGGCTCTGGAGGCCACGGGGTCGCTGAGGTAGGTGGTGTAGGTGCCGTCGGATTCCAGTTTCTGGTAGGAATCCAGATCGATCTGGTCGCCGTCGGCGCCAAAGAGGAGGTCCACCTCACCGTTTTCCATGGCCATCAGGATGGACTGGGGATCGGGCATGACCTTCCAGTTGACGGTCTCAAGCTTGGCCGCCTCGCCCCAGTAATCGTCGTTTCTCGTGAAGGTGGCGTACTGGTTGTCCTCGTGCTCTGTGAGGATCCAGGGGCCGGTGCCCACGTAGCCGCTGACGCCGTCCTTGGTGCCGCCGTCCACAAAGCATTTGGGGGAGATAAAGCGGAAGGGGCGGGTCAGGCCCAGTTCCACCAGGGTGGGGTAGTAGGGATGCTTCAGGGTCAGGACGAAGGTGTATTCATCTGCGGCGGTGGTGGTGTCGATCTCGTTGACCATGTCCAGCCAGGCGTGGCGCTCCTTGTTGGCCAAAATGGCGTCCATGTTCAGCTTGACGGCCTGGGCATTGAAGGGCTCGCCGTCGGTGAAGCTGACGCCCTGGCGTAGGTGGAAGGTGTAGGTCAGACCGTCCTCGGAGATATCCCAGCTCTCAGCCAGGGCAGGCTTGACCTCGCCGCCCTCATTTTTAGTCAGCCCCTCGAAGACCATGTTCTGGGCGGACATTTCCCCGGAGTAGAGGTGGGGATTGATGTCCCGGATGTCCTTGGTGCAGGCGTAGTTGAGTTCTGTGCGGCCGGCGGTGTCGGTGCTTTGGGTGCAGCCGGCAAAAAGCCCGAGGCAAAGAACCAGGGCGGTGGCCAGAGCGGCCAGTTTTTTGATGTGCATTGGCTTTTCCTTTCTCAGATGCAGATTGAAGCAACAAAAAAAGCCTGAGGACGGCTGCGAAATGCAGCTGGAAGTCTTCAGACTAGCGTTGGCTCCTTATGAAATTGTTTTAATTATAAGAAAAAAGGGGCCGCTTGTAAAGGGTAAAAATTGGCTCGGTCAGTTGACATGAAAGCGGGAGGTATATTATACTAAATATGTTGTAATAGTGACCTGAAGGCGCATGGAGGCGGAGAAAGTCCGCTGTTTTCATGCGCCTTTTTACGTGCAGACCACAAGGAGGGTAAACGATGAAAGCGTATATTATAAAACGTCTGCTCTGGCTGATTCCTCTGCTGATAGGCATCTCCTTTTTTGCCTTTGTGCTGATTAATCTAAGCCCCAGCGACCCGGCGGAGGTGGCCCTGAGGGTCAACGAGATTGTGCCCACCGAGGAAAATGTGGCCCAGATGCGGGCGGAGATGGGCCTCGACGAGCCCTTCCTTGCCCGGTATTTCAATTGGATTACCGACGCCCTCCAGGGAGATTTTGGCGAGAGCTATATCAACGGCAAGCCCGTGGCCAAAGAAATAGCCCAGGCCCTGCCGCCCACCCTGTACCTGGCGGCGACAACCCTGGTCATCATTTTAGTGGTGTCTCTGCCCCTGGGGGTGTTCTGCGCCAGACATCAGGGTTCCTTTGGGGATAAGCTGATCCGGGGCATCGTCTTTGTGGGGACGGCGCTGCCCAGCTTCTGGGCCGGGATCCTTTTGATGTGGCTGTTTGCGGTGAAGCTCCACCTTTTTCCCACCAGCGGCATGAAAAGCCCGCTGTCGGTGGTGCTGCCGGCCCTCACCCTGTCCTTGGGCTACATCTCCACCTACCTCAGGCTCATCAGAAACAACATGGTGGCCGAGGAACAGGAAAACTACGTGCTCTACGCCAGGGCCAGGGGACTTTCGGAGCCTCAGGTGAGCCGTCATATCTTTAAGAATTCTCTCCAGACCTCCCTGACAGCCCTGGGCATGTCCATTCCCAAGCTGATTGCCGGGACGGTGATCATCGAAAATATCTTCGCCTGGCCGGGCATCGGCAGACTCTGTGTCACGGCCATCTACAACCGGGATTTTCCGGTGATACAGGCCTACGTGCTGATTATGGCCTGTCTGTTTGTCGTCTGCAATTTACTGGTGGATGTGGGCACCGCCTGCATCGATCCGCGCCAGAGAAGGGAGGCCTAGGATGGCGGGCTTTGGAAAGCGTTTTTTATCAGATAAGCTGGCGGTGGCCGTGGGGATCTTCCTCTTGGCCGTGCTTCTGGCCGGTGTTTTAGCGCCGGTTATCGCCCCCTGGGACCCCTCGGTCCAGAGTATTGCAGACAAATTTCAGGGCCCCTCCCTGTCCCATCCTTTGGGGACGGATCAGCTGGGCCGGGATGTGCTGTCCAGGCTGATCTACGGCGCCAGAACCACCATGGGGGTCTCTCTTTTGACCATGGCCGCCACCATTTTCATCGGCACGGTGCTGGGCTTTATCGCCGGGTACTTCAGGGGCTGGGTGGACGAGGTCATCATGCGGATCTGCGATGTCATGCTCTCCTTCCCCGACGAGGTGCTGATTTTGGCCATCGTCGGCATTTTGGGGGTGGGCATCGAGCACATTGTCGTGGCCACGGTCATCGCCAAGTGGGCCTGGTACACCCGGATGATCAGAACGGTTGTCCGGGGCTTCATGGATAAAAATTACATCCGCTTTGCCCGGGTGGCGGGGCTGTCGCCGGTGAAGATCATCACCGGACACCTGCTTAAAAATGCCGTGGGTGAAATTCTGGTGCTGGCAACCCTGGACACCGGGGCCATTATCTTAAACATCTCGGCCCTGTCCTTCCTGGGTCTGGGGGTTCAGCCGCCCACGGCGGAGTGGGGCATGATGCTCAATGACGCCAAGGCTGTGATAACCACCCATCCTGGGCAGATGCTGGCGCCGGGCATCGCCATCTTTTTGGTGGTGGCGGCCTTTAACTTTCTCGGGGACAGCATCCAGGAGGCCATGAACCCGAGGCTGGATAAGGGCATCCCCAAAAAGCGGCTGTCTTTATTTGCACGGAAAAGGAGGGCTGTGGCATGAAAGAACTTTTAAAGGTTGAGAAACTGAGGGTTACCGATACCAGAAACGGTGAGGTGATCGTCGATGATCTCAGCTTTTCCCTGGGAGAAAACCGCTGCCTGGGCATCGTGGGGGAAAGCGGCAGCGGCAAGTCCATGACGGCCCGGGCCCTTTTGGGACTGAACAAGGCCTGGCTTAAGGCTGAGGGACGGGCGCTGTTTCAGATGGCTTCGGGAGAAACAGACCTGCTGGCCCAGGATCCCAAGGAGCTGGCCCGGCTGCGGGGCAGTGATATCGGCCTGATTGTCCAGGACGCCATGTCGGCCTTCGATCCCATAGAAAGGCTGGGCCGCCAGATGGCCGAGACCCTTGGGGCAAAGCTGGGTCTGGGCAAAAAAGAAGCGCTGGAGCAGGCGGCCCAGGACCTGGCGGCGCTGAACATCGAGGATCCCCGGGGGCTGATGGCAAAATATCCCCATCAGCTCTCCGGCGGCATGCTCCAGCGGGTGATGATCGCCCTGGCCCTGGTGATGCAGCCGAAGATCATCATCGCCGACGAGCCCACCACGGCCCTGGACGCCGTCAATCAGCGGCAGGTGGTCACCCTCTTTGAGGCTCTCCGGGAGAAAACCGGGACGAGCCTGATTTTCATCTCCCACGACCTGGGGGTGGTGCGGCGACTTGCCGACGATCTTTTGGTAATGCAGGCCGGCAGGGCTGTGGAGGCCGGAGAGGCCCGGGAGATCTTTGGCCATCCAGCCTCGGACTATACCCGATATCTGATAGAAACCCGGCTGGAAATCACCAATTCTTTAAAGATTGCCCTGGGAGGTGCGCAGCATGAAAAATCTCATTGAAATTGACCGCATCAGCAAGTCCTACCTGAAGGTGGGTGAAAATTTCAAGGGTGGGCGGCACCAGGTCCTAAGGGAGGTGTCCTTTGCCATCGAGGAGGGGCGCTGTGTGGGCCTCATCGGCGAGAGCGGCAGCGGCAAGAGCACCCTGGGACGGCTGATTTTAGGCCTGGAACAGCCTGATTCCGGAAGCGGCGGTATCTTCATCGAGGGGATGCCCGTTAAAAAATGGCGGGCGAAAAATCCCGGGGCCATGAGCGTGGTCTTTCAGGATTACACCACCTCGGTGGATCCTCAGTACACCGTGGCCCAGACCGTGGCGGAGCCCCTGCGGGCCCTGGGAAGGTGCAGAAACATTCAGCAGGAGGTGGCGGCACTTCTGAAGCGGGTGGAGCTTTCACCGGCGCTCAAGGACCGCTTTCCCCACGAGCTTTCCGGCGGGCAGCTCCAGCGGGTGTGCATCGCCCGGGCCATCGCCACCCGCCCCCGGTTTGTTCTGCTGGATGAGGCCATCAGTGCCCTGGACGTGTCGGTGCAGTCCCAGATCATGACCCTGCTCCACAGCCTTCGGGTGGAGATGGGGCTGACCTACCTTTTTATCGCCCACGATCTCCAGGCGGTGGCCCATCTCTGTAATAAAATGGTGTTTCTGCATAGGGGAGAGGTGCAGGAGGTCTGCGAAAGCGGCGCCCTGGCCCAGGTCAAAAGCGGCTATGCCAGACAGCTTCTGGAGGCGGTGATTCCCTTTGAGGTCTGACGGAACATAGAGGCCCAGAGAGGTGAGTTTAAGGTTTAAGACCTTTAAAAGCCATACTTATGCTTTCCTTAAAAGCCCTTGCGGCAGGGGTGGGTTTACGGTAAAATGGTAAAGTAAGTGCCGTATTAAGGCACGGAAATTTTTAGGAAAGGCAGAGGCCGGACAGCTTTTAAACGGTCCGGCGCTTTAGTATAAATGGCAAGAAAAAGGAAGAAAAAGAGAAGTGCACTGAGCCGCTTTGTGGACGTGATCATCGTTCTGGTGATCATCGGTCTTTTGGCAGCGGCGGGATGGCTTTTGTACAAGGAATTTTTCCCCAACAACACCCCGGTTTTGAAGATGCAGGTCATGGAAAAAACGGAGACCGGCGAGGAGGCTGTCAACTGGGACAAGCTCAGAGCAGTGAATCCCGAGGTGGTGGGCTGGCTTAAGATCAACGGCACCAATATCGACACGCCCATTGTCCAGACCACCGACAATGACAAATACCTCTACACCTCCTTTGACGGCGGCAGCGACGAGCGAGGCGTGCCCTTCTTGGACGCGGCCTACGAGTGGAATCCCAGAAGCCGAAACTCTGTGATCTACGGCCACAGCACCATGCGCAGCCGGGTTCACGTTATGTTCGACGACCTGTTGTTCTACCACAACGATGCTAACTTTGTGAGTCAGTATCACACCATCGAGTACGACAGGCCGCCGGAGCTGGGCGGTGACGGCACCTGGGAGATCGTATCCATCATCGTCGAGGAGGCTGAGTACGACTATCGCCAGCTGAATTTCTCCGATGAGGAAAGCTTCGTCAATTACTACGCCAACCTCAAGGCCCAGAGCATCGTCCAGACCGACGCCACGGTGGAGGCCGGAGATGAAATCCTCACCCTGTCCACCTGTATTTTCAACGTGGGCCTCAATGACGGACGGCTGGCGGTGATTGCCAAGCGGGTGAAGTAAGTTTAAATTAAAAATGTATTTTATCGGAAGCACCGACCCCGATCGTTAGACCTAAAGTTTAACGACCGGCGGCCGGTTTTTTTGTGCCTGAAATACAGGCGGTGTGGGACTGAGATTCGCAAAAAAATAAAAATATATAAATTTTTATTGACAAAACCGTTTTCACGGCGTATAATTTGAGCATACTTAAATTAAGTGCGCTTAAAAAATAAAGAGGGGGAATTTTTATGGCAGTTGAAATGTCCAATACGAAGAGAGTGCTGGCGGTGGCGGCAATTCTGGCGACGGCCATTGGCGTCATGGCAGACCTTGCCATCAACCCAGTGATCGGTGTCCTTTATCAGACCTATCCAGAGTCCATGGGTTATGTCAACTATTTTGTCTCGGGCCCAATGCTCATTGTCGTTATTGTATCCTTGCTCACAGGTGTGGCGCTGAAAAAATTCAATAAACGCAGCGTTATGATCGCCGGGGGCATTATCTTTACGGTGGGTGCAGTTTGCGGCGTCATGGTAGATAATCTGCTTTATATGTGCGTCATGCGCACCCTGGTGGGCGTCGGTGCCGGTGTCGTCAATGTGGTGGCGGTGGCGCTGATTGCAGATATCTATGAGGATGAGACAAAACGCGCAAAAATCACCGGCTACTACAATGCAGCCATGAGTCTTGTCGGTATGATCTTTTCATACTTAGCTGGGATTTTAGCATCCGGCGGAGACTGGCAGCGGGTCTTTAATGTCTACTGGTCGGCAATTCCCATGGCGGTGCTTTTGATTTTATTTATTCCCAGCGTAAAGCCTGAAAATCAGCAGGCAGACAGCCAAAAGAAACAGGGAAAAAAGGAACCTCTGGGATGGCGGTTCTGGTGGATGAGCTTTGGCTGGTTTGTGATGAATATTGTTCTGGGAGGTACGGTGCTCTACTATCTGTCCTCCTATATTATGGAAAATGGCATTGGCGCCACGGAGCTGGCCGGCCTCTCGGCGTCGGTAAAATCCCTGGCGGGTTTTATTCTGTGCCTGGGCTTTGGCTTTGTCTACGGCAAGCTCAAGCGTCAGACCATCGTATTTTGTTATTTGGTGGCGGCCCTGTCTCTGATTGTTTTGATGTTTTTCCCATCGGTGGCGGTAGTGCTTGTGGTGGGAACTATCGGCGGCTGTACCTATAAATACGCCTTTTCCTATGCCTACGCCCAGGGCTTTGCCATTGTTCCAAAATCAAGACTGGACGAGTCGGTTTCTATCACCACGGCGGTTTACGGTATCGGCTCATTTTTAAGTACCTATTACGCCACAGCGCTGACCCAGCTGATGGGTACCGAGGTTTTCTCCCAAACCTGGGGGATTTCGGCAGGGATTATGGCAGCCCTTTTTGTGGCTGAGATTGTAGTATCAATGATTGAAAAAAGAAAGTTCACAGCAGAAGAAAATTAAATTGGAGGAGCATAATGAACGAAGCAGCAAAGAAACAATGTGAAAAGAGAACACAGAATATTAAGGACGTTTTTGACAATAAAATTCCAAAGCGTGTACCGATTTCCGTCAGCCTGCCCTTAACGGCAGTGGCAGACTACGGTGGAGTCGACAGAAAGGAAGCCTATTGGGATCCCTCCCTTTTGGAGCAGGCGGCCGATGAGCTCTGTGACAGAATTCCAACGGATACCTGTATCTACGCAGGCAGCGTCTACGCTCCCTATTCCTCCCAGACCCTGGATGCCAAAAATAAGCTGATGTCCAACACGGGAATTATGCAGCATCCCAACACCGAGTGCATGGCCCCCGAGGAATACGATGGCCTCATTGCAGATCCCTACGCTTTTATTGTGGAAACCTGTATGCCCAGGCTTTATAAAAATTTAAATGCAGCGGAGAGCGGCGCGGCACCTCTGTACGCCCTGTACCAGGAATCGGTGCTGGAGTACGATTATTACGCCAAAACCGGAGCGATGGTTCAAAAGCTCAACGAAAAATATGGCTACCCCACAGATGCAGGCATTGAGGGCTTTGGAGGCAGGGCACCCATGGATTTTATCGGGGATCAGCTCAGAAGCTTTTCGGGCATCTGCACAGATATCCGCAGATACAGAAAAAAGATTTTGGAGGCCTTGGATGCCATTTATCCAATGATGTACAAAATGGGACGCTGTCCGGATACAGCGCAGATCAATCGTTATAATCCGGTGATGTTCCAGCTGCACATGGCTACCTATATCAGAAAGAAGGATTTCCAGGAGGTCTGGATGCCGTCCTGGAAGCGTCAGGTCACCGACTATGCGGCCCTGGGCATGCGCTGCGGCGCCTTCCTGGAGCACGATTGGACACGGCTTTTGGATGATCTCTACGAGCTGCCCACAGGGATGTACTTCAAATTTGAGCTGACGGATCCCAAGGCGATCAAGGAAAAGCTGGGCCAAAAATTTGTTTTGGGCGGCGGCTTCCCCTTGAATAATCTTTTAACCTGCACGAAGCAGGAGGTTATCGACAAGACCAAGGAATGGTTGGACATCATGGCCCCCGGCGGACAGTATATCTTTGGCTTTGACAAGGATCCCATTACCCTGGCAGATATTAAAATTGAAAATCTCCAGGCGGTTTGTGAGACAGTTCGGGATTATGGCGTTTACGACAATGCAGGGGAAAGCACCGGCGACGTCTTTAATCAGGCGGATTACAGCCATTCCCAGGTAGAGGACTTTAAGAGTAAATATTATATGACCTGGGAGGACTATCTGAAGAAATTCCCCAACACCCCAGAATCTGCCAAAGCACAGATTATGGCGGCCCAGGACAACGTGTTTGAAAAATTCTTTTATATGAGCTGCTAAGGGATTAGGCAATAAAGAGAGGCTGAAATTCTATGATCCATGGGCCAAGGGCCCATCGGCTTAGAAGATCAGCCTTTTGTACTTTGTTTTGTGATCGAAGGCGCAGGGTTAGCCTTCGGAGAGATCGATGAGAAAGGCCGGACCGATGGCAATGGGAAAATCATCCAGCTTTTTTTGAGTAGCTTCGATATTCTGATGGAGGGCAGTGTGATCCAAGAAGGAATAGTGGAGCTCCAGGTAGCTGGTGAGAATATCCTCAAAGGTAAAATCATCGATGTGATCAGCAATGTAGGATTCCAGGTAGCCATCCATCCCCACAAAGGCGGCGAAATAGAGCTTGGCCTGCTTTTCCTCCATGTACTGCTTGGAAAGCAGAAAGGGCTCGGAGTGACTGTAGACAAAGTGGTCCAGCTTGGTGTCGTAGGCTCTCTGGGTACAGACCTCGGCAGAAAAACGTCTGTAATTGGCATTGCTGTAGAAAAGCTTCAGGTGGAGGCCTAGGGCAAACATGCGCTGTCTCAGATGATCCTCCTCGGGACAGTAAACTCTGGCTAAATCTGCCAGCTTTTCCATGATTTCACTGTAAATGAGCAGTGCGATGTTGATTTTGCTTTTGAAGTGGTAGGAGACGGAACCGGGATTGGTGTCGGTCTGTTTGCAGATTTCTGAAAAGGTCAGGGCCATAAAGCCTCGCTCGTAGAATAAATCTCTGCAGGTATCTAAAATTTTTTTGCGTGTGGTGATGCCTTTTTTATTTTCTGTGGCCATGGAGGATTCCTTTCAAAATCTTTCGGTGTTAAGCTATATGATAGCATAAAAGATGGAAATTTGAAATTGAAAGAGGAGGAATGCAGCATGTTTTCTAAAAAATGGGTTTTAGCCTATATAGCGATTTTAAGCACCTCCTTTGCAGTGATGTACACCTCTGTATTTCAGGTGATTAACTACGATATTTATCAGGCCTTTCCCAATTGTCCCGAGGGTGTCAGCTTTTTTATATCCAGTCCCTACCTTGTCATCATGGCGGCATCCTTTTTCTGCCCGGTGATTTATAGAAAAACAGACAGAAAGAAAGCCTTGCTTGCGGCATCGGTGATATTTACCCTGGGTGCGATCTCCTTTACCCAACAAAAAACGATCGGCGGCTTTATTGTGGTGAATCTGATCTGCGCCCTGACCTCGGCCTATATCAATGTGGCTGCGGTGACGCTGATTGCCGAGCTCTATACCGATGAGGACCGGCGGGCCTGGTATATGGGATGGTATAATAGCGCCATTGCAATGGCAGGCTCATTGTTTTCCGTGGGGGCAGGCTATTTTGCCAAAGCAGGCTGGACCGCAGCCTTTAACGTGTACTGGGCGGCGGCGCTGATGACGCTTTTTGTGGCACTTTTTATACCCGGCGGCCGGGGAGAGCAGCAGGCAAAGGATGAAGGATCAAAAGTAAAGAGAGCCTACAAAGGGTACGGCCTCCGATTTTGGATTATGGCAGTTAACTACGTCATTCTGGGGATTACCTATTTTGTGCCGGGCTTTTTTCTGTCCGTTTATATTGCGGAATATCAGTTGGGGGACGCCTTCTACGCAGGGGTGGCTTTGTCCCTGGATACTTTAAGCGGGGCAATTTGTGCGCTGTTTTTCGATAGGATTTATAAAAAACTGGGCAGCTATACCGCTTCGGCGGCCTTTGTTCTGATGGGCGCTGCGATTTTTGCGTTATACACGCTGCCCAATGCGGCGGTACTCGTTTTGGCCGTAGCCCTTATGGGGGCATCTTATATGATTTCCATGACCTACGTATACCAGGAGTCCGCCGAATTGCTGCCCCAGGAGATGGTACCGGGGGCCATGGGGATTATCGTAGGGGTGCAGTACATCGCCACATTTTTGGCGACCTATATTACCCGGGGCTTGATGGCTGTGATGCATACAAAATATCTGACGCCAATTTTGATTTTTCCAGCATTGTGGATTTTAGCAGCCGCAGCTGTGGAGTATATGAGTGTAAAAAAATCAAAGCAGGGCGAGGTTTGAGGTCACCGCCTTGCAGTTTCTCCCAATCTCCTGTATAATTAAGACAACTTAAATCAAACCATGTGAAAAATCGCCCGCTTTCGGGCAAGAGGAAATGGGGTAAAATCCCCTGCTGATGCGCAGCCGTGACGCCTTATGGACAAGCCGGATCCTCGTTTTTCACAGACAGTTGGCCAGGAAATTCGCAGATGGTTTCCAGCCATAAAAATAAGCTTTACAGCAACTACTAAGGCTTCTGTCGCACCCGTGCCCTGGCATAGGTGCGCCGGAAGCCTTTTAAATTTAAGGAGAAAGCAATGAAAAGCATCGTTGTAAAAAATCGTATTGTCACCCTGCTGGCAGGGCTGTTCCTTCTGGCCGGACTTCTGCTCTTTCCAGCCCAGCTGATCCTGGCGGCGCCGGCGGAGGATGCCTCTGAAAATATAGCGGTCTGCTATAAGGACGGCCTTTACCGGGGCGTGGGCTACGGCATCTCCTCCAAGGTTATCCTGGAGGTCTTGGTTGAGGACGGAAAAATTGCTCAGATCACAGAAGTTTCCCAGACAGAGACCCCCGCCTTCTGGGAGCGGGCCCTGGCCATGTTTGAACGGATTATAGACAGTCAGAGCTTAGATGTGGACGTCGTCACGGGGGCGACCTTGTCCTCGGAGGCCATCCGTGAGGCCGTGGGCGATGCCCTAAAGCAGGCAGAGATGACGGCGGATGAACAGGCGGCTTATCATTTTGAAGGCATGATTACGGCCCTGCCGGAGCTTGAAGGTCTGACCCTGGAGGACGCCTCTGCTGTTGAAGCGGCCCGGAGTGCATATAGTGCGCTGACAGAGGCCCAAAGGCAGCTGGTACCTGATGCGGCCATGGAAAAACTAGCGGCCCTGGAGGAAAAGCTTGCGGCCTTAAGCCAGCCGGAAGAACCCCAGGAAAATCCAACGCCAACGGTGCCAGAATCTGATGTTCAGGTACCGGAGGAAAGGCATGAGGCTTCAGATCAGCAGCAGTCTGTAAAGGATGCGGCAGCTGTGGATACAAAGACGAGCCAGAACGTGAAAACGGGTATCCCTGAGATGGGGAATATCGGCGCAGCCCTCGTACTCTGCGGGGGTGCCATCATCCTCAGCGTCGGCTGGCTGCAAAACAGACCGCGGCGCAATTAAAGCGAAGACAAAAACAAAGCAAGCATTGAGATGACACAATGCTTGCTTTGTTTTTTGTCCTTTAAAAGGCCAGAATCACACCGCCGTCGTCGGCGTAGACGGAGCTGAGGCCGCCGGCGTCGAAGATGACGATATCCTCGAAGCTGCATTTTTCCTCGATGTCTTTTTTAAGCTTCTCCGCCGTCTCCTGGGCGTGAACGTGGGTGATGGCCAGGATGCGCTCGCTGGCGTCGGTGACCTCCTCTGCCACGATCTCGACCAGTCTGGAGAAGGCTTTTTTCTTGCCGCGCACCTTTTCTTTAAGGGCGATTTCCCCATGGCCGTCGTCGCTCATAATGGGGATGACCTTGAGCATTTTGCCGATGAGGGCTACGGTGCCGCTGATGCGGCCGTTTTTAGCCAGATTGTCCAGGCTGTTTAAGATAAAGTAGGTGTGCATGGTGTCGATGAGGTCTGTAAGCTTGGTGACAATTTCCTGGGGTGTCAGATTTTTCTGGATAAAGCTCTTGAGGCGCAGGAATAACAAATCCTGGCCTGCGGCAGCGCTTTCGCTGTCAAAGACGTGAACCTGACAGTCGGGGTTAGCTTCTCTGGCCAGAGCCGAGGCCACCATGGCTGCGTTGTGGGAGCCGCTGAGCTTGGAGGAGATGGTGATGATGTAATTGATTTTGTCGGGGTCGATGGCGTCCAGGTAATCCTGGGGCGAGGGGCAGGCCGTGGTGATTTTGTTTTTGCTCATTTTCATTTTGTCGGTGAGCATATATGTCGAGAGATTTTCGTCCACGATTTCTTCGTTGTCGATGTAAATTTTGAAAGGGATGCGCGTAAATCCGGCGACATCCTTGAAAACAGCCTCGTTGAAGTCAACACAGCTGTCTACGATAATTTTGCTTTCCATAAATGGTACCTCGGTTTCAGGGTAAACTTTATTCTTTAGTATAGCCTTGACGGCAGGGAAAATCAATGAAATTTTCTGTTTTGGGAGGGATTTCAAGATTGTCTACAGATTCAGGATTGACCAGCCAGGACTTTAGCTGATACAAAAAAAGCGGAACCGGTTTTCCGGTTCCACAGGTTTTTACTTTAAGAAGCCCTCGATGATGTGAGCCTCAGCCTCGGCCTCGGTGAGACCCAGGGTCATGAGCTTGATGATCTGGTCACCGGCGATCTTGCCGATGGCCGCTTCGTGGATGAGCTGGGCGTCCAAATCGTTGGCGGTGATTTCCGGGATGGCGGAGACGACGCCCTGGTCCATGATGATGGCGTCGCATTCGGAGTGACCCGCACACTTGTTGTTGCCGTTGATCTTGGACAAGAACAGCTGCTTGGAGTTGTCTCTGGCCACGGAGCGGGAGCTCAAGGTACAGCTGGAATCCACACCGTCCATGTCCACCTCGAAGGCGGTTTCGGCGTACTGCTTGCCGTGGGTCATGAGCTTTTCCTTGATGACCAGCTTGGCGCCGTCGGCCAGCTTGGCCTTGGAGATGCGCTTGGTGGAATCGACGCCCTTGATCTGGGAGGTGTCCATTTCCATGTAGCTGTTTTCCTCAAGCTCCATGTAGGTTTCGGGGTTGATGACCCGCTCGCCGGTGCCTTCGCCGATGCCGATGTGCTTTTCAAGGTAGAGCACCTTGGCGCCGGGCTTTAAGAAGAAGCGGTGGATGCCGTTGTGCTCGGAGCCGTCACAGCCGTCGGTGGAGACGCCGCAGCCCGCCACGATGGTGACGTCGGCATCCTCACCGATGTAAAAGTCGTTGTAGACCAGGTCGTGAACGCCGCTGCAGGTGACCAGGGCGGGGATGAAGACCTTGTCGTTTTTGGTACCCGGCTGGACGATGATGTCGATGCCGGAGCCGTCCTCCTTGCTGACAATCTGGATATTGTCCGTGGAATTTCTGCCGGCACACTGGCTGTTTTCACGGATGTTGAAGGCCATGCCCTCGGGTTCACCGCTTAAGTCGGCGACGTCCATTAAAAGTTCTTTTGCAATTTCATTCATGCCTTTGCCTCCATTCTCGGACAGAAGTCCACTTTATCGGTGCCGTTTAACAGTCGGGGAAGAATTTCGTCCTTGCTGCCCTGGCTGATGATCTTGCCGCCGGCCAGCAGGACGATTTCGTCGGCGATGTTTAAAATTCTCTCCTGGTGGGAGATGATGATGATGGAATCGCCGGATTCTGCGTGCATTTTCTGGAAGACGGAGATTAAATTCTTGAAGCTCCATAAATCGATGCCCGCCTCGGGTTCATCGAAGATGGACAGCTGGGTATGTCTGGCCAGGATGCTGGCGATTTCGATGCGCTTGATCTCGCCGCCGGAAAGGCTGGCGTTGAGCTCGCGGTCGATGTAGTCTCGGGCGCAGAGGCCGACCTCGGACAGGTAGTTGCAGGCCTCCACCTGGGTCAGCTTTTCGCCGGCGGCCAGAGAGATCAGGTCGTGGACGGTGATGCCCTTGAAGCGCACGGGCTGCTGGAAGGCAAAGCTGATGCCGAGCTTAGCCCGGTCGGTGATGCTCATTTCGGTGATGTCCTGGCCGTTGAAGATGATCTGGCCGCTGGTGGGCGTTTGAACACCAGAGATAATTCTGGCCAGGGTGGACTTGCCGCCGCCGTTGGGGCCAGTGATGACGACAAATTTGCCGTCGTCGATTTTTAGGTTGACGTCCGTCAGGATTTCCCGCTGGTCCTCAACCTCAAAAGAAATATGCTTTAATTCTAACATGGTAACACTCCTTAAATGAATTCAGCGGCTGTGGAATGACAGGCGCTGCCCGAGGGCGCGGGCGGCGAAGAAGAATGCCACAGACGACTCTGAATATTACATCATTATTATAGCAAAGGGAGAAATAAATGCCAGAGAAAAAGCGGATATTTTTTTATTCTGCCCGGGCATAAACAGGAAGTTTTCAGGCTTCAAAAACCGAGGTGAAGACAAAATGCTTGTCGATGCCCTGGCCGATAAAATCGATGACCTTGCCCATGGTGAAGGCCGCCAGAATGGTGCCGATGCCCAGACCGCGGATTTCACCTAAAAAGACCCAGGTCATGATGCCGGTGATGAGCAGGCAGATGACGTCGAAGGGGATTTTGACCCTGGCGTAGTCGGCGCCGGTGATGGCCGACACCTCCCGGGGAAAGAGGTCCGTGGGGATGATGGGCATTTTGCAGCGGTTGGACAGGGCGATACCCAGGCAGATGATCAGGTAGCTGAGCACGAAGTAGAGCACGCGCAGGGGCAGGGTCTGGGGCAGCTCTGAGATCCAGATTTCGTGGACGTCGATCATGAGGCCGAAGGCGAAGCCCACGACGAAGCTCAAAAGGTATTGGGGAACGAATCTTTTCCGAAGCAGCATCAGGCTTAAAACCAGCAGGCCCTGGAAGATATAGGTCCAGGTGCCCAGAGATAAGGCTGGCAGGACCTCGGAAAAGGCGTAGGGAACGCTGGAGATGGCGGAGATCCCCGAACCGGAGTAGAGCATTAAGACGACGCCTAAGCTGTTGATGACAACGATGACCAGCAGGGCCAGCTCTCCCCTAATAAGAACAGGTGATTGTTTCATAGTGATAAGCTCCTTTGATGGATATTTTTACTATGACATCTATTATAATCCTGGTATAGGGAGAATTCAAGAATAGTGTATACAAAAATGGCGATGTTGAAAGGCGAGGCTTAAAATATGCTGAAGCGTGTTTTTAGAGAACGTATACGTAACCGCAGAACATTGAAATCCCAAGGGATTGTGCTATAATGACGATTAGTCACTCCTAATAAGTGGCGTATTGCCTGTAAAAGTGCGTGCAGAACAGATGAAAGTGAGGACATAACGATGTATAAGAAAAATGCACCCTTTAGATATGACTTTGTAGGCAGCTTTTTGAGACCTGAAAACCTAAAAAAGGCCAGGGCTGATTATGAAGCAGGAAAAATCAGCGCTGAAGCGCTGACTCAAATAGAAAATGAAGCCATCACCGCGCTGATTGCCAAGCAGAAGGCGGCGGGCTATCACGGGATTACCGACGGAGAATTCAGACGCAGCTACTGGCACCTGGATTTCATGTGGGGCTTTAACGGCATCGAACACATTGAGCTGGACCACGGCTACTTCTTCCACGGCGAGGAGACAACCCATGGCTCCATTGCAATCTCTGGTGACATCGACGGCAAGAACCATCCCTTTGTGGAGCATTTTAAATTTGTCAAGCAATTTGAGGATGACAATACGGTGGCAAGACAGACCCTCCCGGCGCCGGCCCAGCTTTACGCAGAATTGTTCCGCGAAAAAAACGGGAAAAACACAAGAAAGTATTACCCCGACGGTGAAAAGCTCATCCAGGATATCGCCGCCGCCTACAGAACCGTCATCGCCGATCTCTATGCGGCGGGCTGCCGGAATATTCAGTTTGACGACTGTACCTGGGGGATGTTCTGTGATCAGAAATACTGGCGCAGCAGACAAAATGCCGAGGTCGAGCTCACGGAGATTGCAGAAAAGTATCTGCGCCTAAATAACCTGGCCCTGGAAAACAAACCGGCGGATCTCGTGATCACCACCCACGTCTGCCGGGGCAACTACCATTCCACCTGGGCTTCCTCCGGCGGCTATGAGCCCATCGCAAGCTTCCTCTTTGCTAATGAAAATGTCGACGCCTTTTATCTGGAATTCGACGACGACCGTTCGGGGGACTTTAAGCCGCTGCGCTTTGTTCCAAAGAACAAAAAGGTGGTGCTGGGACTGGTAACCTCCAAGTCACCGGTGCTGGAGGATGAAGCAGCGATTGTCGCCCGCATCCACGAGGCGGAGGCCTTTGTCCCGCTGGACAACCTTTGCCTGAGTCCCCAGTGCGGCTTTGCCTCCTGTGAAATCGGCAATAAGCTGACGGAGGAAGAGCAGTGGAACAAGCTGGCCTTGGTCAAGGAAATTGCCGAAAGGGTATGGCAGGACAAGTAGTCTTGGAATACGCCAGGATCAGCTGACAAATAAAAATTGATATCCCTGTATCACAGACATGGCCCGGATCGCCCTGGATTTTATAAGGCGTCCCCAGGCCATGTCTTTTTTTTGTAAAAAAATCCCCGGCTCTGGTCCAGATGCCAAAACCGGGGGAATGTTACAGGGCTCATCCGGTGGACAAAGTGCCGAAGATTGAAGCCTACAGCGGACAGTCTCTGTCTAAGGGCTGATGGGTAAAGGATTTTTTGCCTTCGGCGTAGTCGGCGACGATGTTGCCGTGGCCGATGAGCTTGTACTTGTAGCTTAAAAGGCCGTCTAAGCCCACGGGGCCCCGGGCGTGGAGCTTGGAGGTGCTGATGCCTACCTCGGCGCCAAAGCCGAAGCGGAAGCCGTCGCTGAAGCGGCTGGAGCAGTTCCAGAAAACGCCGGCGGAGTCCACCAGGGTGGTGAAGCGTTTGGCGGCGGCTTCGTCGGCGGTGACGATGACGTCGGTATGGCCGGAGCCGTAGGTGTTGATGTGATCGATGGCTTCGTCGAGGCTGTCCACCATCTTGATGGACAGGATGTAATCCAGGTATTCAGTCTGCCAGTCCTCGGCGGTGGCGGGCTGGATATCGATGATGCCGCAGACAGAGGCGTCACCCTTGAGCTGAACGTTCTTTTGGGCCAGGGCAGCCCTGAGGGCGGGCAGGAAGGCGTCGGCGACAGCCCGGTGCACCAGCAGGGTTTCGGCGGTGTTGCAGGCCGCCACGTACTGGGTTTTGGCGTCCACGGCAATTTTTACGGCCATGTCGATGTCGGCGGCCTGATCCACGTAGACGTGGCAGATGCCGTCGGAGTGGCCCATCACCGGAATATTGGAGTTGTCTATGATGTACTTGACGAAGCTGTTGGAGCCCCGGGGAATGATGAGATCGATGTATTCATCCAGGGCCAGCATGGCGCTGACGTCATCCCGGCTTTCCAGGTTTTGAATCCAGCCTGCGGGAATCCCGGCGGCCTCGGTGGCCTGGGAGATGATCTCGCAGAGGATGCGGTTGGTCTCCAAGGCTTCCCGGCCGCCCTTTAGGAGCACGGCGTTGCCGCTTTTTAGACAGAGGGTGGAAATCTGAACGAAGGCGTCGGGGCGGGATTCAAAGATGATGCCGATGACGCCGATGGGGCAGGTGACCTTGTAGAGGTCGAGGCCCTCGTCCAGCTCGGTGGCCAGACGGGTTTCCCCCAGGGGATCCTTCAGGGCGATCAGACTTTTGATGCCGTCGATGACGTCGTCGATTTTATGGTCGTCGAAGGTCAGCCGCTTTAACAGGGGCGCAGCCAGCTTTTCATCGACGCTGCGGGCGTAGTCCCGGCTGTTGGCGGCGACAATTTCAGTCCGCCGGGCGTCTAAGGCCTCGGCAATTTTGGCCAGAGCGTTGTTGCGGGTCTGGGTATCCGTGGCCGACAGGGCGATGCCGGCCTGCTTTGCGGTACGTCCCCTCTGGGACATGGTTGTATTTTCCATGGTGGAACTCCTTTTATTTACAAAATGGCAGACAGTGCAGGCTGTCTACTTGTGATAAGGTTCATTTTTAGAGATTTTGAAGGCGCGGTAGATCTGCTCCAGCAGCATGACGCGAAAAAGCTGATGGGGGAAGGTCATTTTTGAGAAGGACAAGGACCACTGGGCCCGGCTTTTGATTTCCGGGGCCAGCCCCAAAGACCCCCCGATGATAAAGGTGATATCGCTTTTTCCCGCCAGGGCGTAGGCCTCAAGCTTTTTGGAGAACTGGGGAGAGGTGAGCTGCTCCCCCTGGATGTCCAGGGTGACGACGACGCTGCCGGGCCGAATGTACTTGGCAATGCGATCTCCCTCGGCGGCGAGTATTCTTTGGTTCTCAGCCGGGCTGGCGCCGTCGGGGGTGCGCTCGTCCTTGACCTCTGTAATCTCCAGCTTGCAGAAGGCCTTCAGGCGCTTGCTGTACTCGTCGATGGCCATGGTCAGAAATTTTTCCTTGATCCGGCCCACGGTGACAATGCGGATATTCATATCTAGAGCACGTAGACCGCCAGCATGCTGACGATGATGGTGGCCACCAGCACCAGGGCACCGATGCGGTAGCCGGTTTTAATCTGACCCTGTTCCTGGGTGTGGTTGTTTTTTTGCTTCTGGGATTTAGTTTTATTTTTTGCCATGATTTACTCCTGTTCTTTATTTTCTTCGGCTTCGGCCTTTTTCTGGGCCTCCTGTTCAGCCTTGTACTGGGCGGCTCGGGCAGCGGCTTCGGCGCGCATTTCTGCGATGATGCGCTCCTGCTCGGCCTTTTCGGCTTCCTCCTTGGCCTGATCGGCTGCGTAGAGCTCAGCCAGCTCGGCGGGCAAGGCCGCTTCCTCGCCCTCGGCCAGGTAGTCGCTGGCCATATGGGAGACGTAGAGACGGCGGCCCTTGGCGGGACCGTTGAATTCCACAAAGTAGACGCTCTGGTGACGGCCGAGGATCAGCTCGCCGCCCTCCACGAGGATCTGGGCGGTGAGGCCCACCAGGGAGGCCTTGACGCTGGTGGTGGTCCAGCCGGTGAACTGCATGCCGTTGTACTTGGGTAAAAAGTGATTGACCTTGTTTAAAAAGTCCTTTTCAATATTGCGCTCGTCGTTGGTGCTGATGGTGACGGCGCAGGTTTTCTCCGGTACCTGAAGGTGGATAAAACCGTTTTTTATCCGGGTTTCCCTGACGTAGTCACGGATGTGCTCGGTGATGTCCATAAAGCTTTCGGGGGCGGTAATGTCAAATTCGAGAATTTTCATAAGGGCTCCTAAAATTTATTAAAAAATTTCAAATTAGTACTTGCAAAAAGTATATAACTATATTACAATAACTATTGTTGTTTTGCAATTTAATATTTTAAAAATCGGGGTGTGGCTCAGTTTGGTAGAGCGCATGGTTCGGGACCATGAGGCCGGAGGTTCAAATCCTCTCACTCCGACCATTCAAAGCAGATAGCAGCTGTATAAAGTACAGCTGTTTTTTTATTTTTACGTTTTATTATTGCGGACACTTTCAGGCAAATGTTATAATTATTTTGCAGGGACACCTGCGGCACCGGTGCGGTAAATTATGCCCCTAGATTGGGGATGGTCATATGGGATACTACGAATTTGCATTTGTGTTAATACTGTTCATTTGTATTCTGAAATTGATCAATAAAAAATAGCCGCCCAGCTCTCAAACATGTGGCGGCTATTCAAAACTGTTTAGGGCTACCGTGTTCGGTGCCCCTGCTACATTTATTATAACATCATTCCATTTAAAGTCAAGCTGAGGCCTGCTTGATTTTTTTCCTCTTCGGCGTTGCCATTGTTTTTTCAAGCGGTTATAATGAAAGATATAAATAATGTTATGACAGTATAACTGCATCCAGGAGGCCAGCCATGGGCATGACGATCCTAAAGTATTTGATGATCGGCGCCGCGTCCTTTTTTCTGTTTTTTACCATTTTTTATCTCACAGACAAAACCTTTGAGCGCCGGGTGCGGCTGCCCTGGATCATCCTGCTTTTGGCAGCGGCCACCGTCGTCCATATTGCCTTTACAGCGGTGCTCGCCCTCCAGGCCTACCGCGCTTTTTTGACCTTTGGCTTTCCCATCCTCTTTCCCCTGGTGCTCTACCGGGGAGGCAGCCCGGGACGCCGGGCGGGCCTGGGGGTCTTGATGATTATATTTTTCATTTGTATCGATTTGGTCCAGGGCGTTTTGTACCTGCTGATCTTTGCCGACGGAATAACCATGGACTTTTCCTACCAGAGACAGGCCTTTTACCTGGTGACCCTGGCCATCGTCAGCTGCTTTTTTCCGAAAATACAGCGGGGCATGGTGGCGGTGCTGAATAAATTTAGGTTTTCGCCCTATCAGATTTTCATGATGGCCACAATTTTTGTGTTTCAGACCATGGTCAGCAATTACATTGGCATTCAGATTGGCGCCCTGGGGGCCCAGCGCTTCAGCGTGTTTTTCATGCTGCTGCTGTTTCAGGTGGTCATGGACTGCCTGATGCTCTATCTCCTCAGAAAGATGGACAGAACAAGCCGTCTGGCTCAGCAGCAGGCCCTGATGCGCCAGCAGGATGAGATGAAGCGGGCCTACTACAGGATGCTTGAGCTGTATTATCAGGACAGCAGAACCCTGCTCCACGATATTAAGAATCACATAGCGGCCATCGAGGGCTTCTACGAGGCCGGTGAGCGGGAGACGGCGGAGGCCTACGTCGACAAGGTGATGGCCAACATGAAGGAGACTGCAAAGACGATGGGTGCCCACAGAAAACGCTCGGAGCGGGCCCTCCAGGGCATAGGGCACACAGAAAAACAACAGGGATAGTCCGGGAGGAATGACATGGGAATGATAATCGTTAAGTATCTGATGCTGGCAGCCTGCTCATCCTTTCTGTCCCTGACCCTGTTTTATATGACCGACGGGGTCTTTGAAAGGCGGTGGCAGCTTGGCTGGATTGTGCTCTGCTTGACGGCTGCGGCGGTGAGCCATCTGATTTTTACGGCGGTGGTAGCCCTTCAGGTTTTTCGGGTGTTTATCACCCTGGCCTTTCCCATGCTCTTTACGGTCTGCTGCTACAAGGGCGGCAGCGCCGTCGGCCGCATGGGCTACAGCATTCTCATCATGATCTTTTTTATCGTTGTGGATTTTGTCCAGGGCCTGCTCTTTTCACTGCTTTTGGAGGGCGAGCTGACCCAGAGCTTCAGCTTCAGGCGCTACGCCTTTTACCTCGTCTATCTGGCGGGGGTGATACTGCTCTACCCGAAAATTAAAAGGATTCTGGTGGGACTTTACGGCAGAATGCGCTTTTCAGGCTATCAAATTTTTATGATGGGGGCCCTGCTGATCTTTGAGACCATGGTGATCAACTACATGGGCAGCCAGTTTGTGGTGCTCCAGGCGGGGCTGTACCGAATCTTTTTTATTCAGATTATGGCGGGCTTTTTTGCGGATCTTTTGATGCTGTATTTGCTTAGGCGTCTGGATCGGGGCTACGCCCTGGAAAAGCAGCAGGCCCTGATGACCCAGCAGGCTTCTATGCGCAGGGCCTACTACGACGTCTTGGAAAGGCACTACAGAGAAAGCCGGTTCCTGCTCCACGATATGAAAAATCACATCGCGGCCATCGAGGGACTTTACGCGGCGGGGGAAGCTCAGATGGCGGAGGCATACGTCCGCCGGGTTCTGGGGGATATGGAAAAAACGGCATCGGATTTAACCGGCGCCTACAGGAAGGAGAAAAGGGATGACCATGAATATCGGCATCTGTGAGGATTATTCCCGGAGCGCCAAATCCGTCCAGGAGATTTTGGAGGCCTGGGCGAAGAACCGGTCGGTGAAGATCAGCGTCCGCCGCTATGCTTCCGGCGAGGCCCTGCTGGACAGCGGCGACGCCCTGGATCTTTTGTTTCTGGACATCCGTCTGCCGGGGATCAGCGGGGACGCCGTGGCCCAGACCTTAAGGCAGAAAAACGCAGCCCTGGAGATCGTGTTCTGCACGGCCTACTCGGAGTACATGAGAAGCGCTCTGGATATCCACGCCTTTGGCTATCTCGAAAAGCCTGTGGCAAAGGCGGCGCTGGAGGAGATCATGGATGATTTTCTGAGGCTGCGCTTTGAAAAGACGGCGGTGTCGGTGTGCTTTAAAACCGAGGCGGGCTTTGAGAAATACCGGATTGAGGATATCCTCTATCTGGAGCGGGTGGGGCGAAAGCTCTATCTCAATACCCAGGAGGACAAGCAGGGGCTGCGCACGACCCTGGCCGCAGCCTACGAGCAGCTAGCCGCGCTGGATTTTGCGTATATCCACAAGGGCTGCATCGTCAACCTGAAGCACGTCAAAAGGCTGGTGGCCGACGAGATCACCCTGGACAACGGCGAGGTGCTCAAGCTTGCCAGACCCCGGGTCAAGGAATTTCGTCTGAGCTGGTTTGAGTATATGAAGAAAAGCGCCCGGGGATAGGGTGAAGGGAGCAGCGATGGAAGCAGCAGTCTACGATATCGGTATGGCCGCCGGTGTGGCCTTTATACTCTGCCTGGGATTTCTCTGCCTGAAGAAGGGCTTTGAGCCGCGGTTTTCCGAGGCAGGCACCCTGCTTTGCCAGGGGGCTATCATGCTTGGCAGCGCCTTGACGCTGCTTTTTTCGGTGAAGTATTTTCTGGCGGCGGCCTCGGCTTATATTGTCCTGGCCTTTTTTGTCCAGGCCCTGGGCCTTTTTAAAGCCAGGACCTCCGGGGAGCTCACCCGCCCTGGGGCGGCGGCCATGCTCTCGGCGGCCATGCTTTTCTTAGAGGTGACGGCGGCGCTGAGCTACCTTCTCTATGATGCCGGTTATATGGCCGAGGGCGTTACAGCCAAGAAGCTGTTTTTCCTTGTCTCGGTCTGGGCTATTTTAGGCATCGGCTTTTACAAGTCCTTAAAGGAGC
>JAUNGS010000030.1 GCA_030524435.1 Eubacterium sp.
CGAGATATGGGGCTTGCCGTTGCTGTGCTGCTCCTTTTTGCCAGCCCTGGAGCCGCAGCCCATGCCGATATTTTTGATGGCGCCGCCGAAGCCCGTCATCTCGTGGCCCTTGAAGTGGGTCAGGCTGATGAAGACGTCGGCGTCCATGATGGCCCGGCCGATCTTGGCGCTTTTGACGTATTCCCCGCCAGCCACCGGCACCTCCACGTCATCGGTGCCCTTGAGTCCGTCACCGATGATGATGGGACAGCCCACCGTCAGGGGGGTAAAGCCGTTTTCCCAGGCACAGTACAGATGCTCCAGGGCATTTTTGCGGCTGCCGGGATACAGGGTGTTGCAGTCGGTGAGGAAGGGCTTGCCGCCGAGCTCCGTCACCACATCGGCCACAGCCTTGGCGTAGTTGGGCCGCAGGTAGCTGATATTGCCCAGCTCCCCAAAGTGCATTTTGATGGCCGCAAATTTGTTTTCCAGATCGATATTGCCGATCCCGGCCTTCTTGATCATTTTCTTTAATTTGGTGGGCAGACCGTCACCGAAGGCAACGGTATGAAAATCCGTAAAATAAACCTTTGCTTTTTCCATAGAAAGACTCCTTCCTTTGAATGCACCGTCCGGCGCGCACAGAGGCCGAAACGGCAGTTGTTCACAGATAAAATTCGAAATTTCCCATCTATTATACACTTTTACACAAAAAATACAAATACCCGTGAGCTATAGAAATCCATAGCCTGCGGGTATTTAAAAGCATTGCCAATGGCTACTCGGCCGCCTTGTCCACACAGGCCAGGGCGTTGAGGCTTCTGGGATAGCCCAGGTAGGGCACACACTGGGAGATCACCCGTTTTAAAAAGGCCGCATCGTTGCCCATATTCATATTGCCCTTGGCGTGGGCCGTCAGCTGAGGTTCACATCCTCCCTGGGCGGCAATAAAGCAGAAGGTGATCATTTCCCTTTCGGAAAGATCAAGACCCTTTCTGGTGTAGTAATCACCAAAGCAATTGGCCGCCAGCCAGCGATTGATGTGGCTGGCCTTCCAGGCCTCCTGCATCCCCTCGCCAAAGATTTCAACCTGGGCGGCAATCCCCTTTTCCAGACGATCCTCCGCCGTCGTGGTGGCCATGGGCTTCAGGGGCAGGCTGATGCCCTGGGCTTCAAAAACCGCATTGGTGGCTTCCAGGAAGGGGTACACCCGGCCAAGGCCCAAATAGTCCACCGCCTGGTAGACGATCTCCTTGACCTCCTCGGGCTTCAAGCCCCCCGCCAGGGCCTGGGACAAAACCTCCTTGTACAAGGCCTGGCCCTGACAGCCCAACAGCGCCGCCAAAATCGCCATCCACCGGGTTCTGTCCTCCAGGGTCTGGCCCTCTTCCTTTAAAACATCTTCCTTAATAAAATATTCCAAGCGTTCAACAAATTCCGGATCGGTTTTTCTCAAATCCATGATAGTGCCTCCTTAGATACAGAATTCTGCCTTGGCCCGCTTTAATTCCTCGCGAATTTTGATATGCTGAGGACAGGCCTTCTCACATTTGCCACATTCGATACAGGCGTCGGCCCGTTTTTTGCCATGGCCGCCAACCAGCCAGCCCTCCTGGTGGGCCGCCGCCCCCTTGTCGCCGTAGAGGGTTAAATAGTTCAGCGCCGTAAATGAGCCGGAGATGCCGATGTTTTCCGGACAAACCTTGGCGCAGTAGTTACAGGTGGTACAGGGAATCAAGGGCACCCTGGCCAATGCTTCCTGGGCCGCCTTGATCACCGACCGTTCCTTATCGGTCAAGCCCGTAAAGCCCTTCATGTAGGACAGGTTGTCCTTCATCTGAGCCACACTGCGCATCCCCGACAGCACGGTGATGATGCCCTCCAGATCCGCCGCAAAGCGAACCGCCCAGGAGGCCGTCGAGGCTTCGGGTTCGGCGTCCTTCAGGATTTTCTCCACTGATGCCGGCGGCGTCGCCAGCATCCCGCCTTTGACGGGTTCCATGATGATCACCGGCTTGTTGTACCTTCTGGCCACCTCGTAGCAGGCCCTGGACTGGATGGCTGGATTGTCCCAGTCCCCGTAATTGATCTGGAGCTGCACAAACTCCATTTCCGGATGGGCCTCTAAAATAGCCTCCAGCTCCTCGGGGGTCGAGTGGAAGGAAAAGCCAGCGTGCTTGATGATACCTTCCGCTTTCTTTTCCTGAATCCATGTCCAGAGGTCAAAATCATCAAAAAACCGGGTTCTGCTTTCTCCCAAATTGTGGAGCAGATAAAAGTCGAAGTAACCGGCGCCGGTCTGTTTCAGCGAGGTCTCAAACTGTGCGATGGCCTCCTCCCGGGTCTTGCAGTTGATCCAGGCCGCATTTTTCGTGGCCAGCTGAAAGCTTTCCCTGGGGTAGCGTTCCACCAGCGCCTGACGAATGGCGTCCTCGCTGCCGGCGTAGGCCCAGGCCGTGTCAAAATAGGTGAAGCCCGCATCCATAAAGAGATCCACCATCTCCTTCGTCTCTTCAATGTCGATTTTCTCATCCTTCTGGGGCAGACGCATTAAGCCAAAGCCCAGCTTGCCGATATCTTCTCCCAAATATGCCATATTTACGCCTCCAATATTTTGATATTTCTGATACTTTAAATCTTCTTTAGCTTCTTTATTTTACCCTCTGATTTTCAAGATGTCTAATACCTGAATTTAATGGTTGGCAATGCCTGGAAGGTATTTGATTTTTAAAATTTTTAATGTTTTGTCATCCCCGTGTCATCGACAACGGGCCCATATGGCTTTATGATAGAAGTGGCTTCTTCTTTAATGAAAGCCTTGACAAAATCTGCTATACTAAAAAAGCAAAGCAATGTGTACTGCGGCCATCGACCACGAGGTCGACATCGCCAACAAGGACGCAGATTGGAGGCGCAAAATGCTGACTTTAAAAATGAAAATGAACGACCAGCGGCAGCTGGGGCGGTTGGAAGGACGCTTGGAAACTAAGCGTGAAGATGCTTTAAAAATGCTCAGAAAAAACTTTAATCCAGACGTCATTTCAGAGATCACCGACCTTTCCGTAAAAGAGATTCTCGAACTCAAGGATAAAATATCCACAACCTAAAAAAGACCGCCGCACTAAAGCCAGGATTTTTCTGCAGCCTTAGTGCGGCGGTCTTTTTTTAAATCTGCTAATTGACAATAATCTGCTTGAGGTATTTGATGACCAAATCTGCAAAACGGTTGATGTCTTTGATATAGGCAAAATCCTTGCCGTAGATCAGCTTTTCCGCCGCCAAATCGCTTTCCTTGCCCGTAAAGACCCCCAGCACCATGATCCCCTGCTGTCTTGCCCGGCGCACCTCGATGGCCGTGTCTCTGACCCCGGCCTTGCCCCGGTAGGCCTCCTCCAGGCTCTGGCTCTGGCCCTTGCCCACCTTGATGTCGTTGGGACGGCCGTCGCTTAGAACGATGAGAATTTTGTTTTCCTCGGGACGTTTTACAAGCCCCTGAACTGTGGCCTTGATGGCTAGCCCATCCCGGTTATTGCCCGTGCAGTAGTATTCGAAGATATTGTCGTTGGCCGACAGGGGAGACTCGTAATCCCTAAAGCGCTTGAGGATCGTGTAATCGAGAAAGGTGTTAAAGCCCAGCACTCGGTTGGGGATACCGTTTAAGGTTAGGGCCTGGGCCAGAATATAGGCCTGGGCCGCCACAAAGACCTGGTTTCTTCTTAAAGAGCCGCTGGAATCGATGAGGATGTCCACAGCGTAGCTGCCCTTGTCGTTGTCCACAGTTCTGACAAAGACCTTGGTGTTGCTGCTTCTGCCGATGCGCCAGAGCTTGTTGGCCACCAGCTGCCCGGCATCCGAGGCCACCCTATCCTTCATCTCCTCCTGCACCAGGGTTCGGGCGATGCTGTCCCTGAGCTTGTTGATATTACGCTTGTGAATGCGCTTGGCCGTGTTGTAGGTCAGGGTATTCTTGGTTTTATGCCGACTCACCAGGCTTTTGGCAAAGGTGTTGTCGCTGTCGGTCCGCAGCACCCCGTCAGTCATGTGGATCCGGCAATTTTCGTGGATACCCCGGCAGGTTTTATGCTGAAGATTTCTGATCTCGGGCATGGTCAGGTAGGAATCGCCGTAGTGAAAGGACACCTTCTCGTAGACCTTCTCCAGATCCTCCTCCCGAATTCTGATGACCCGGTTATCTCTGATGTCGCCGGTGAAGCCGGTGTCCTCCAGGGATTCTCCCAGCAAGGACTCGGCGATCTCGTCCAGGCTGTCGTCGATCTCCGAGGTCAGCTCGTCCTCATAGAGCTCCTCGTAGAGGAAATCGTTGAAATCGCTGCCCTGCTGATCCCTTCGAGCCTTATCCTCCGCCGCCTCGCCCTCCTCGGACTGGGCGTAGAGGGGGAAATTTTCCATGTAGAGCTGCTCTATCCCCCGCAGCATTTCCACCGTGTCCTCGGTGTGCTCCAGGGCTTTGATGCCTGTGATCAGGCGGTTGGTAGCCACGTCCATCCGGGGATTTTTTCCGGCCTTTTCCACAATCAGGGCGTGTCTGGCCTTCTCCAGAAGGTTGTCGGTGTGGAGCTTAAAGAAATGCATAAGGATATCGTTGTAGGCCTGCTGTCTGAGGTCGTAGACCCCCGGACGCTCGGCGATAATTTTTTCCTCCACGTGGACATCCGTGGCCATCTGCACCAGTCCCAGCAGGGTATCCTTGTCCATCCCCGCCCGAACCCGGCTGATGACAAAGCGCTTGACGGCGTTCCAGTCGATGTATTTTCTGCGTCCCCCGGCGGTGATCCCCTGGTAGAGGGCCACGTTTTTGGACAGGGAGCTGCGCTCGCCGGCATCCATATTTTCGTCGTAATTTCCGGAGATGGTCCACATCAGATTCGTCACCCGGTTGTCAAAGTCTATATCCCCGTAAATCCATTTTTTGTCCTCAGCCATGGGTCACCTCCCTTCTGCTGCCTTGCCTAAAAGATATCCGCTGTCGTCCAATCCTCCCGGATGCGGGTGCGGATCACGTCGCTGACGATCTCCTTCTCGTACTGATCAAAGGTCTTGCCAATCACCCCCATGTTCACCGCCAGCATGGGCTTAAGGCCCCGGCGAATGGTCCTCAGACTGCCCATAATCCCCCTGAGATCCACCGATTTGGTGGAGATCTCGGAATTCATGGCCTTTTCCTGGAGATCTAAGAAAATTCCCGCAAACTGCTTCAGCATATCCCCTTTGGCGTCGGGGAAGGCATCCTGTAAAATGACCATCAGGGTTTCCTCGCCTATCTGGGGGATATCGATGGTCATGAATCGGGACACCAGGGCCTCGTTGAGCTCCTTGGTGCCGGCGTACTCGTAGTTCATGGTGCCGATGAAGCGGGTGGCCGGATGCAGGCTGATTTTTTCGTAGCCCGGCACGTCGATGACCTTGCGGTAGTCCAGGGCGGAGTGGAGGACCACCAGGGCGTCGTTCTTGGCCATGTTGATCTCGTCAAAAACGCCGAATCCGCCGTGGATGGCGCACTCGTAAACCGAACCCCGGCGCAGCTTCACCTCGTTGTCGATGAAGGTGTCAGTGCCGATGAGGCTGGTGCTGTCGGTGTTGACGTGGAAGGAGGTGTTCCACTGGGGCCGTCCAAAGAGCTCACAGAGGTTGTCTGCCAGCACGTTTTTCCCCGTGGCCTTGGGCCCAGACAGAAGAATATTCTCCCCCTCGAGGATGGCCGTGATGCACATCTCCCAGATATCCCTGCCGTAAAACACCGTCTCCGAGGCCGGCACCCGGTCCGCCACCTCCTGCGGCGCCGGAAATTCTCCCCGGAATTTTTTCACATCATCGATCAGCTTTTCACTGACCCCCTGTTCCATCAATTTATTGTAAATCTCCATTGCTTGCTTTCCTTTCCTTATGCTTTCCTCTAGCTGGTAATCACCCGTTTTAAATAGGTCATGACGATATCGGCAAAATGCCGGATTTCTCTGGTGTAGATAAAGTCCTTGCCGTAGATCAGCTTCTCGGCCTCGAGCTCCTTTTCGTCGCCGGTGAAGACCCCCAGCACCGAAACGCCCCGCTGCCTGGCGATCCGCACCTCCTTGGCCGTATCCCCCAGGGCCGTGCCGCCGCTGTAGGCCCGCTCACCCCTAAAGACCCGACGGTCATCCCGGCGCTCCAGGTGGATATCGTTGGGCTTGCCGTCGCTTAAGACAATCAAAATTTTATTGTCCTCCGTCCGGCCGTACAGGGTGTCGGTCACCGCCTTGATGGCCAGACCATCCCGATTGCTGCTCTCGCAGTAGTATTCAAAGATATGATCGGTGGCCTCCAGATGATCGTCGTAATCCCTGAAGCGCTTGAGCACCGTGTAATCCAAAAAGCTGTTGAAGCCCGTGACCCGGCAGGGAATCCCCGCCTCAATTAAGGCCCTGGCCACGATGTAGGCCTGGATGGCCACCAGCTTTTCCCGCCCTTTTTGAGAGGTGCTGGCGTCCAGCATTAAATCCACCACGTAGCCCCCCTTGTCGTTGCTCTCATAGCGCTTGAAGATCCTGGCACAGGGGGTGCGCCCGACCCGCCAGACCTTCCTGGCATCCACCGCCCCGGCGTCGGCGGCCACGGGATTTTTCTCCCGCTCCGCCACCAGGGTTCGGATGAGGCCGTCTCGCAGCTGCTTGATGGTTCTGGTGTACACCAGTAAATTTTCCTGATAGGCCTTCCTGTTGGCCTCGTAATCCCTGAGGGCGTATTTTTTCTGGAACTCGCCGTCACAATCGCTGCGGAGGACCCCGTCGGTGAAATGCAGCTTACAGTCCAAATGGGGCCCCTTGCAGAGCCTGGCCTCGATTTTCCGATTCTGATAGGCCTCGATATAGGCGCTGCCCCGGTAGTGGGCCACCTGCTTATTCATATTTTCCACCTGCTCAGGATCCAGATGAATGACCCCGGCCGCCGAGGCCGCGCCCCCTTCCTCGGGGGTATTGTTCTGACGCCCGCCGCTGCGCTCCAAAAGTCCAGACAGGGTCTTCTCCACGAATTCCGAGGTGGACCTCCGGGCCGGCTCTCCCTGGGCCAGCACCGCCTGCCAATTGATCCTCCGAACGCCTGAAAGCCCCTGCCAGCTGAGGTACAGCCTGTCCATCGCCTCTAAAAAGCCCTGGGTATCCCCGGCCTCGGCGCCCTGCAGCAGGGCCTTGGCAAAGTCCTGGATCGGAGCATCCCCAAGGGACTTCCCCTCCCCTAGACACTGCAGCACCTCAAACTCCACCTGATCCAGAAAGCTCTGGGAGCGCGGCCCGCCAAGCAGCGCCGTCATCTCCCGGCAGGAGCGTCTCTGGATATCCGCAATGCCAGGACGCTCTGCCATAAGCCTGTTGATCACCATGGGGTTGATGCCCAGATAGATCAGGGTTTGAAGCTTATCCCTCAAAAAGCCGTCCTGCCTGCGCCAGCGCACATAGGCGTCCACCAGCTCCCAGTCCACGTGCTTCCTGCGCCCTCCGGCGGTGATGCCGTAGTACAGGGCGATGTTTTTGGACATGGCTGTCTTTTCCGACAGCGCCATCTGGGCTGTGTAGTCTCCGCAGACCGTCCACATCAGGTTGGTCACCCGGTTATCAAATTCAAATTCCTCGTATTCCCAATAGGTCGTTTCCCCCATTTTTGCCTCCACAATTCCCCTTGCTTTGTACAGTGTACCACTTTTTTGTAAACCCTGCCATGCTTTTTAAACGGTAAATTACGCCTTCAGCCTGGATTGTACGAAAAAAGCAGCCCCCAAAGGAACTGCTGCAAAAGAATATAAAAAGCTTATAAAAAAAACAAAGCACGCTTTGACAGATTATTTTTGAATTAGAAAATTTTATTTTCGTAGTCCTGCAGTTCATGGAAAATACTGTCTATAAAGACAAGCTCCTTTTCAATGCGATAAAGGATAAAATAACGATGACTATAAAAATTAATGCGACGATATCCCTTTTCTCTAAGCTTTGGATTATCACATAGCTTTAAACTTCCTGCTGCACTTTTCAATGTTTGTATGGTTTTCTCAAAATCATCAAGCACATTCTTTGCCGCTTGCTCACTGTACTTTATATAAAGCAAATACCAAAGATATCTATTTAAATCCTCTTCCGCATCGGCCGTTACAACAACCTCATAATCCATATTTTTCTCTCACATCTGCAGCAAACATATCTGCTGACCTGTAATTCCCCTGGGCTGCAGATTCCCTTGCTTTTGCAAGCTTTTCCATAACGTCCTCTTCCGACATTTCCGCATATGGATTGTGCATCGGCCGCTTGATTTCAAATGGGAATCCATTATTCGCAATCGCCTGGACCAAAAACATCCTGATCGCCGAAGTCGTATCTGTACCAAGCGCTTTAAAAAGCTGATCTGATTTCGTCTTTAAATCATCATCAACTCGAATTTGAATTGTACTTGCCATAGCAACTCACCTCATTTATTTTTACTCTATTATAATGCTTATTCATTGCTTTATCAATGGATTTACATGATTAATCATCAGTTTTATTTTAATTACAAAAAAGCAGCCCCCAAAGGAACTGCTCTATCTAAACACGATAAACTATAAACTTTTAATACAGCTTCGCCCCCGCCGGGATATTGTCATCCACCATCAGCAGGTTCAGGCCTTCGGCGCCGTCGTATTCGTAGACTGCAGAGATCAGCATCCCGCAGGAATCAATGCCCATCATCTTTCTGGGGGGCAGGTTTGTGATGGCGATGCAGGTTCTGCCGATGAGCTCTTCGGGCTCGTAGTACGCGTGGATACCGCTTAAAATGGTGCGGTCAGTGCCGGTGCAACTTTTTGTGCTGGCAACACGCTTTTTCTGGCGGCTTCCAGATCCAGGAGCTTCATTGTTGGGAATTTTTTCTTGATTCTTTCATACACACCTATGTTTATATTAATAGCTTAAAAATCTCCAGATTGGATTGGGTATCTGTTTTACCTAATCTTTACCCAATCTTTTACCCAATCCAGCCAGCACAAGCTTTGTTCCTAAGACGGCTATTGGATAATTTATTGGGTAAATGATTGGATAATTATTTTTTTAATATCCAATTACCCAATCGTTTATTTCCGCTATCTAGTTCTATGACTCCATTCACTCTCATTTTTTTCAAAATATTTTTTACTTTATTTTCTTTTTGCTTATCATCATACGAATCCGGAAGTTTGTCGCTCAACAGCTTCATAATATCTTGTTTTTTTGCCACCTTATATGTTTCAAGGTAACTTATAATCCATTTTTGATAAGCTTCCTCATCAAAACCTTTGTTCTTGACGTACTGCTCTTTTTTATCAAGACTTTCGGCTATCTTAGAAGAGATAAAGATATTGGGCATTCTCCCTTCAACAATCCCTAATCTTCTCAAATATTTTACCGCATCTTTTGATATCGCTTTATGCTTTTGCACTCTGTCAATCAAAAATACAGTTTCAATATCAAAATCCGGATTATCGAATAGCACACGTGAATAATTTTCATTAATCACTTTTCCATAGACCGTTACGCCCACTTGATTATGCTGTGTCAGATCATAATCCGGCAGCGGGAAATACTTTTCCTGTTGAATCCGAAATACTTTCCGTATTCCCATGGACTGCGTGTCAATCATATTGAATTTGACCATCGTCTCTGCCAACAATTGATTCCGGTAAAATGGTGGATTGTAATTTTTCTGCAGTGCAATCTCTATATCTCCCGGCAAGAAAGTCCCTGGATTGGTCAAAATCACTTGATCTTCTATCTCATTCAGGTAAATTCTTCCACCTAATGTATAATCAGAATGGGCGATGCAGTTGTTCATGAGCTCTCGCAAAAGCCATACATCATACTGCTTTGTTTCAATTGGAAACAGCGTCATTTGATTTGGCATATAGCGATAAGTTAGGTTTCTGATTTTTAAAAGATCCGATCGCTCAACATGATAAATGGAATCTTGAAAATCTCATAATCTTTCACTTCATCTTTGGAATCATACAATCTCCACGAGGCTTCCGGTGGAGTGGAAAACAAATAGTCAAAATCTTCATTCCCTAAAAGAAGCATTGCTGCATTGGTAATACTTCCATTCTGAATCAACTTCGTTTTAATCAGAAATTCTTCGTCCGTCATTTTATCAACTTCCTCTGTAATATGCGGACGGTTCATCTTTTCCTTATATTTTTCCCTCGCTAATGCAATAGCTTCTTTGTCCAGATGTTCTATTTTTGCATTTGGTATAACCTGCTTTGACCAGTCTTTCTTCTCCTGTCCTCTGATTCTATCCTGTTCTTCAATAGATAAGGCTCCCAGTGATTCTCCGTTTCTTCCGTAGAAATGATCTTTCCATCCTGTCGGTATTCCTGTAACAGCTGACGGAATTTGAAACATCACTACTCTTTTTTCTTCATCGTTCACAGGAACATTAAGTTCGTAAATCTCAATAAAAGAAATTCCACCCGTTGTGTTAATAGCAATCTCTTGTTTTAAGGTGTCCAAACCTTTGGCATCTCTATAATTTGTTCCTGTAATACGCTTATCCTTGTTTCGCACACCAAAAACAAGCCAACCATATTGAATCCCCTTTAGGTTTGCCTCGTTACTAATTGCTGAAAAATAGCGGCCTATCTTCTCCTTGTCAAAATCGTTGTTTGCTTCTTTGAATTCGACAACTTCATTTTCCCAATTCTCAATCAGCTTGTTTAATGTATAAATGATGTCTTTGTTACTTTCGACACTTAGAAACACATTGCCACCTCTCCTCTTTAAATTTTCTTCATCTATATCACATACACCTTTTTAATTATTTCGTAAATCCATTCACTATAATTATAGCAGTGATCCTTGATAAATTAGCAAAATCAGATATCCTTAGAATTTTGCCTTCATTAATCTCGTTTATTCTCTCTCTAGCCTCCCCAATAACAGACATCGATCCATCTCCTTTTTTGTCACGATTATTATATGATTGTCGTGATAAAAAGTCAATTTTGATAACAAAAAGCTGTCTGCTCCAGTTAATTGGCAGATGGCATAGGAAGAAAAGGCTGCACCCCCAAATTTGCAAATAGGCGTGTAAAATAAAAAAAGCCCTTTGAGAAAAGAGTGTACCTCTCTCAAAGGGTGAATTTATACTCCGAAAAATCATTTTTCTTTTTAATACAGCTTTGCCCCCGCCGGGATATTGTCATCCACCATCAGCAGGTTCAGGCCTTCGGCGCCGTCGTACTCGTAGACTGCGGAGATCAGCATCCCGCAGGAGTCGACGCCCATCATCTTTCTGGGCGGCAGGTTTGTGATGGCAATACAGGTTTTGCCGATGAGCTCCTCGGGCTCGTAGTACGCATGGATACCGCTTAAAATGGTGCGGTCGGTGCCGGTGCCGTCGTCCAGGGTGAACTGCAGCAGCTTCTTGCTCTTGGGCACGGCGACGCAGTCCTTGACCTTGACGGCTCTGAAATCTGACTTGCTGAAGGTGTCGAAATCCACCATGTCTTCAAACAGCGGCTCGATTTTGACCTTGGAGAAGTCGATGGCCGGCGCAGCCTTCTTTTCTGCCAGAGCAGATTTTCTGGCGGCCTCTAAATCTAAGGGCTTCATCGTCGGGAACAGGATGACGTCGCGGATGCTGTGCTGTCCTGTAAAGAGCATGACCAGACGGTCGATGCCGATGCCAAGGCCACCTGTGGGCGGCAGACCGACCTCCAGGGCGTTGATGAAGTCGGCGTCGTAGGGATGGGCTTCGTCGTCGCCTTCGGCCTTTTTCTGAACCTGGGCCTGGAAGCGCTGCTTCTGGTCAATGGGGTCGTTGAGCTCGGAGAAGGCGTTGGCACATTCGGCGCCGTTGATAAACAGCTCAAAGCGCTGGGTATATCTGGGATCGGTGGGCTCCTTCTTGGACAGCGGGGAGATTTCCACGGGGTGCATGGTGACGAAGGTGGGCTGAATCAGCTTGTCTTCCACGTATTCGTCAAAGACCTCGGAGATGATTTCGCCGATGGAGGTTTTGCCCTCAACGTCCACGTTGAGCTTCTTGGCCGCAGCCACAGCTTCCTCAACATCGGTCATGGCGTCAAAGTCCACGCCGCTGTGCTCCTTGACCAAATCGACCATCCGGGCGCGTCTAAAGGGCGCTGCCAGGCTGATTTCGTGGCCTTCGTATTCCACGGTATCCTTGCCCAAAATATCCATGGCCAGCTTGCTGTAAAGCGCTTCTACCATGTTCATGACATCCTCGTAGTCGGCATAGGCTTCGTAGGTTTCCAGCAGGGTAAACTCCGGATTGTGGGTGGCGTCCATGCCCTCATTTCTGAAAACCCGGCTCATTTCATAGACCTTGTCGAAGCCGCCGACAATCAGACGCTTCAAGGGCAGCTCCAGAGCGATGCGCATGTACAGCGGAATGTCTAAGGCGTTGTGGTGGGTAATAAAGGGACGGGCGTTGGCACCGCCAGCCAGAGTGGAGAGCACCGGGGTTTCCACTTCGATAAAGCCGCGGTTATCCAAAAATTCTCTGATCTTGCGCAGGATCTTGGAGCGGGTCACAAAGACGTCCCGAACCTCGGGGTTGACGATGAGGTCGACGTAGCGCTGACGATAGCGCAGCTCCATATCCTTGAGGCCGTGGTATTTTTCCGGCAGGATCTGCAGCGATTTGCTCAGCAGGGTTAATGCCTTGACACGAACGGAGATCTGGCCCATTTTGGTTTTAAAGATCTCACCCTTGACCCCGACGATATCGCCGATGTCATAGGTTTTAATTTCGTCGTAGTTTTCCAGGAGATCCTTCTTTAAAAACAGCTGAATCCGACCGGTGGCATCCTGGATATCGTAGAAGCCCACCTTGCCCTGGCCGCGCTTAGACATGATACGGCCGGCCATGGACACTTCCTTTTCTTCGTAGGCTTCAAAATTATTGTTGACCTCGTCGGCGTGGGCCGTCACGTCAAAACGGGTGATCTGGAAGGGATCACGGCCTTCGTCCTGCAGCTTCTTGAGCTTTTCCCGTCTGATGGCCAATACTTCACTTAAATTTTCTTCACTCACTGATTTGCTCCTTATCTGCGAATCTCTAAAATTTCGTAGCGCACCTCGCCGTCGGGTACGGGAATGGTCACGGTGTCGCCGACCTTGGCGCCCAGAAGGCCTCTGCCCACCGGCGATTCGTTGGACAGCTTGCCGGACAGAATGTCGGATTCCGCCGAGCCCACAATTTTGTATTCTTCAACGTCGTCGAATTCCAGGTCCTTGACCTTGACGATGCTGCCCACGCCGACGTCGTCGGTGTGGATATCTGCGGCGTCGATGACCTTGACCTTTTTGATTTTAGCCTCCAGCTCAGAGATCTCGCCTTCGACAAAGCCCTGTTCAGACTTGGCTTCATCGTATTCGGCATTTTCGCTGAGATCCCCGTATTCTCTGGCGGTTTTGATTCTTGCGGCCACCTCGTAGCGCTTAACGGTTTTTAAGTATTCCAGTCTTTTCTTTAAGTTATCAAGACCCTCCTGGGTCATAATCAATTCATCATTTACCATAATATTTTCCCCTTCTATGTATTCGTTGGTGTATCGCGTATTTGCGTATTCAGTCATCATTTGCAAAAATACATGAATGTTATTATATGCATTCCGGCGGATACTGTCAAGGGGTTCCGCCTGAACTGACCAATTTTGTATACAATTTTACACCATCTATATTAAAGACCACCCGCGTAAGGTGGTCTTTGTTTTATAGACTTTAGACTGACAAAAGCTCTGATGAAGGATCAGATGCTGTTGATGTCGATGAGCTCGATATCCGCCATGGTTTTGTTGGATTCCAGACAGTTCAGCAGGGCTCTTGCCGTATCCAGAGAGGTCAGCAGACTGATGGAGCTTTCCACGGCCTTGCGGCGCATCTTCACCTCGTCCTGCTCGGGCAGACGGCCCTTGGTGGAGGTGGAGATCACGTAGTTCAGCTTGCCGCTTTCGATGAGGTCTCCGATGTTGGGCTTGCGCTCGGCCATGCGGCGGACAACGTTGGCGGCGATGCCGTTTTCGTTGAGCACCAGGGCTGTGCCCACGGTGGCGTAGATCTTGAAGCCCAGCTTGGAGAAGCGGCGTCCGATGTCGATGATCTCATCCTTGTCGCGGTCGCGGACGGTTAAGAGCACCCCGCCGGAGCGTTCCATCTTGTAGCCTGCGGCCACAAGTCCCTTGTAAACCGCATCCTCAAAGTTCTTGCCGACCCCCAGAACCTCGCCGGTGGATTTCATTTCCGGTCCCAGCTGAGTGTCCACATCCTGGAGCTTGGCAAAGCTGAACACCGGCACCTTGACGGCCACGTGATCCTTCACCGGATGGAGGCCTGAGGTGTAGCCCAGCTCCTTCAAGGTGCCGCCCATCATGATGTGGGTGGCCAGGTTGACCATGGGGATGTCGGTGACCTTGGAGATGTAGGGCACGGTTCTGGATGATCTCGGGTTGACCTCGATGACGTAAACCTGACCCTCAAAGAGGACGTACTGGATGTTGACCAGACCGATGACATTTAAGGCCTTGGCCAGCTTGCCGGTGTAGTCGATGATGGTTGCCTTGACCTCGTCGGATAAGGTCTGGGGCGGATAGACGGAGATGGAGTCGCCAGAGTGAACCCCGGCCTTTTCCACGTGCTCCATAATCCCCGGAATCAGGTAGTCGGTGCCGTCGCAGATGGCATCGACCTCAATTTCTGTCCCCATGAGGTACTTGTCGATGAGCACCGGATTTTCCAGCTCGTGCTGGGTGATGATGCCCATGTATTCCTCAACGTCGGCCTGTTCGTGGGCGATGATCATGTTCTGACCGCCCAGCACGTAGGAGGGGCGCAGCAGCACCGGATAGCCCAGGCGCTTGGCCACATCCACGGCTTCCTCGGTGGTGAACACCGTTTCTCCCTTGGGTCTCGGGATGCCGCAGCGTTCCAGAAGCTCGTCGAAGAGCTCTCTGTCCTCGGCGGCATCGATGTTCTTGGGATCGGTGCCCAAAATCTTGACGTTGATTTCTTCTAAATGCTTTGTCAGCTTGATGGCCGTCTGGCCGCCGAACTGAACGATGGCACCGTCGGGCTTTTCGGTTTCCACAACCGCTCTGACATCCTCGGCGGTCAGGGGTTCAAAGTAGAGACGGTCGGAGGTGTCGAAGTCGGTGGACACGGTTTCCGGGTTGTTGTTGATGATGATGGCCTCGTAACCCATTTCTCTCAGGGCCCAGGCACAGTGGACGGAGCAGTAGTCGAACTCGATACCCTGACCGATGCGGATAGGGCCAGAGCCGAAGACGATGATCTTCTTCTTGTCGTTCTTGTGCTCTTCCAGGAAGATTTCCGCCTCATTTTCTTCATCCTTGGTGGAGTAGAAATAGGGGGTTTCCGCCGCAAACTCGCCGGCACAGGTGTCGACCATCTTATAGGCAGAGTACTTTCTCGGAATCTTTTCGCCGGTGAGGCGCTCGATGGTGCAGTCCATAAAGCCGATTTCTCTGGCTACCGCCAGACGTTCCTCGCCGCGCTCGTCTTTCAGTCCCTTTTCTCTGAGGTCTCTCTCCATGACGGCCAGATGGCGCAGCTTGTCCAAGAACCACATATCGATCTGGGTGGTTTCCCAGATTTTTTCCATATCTAAGCCGCGGTACAGGGCCTCGTAGACCACAAAGCAGCGCTCGTCGTCCTTGCGGGCCATGGCTTCCATGATTTCTTCGTCGCTGGCTTCTCTGTATTTTTCAACGCTCAAGGTGTCGAAGCCCAGCTCTACGGAGCGGACGGCCTTCATCATGGCGTGCTCGAAACTGTTTCCGATGGACATGATTTCGCCGGTGGCCTTCATCTGGGTGCCCAGGGTACGCTTGGCGTAGACGAATTTATCGAAGGGCCATCTCGGGAACTTGACGACGATATAGTCGATGACCGGCTCGAAGCAGGCCGGAGTCTTTCCGGTGATGTCGTTGATGATTTCATCTAAGGAATAGCCGATGGCGATTAAGGAAGCAATCTTGGCGATGGGGTAACCCGTCGCCTTAGAGGCTAAGGCCGAGGATCTGGAAACTCGAGGGTTAACCTCGATCACCGCGTAGTTGAAGTTTTCCGGGTCTAGGGCGAACTGACAGTTACAGCCCCCTTCAACCCCCAGGGCGGAGATGATCTTTAAGGCCGAGGTTCTCAGCATCTGGTATTCCTTATCACTCAAGGTCTGGCAAGGGGCGACGACGATGGAGTCGCCGGTGTGGATGCCCACGGGGTCGAAGTTTTCCATGGAGCAGACGGTGATGACGTTGCCCTTGCTGTCCCGCATAACCTCAAACTCGATTTCCTTCCAGCCGGCAATGCCCCGTTCCACCAGAATCTGGGTGATGGGCGATAAGCGCAGGCCGTTGGTGGCGATGTCGTGGAGCTCCTGCTCGTTGTTGGCGATGCCGCCGCCGGTGCCGCCCAGGGTAAAGGCGGGGCGAACGATGACTGGGTAACCGATGTTCTTGGCAAAGCGCAGGGCGTCCTCGACGGTGGTGACAACCTCCGAGGGAATCACCGGCTCGCCGATTTCCTTCATCATGTCCTTGAATTCCTGACGGTCCTCGGCCTTGTCGATGGTCTCGACGTTGGCTCCCAAGAGCTTGACGTTGTGCTCATCCAAAAAGCCTTCCTTGGCCAGCTGCATGGACAAGGTCAGCCCTGTCTGGCCCCCCAGGGTGGACAGAATGCTGTCGGGCTTTTCTAAAAGGATGACCCGCTTAACCACGTCCAGGGTTAAGGGTTCGATGTAAATTTTGTCGGCCATGGCCTTGTCGGTCATGATGGTAGCCGGGTTGGAGTTGATCAGAATAACCTCTAATCCCGCCGCCTTGAGGGCCTTACAGGCCTGAGTGCCGGCATAGTCGAATTCCGCCGCCTGGCCGATGACGATCGGACCTGAGCCGATAACCAATACGCGTTTAATATCTGTTCTTAAAGGCATCCCTGCTGTCCCCTTTCCATAAGATCTGCAAAACGTTCAAATAAATAGCCGGTATCATTGGGTCCCGAGCTGGCTTCCGGGTGGAACTGAACCGTAAAGACGTTGACGTCCTTGTAGGCAATGCCCTCACAGGTACCGTCGTTCATGTTGATGTGGGTGATTTCCCCGACATCCTCGGGAATGGAGTCTACGGCGTAGCCGTGGTTCTGGCTGGTGATGTAAACCCGATCCTTTTTCAAATCCTTCACCGGCTGGTTGTGGCCTCTGTGGCCGTACTTCATCTTCTTGGTGGTGCCGCCCATGGCCAGGGCCATGAGCTGGTGGCCCATGCAGATGCCGAAGATGGGCTTGCCGTACTCGATAAAGTCCTTGAGGTTCTTGATGATTTCAACGTTGTCCTCGGGGTTCCCCGGGCCGTTGCTCAGCATGATGCCGTCGGGATTTAAGCGGCGGATATCGTCGATGGTGGAGTTGGCCGGCATGATGGTGACGTTGCAGCCCTCCCGCAAAAGCATTCTTAAAATGTTGTGCTTGTAGCCGTAGTCCATTAAGGCCACGTGATTGGCCCGGTTTTCTCTGGTGTAGTGCCAGCCCTTTTCGGTGCAGGTGACCACCTGTACCGGGTTGACGATTTTATAGTCCGCAATCTGCTTCAGGAGCTCGTCCTTTTTCGCGTAGACGTCCTCGGTGGTGATGGCGCCGTTCATGGTGCCATACTCGCGGATTCTCCGGGTTAGGGCTCTGGTGTCGACGCCCCAGATTCCCACCTTATTCTGCTGCTTTAAAAAGGTGTCGATGGTCTCGGTGGTTCTGAAATTGGAGGGTTCCTCGCACCACTCCTTGACGATGTAGCCGTTGACCCAGCTTTTTTCCGATTCCATATCGTCATTGTTGACGCCGTAGTTGCCGATGAGCGGATAGGTCTGCAGCACGATCTGTCCGTAGTAGGACGGATCTGTCAGCACTTCCTGGTAACCGGTCATCCCCGTGGTGAAGACAATCTCACCGATGGTGGTTCCTTCAACGCCAAAATTAAAGCCTTCATACACAGTGCCGTCAGCCAGCAGAATATAAGCTTTTTTGTCACGTTTGAAATAAGACATTTTTTCCTCCTCTTGTTCCTCTATCTATGCGGTACTTGCAAAAAGAGAATAATGCATGCATTATTCTCTTTCGTCTATAAATTCTCCCTAAACAGCTAATTCTTCGCGATCCGGGCCTACGCCGACGTAACCAACCGTGGTTCCCACCAGCTCTTCAATTGTCTTAATGTAGTTTTTCGCGTTTTCCGGAAGATCTGCAATACGGCGGATTTCCTTGGTGGAGGTCATCCAGCCGGGCAGGGTTTTGTAAACCGGCTTGACGCGGTATAAATCTTCGGTGTTCGGGAAATAGTCGATGACCTCACCGTCCAGCTCGTAGGCCACACAGACCTTAATCTCCGGAAGGTCGTCCAGCTTGTCGAGCTTGCACAGGGCCAGGGTATCAAAACCGTTGACCAGATTTGTATATTTGAGCACCGGAATATCCAGCCAGCCCAGACGTCTTGCACGGCCGGTGCGGGCGCCGAACTCATCGTCCGGGTTGTCTCCGCTGCCCCGCAGCAGGTCAATGGCACCCTCGAATTCCTCGGTGGGGAAGGGACCTGCGCCCACAGCGCTGGAGAAGGCCTTGGCCACGCCGATGATGCGGTCGATTTTCTTCGGTGAGAAGCCGCCGCTGACCGCCGCGTAGGCCGCCGTCGGATTGGACGAGGTGACGTAGGGGTAGATACCTAAGTCGATATCCTTCATGGCCGCAAGCTGGCCCTCAAACAGGATATTTTTGCCCTCGTCGATATATTTGTGCAGATAGCCCACGGGCTCGACGATCATATCGCCAAAGCGCTTGGCCCAGGCCACACATTTTTCATACATGGCGTCGACGGTGTAGGCTTCACCGCCGTAAACTGCCATCTGACTGTTGATAACAGGAATAATTTTTTCAAGCTTATCCTTGATGGACTCGAGATTTAAGAGGTCCTCAAAGCGCAGATTTTTGCGCAGGGCCTTGTAGGCATAGGCCTGGCCGATCCCCCGCTTGGTGGTACCGATACCGCCGGCTGCCTCCATGAGTTCATCCAGTTTTTGGTGATAAGGCATCAAGATATGTGCCTTGCCGGAAATTTTCAGGCCGCTCATGTCCACCTTGGCGTCTTCGATCTGTTTGATCTCTTCGTTTAATACGTCGGGATTAACCACGGTGCCTGTACCGATTAAGCACTGGCCGCCCTTATTGAAGATACCGCTGGGAATTAAATGCAGTTTAAAAACACCTTGTTCGTTGATGACCGTGTGGCCGGCGTTGTCGCCGCCCTGGAAACGGACAATCAGATCACAGCTGCTTGACAGGTAATCGATCATTTTGCCCTTACCTTCGTCACCCCACTGCGCTCCGACGAGTACAGAAATTGACATCGTATCATTCCTTCCTTGAATATAAGTAAGAACTCTCTCCTTATACACCTACAATATTTTGTGCACTGAAAACGGCCGCTGAAAGCGTCCTGTTTCCAGACCGCAAATATTATATCATATAATTTTTCCCTTGTCTCTAAAAACCTCTCAAAAAGATGAGGCGCAAAACCATTTTGAAAACATTTTCTCGCAACTTTTGTAGTTTCAGGATTTATCACAGCTCTGGAACATACCTTAGGCCGTTCATAATATTCTCTAGGATAAACAAAGCCCCCCGGCCGCCAAAGATGGTTTTCTCCACAACATCCAGATACCCCAGGCTGGGCAGGGCGATTTCCATGCCGCAGCAGCCGCAGTCATTGGCCTTCAGCTGGGCGATGGTGCTGCCGTCGGCAAAGACCATCTGGGTGGGGGTGGCGTTGACCGGCCGCTTTAAGGCTGCGCCGCAGCCCATTGCCTCCAGCAGCCCTTCAAGCCTTGCCTTAAATGCCCCGCCCTGATCCTCCGTCAGCTGGATGGCCGCTGGAATCATCCCCAGGTAATCCGTCAGCCACTGGGTCAGGGCCCAGGCCACGGAAGCCTCGGCCTTGACGGAAAACAGCGCCCCCTTGGGCAGCCCCAGCAGCGAGGCGTAGCGGGAGAGAAAGAGATAGCTTCGGGCCCGGGCCCGCTCAATGTCCTCCAGGGCCGGGGTGGGATCCGCCTGGAAATAGTCACAAATTTCCTTGACAAAGGCCTCGGAGGCACTAAAGCCCACCGGCGGCCCCTGGGTTAAGGCAAGGCTGTCCATGTCCCAGGCTTCTTTTAAATAGCGGGCAATTTTATCTCCGTACTCGGGATAGACCACCACGTTCAGGGCCGCCTCAGGAATTTTTGCCAGCGTCGCCGCCTCATCCAAGGCTCCGGGGGTGCTGATGACCTCGATGCCGCAGAGGCCCAAAAGCCTCTTGAGCTCTGCGATGTTGTGGTCGTAGTACTTCTGCTGAATACAAAAGCCCAGCAGGTTGACGGTTTTGGGCCTTTGGGCCCGAGGTTCGGCGACGAGCTTTCCCAGGGCCTGAATCACCGCATTCTGATACCCCTCCCCAAGGCTGCCGGAGTAGCCGCTGTTTTCAATGCAAAAGCAGGGCACCTCCCCCACCGACCGCTTTAAGGCCAGATTTAAATCGTCGCCGATTAAAGCCGCCCCAGGGGAGTTGACGACAGCGATGAGGCCGTAGTCCCGCTTGGCGGCGTTTGTAAGGAGCCTCGTCAGCTTCTCTGCACTGCCGTAGACGTAATCCTGGCCGTCTAAATAGGTGCAGGGCACCCGAGGCTGGCCAAAATAGAATTCTTCGGGAAAGGACAGGGGATCAAAGGATAAGGAGCGGACAAACTGCTCGTCGGAGATGGCGCTGTGGTAAAATTTACACCCCGTAGGGCCATTTAAAATTACACAGGCATCCCGGATGCCCTCCAGGGCAAAAATCGCCCCGGTGAGGCTGTCAGGCAAAATATTTTCGGTAAAGTGCTTCATCCTGCTTCCATCCTTCCTTTAAATTAAGCTTAAACACGTCGCACCAGCGCCTTGCCAGGCGCACCCCGCTCATAAAGCCCGCCTCGGGGCACAGAGGAATGGTGTCGGTGCTGACGGCGCCGTCTAAATCCTGGGAGATATAATTGGCCAGCAATAAATCCGGCTTCAACCTGTCGATGTCCTGTCGGCGCCTTTCCTGATTGTAGTTTAACACCAGCTCCCCGATCTGATCTCTGTAGGCCGTGGCAAAGGCGTTGTCCTGGGAGTAATTGAGGACCCCCACCAGCTGGATGTCCATCTCCAAATCCACGGCGGTTTTTAATATCCACTCTATATTGTGGTTGTAGGTCACCACCATCAGCTTTTTCCCCTTTAAATAGGGTTTCAGCGCCGCAATCTCTCTGTCGTAGGCTGTCTCATAGTCTGCGATAATCCCGTCTGTTAAATGGTCCTTTCCAAAGAAATGGGCCACCTGCCTAAGCCAGTCTTTGGTCTCCTCCATGCCCACGGGAAAGGGGGCATCTAAGAACACCGCCCCGTATTCCTTCTCCAAAAAGCTGCGGACGGTTCTGCCCATGTAGTCACTGTAGGCCAGAAGATTGAGGCTGCCCCGCATCAGATTTTTGATTTCCTCAGGCTCGGCCTCGTACAGAAAACGACAGTTGATGTGCAGCCCCAGGGCGTCCAGCAGGGCCTTGATGTTTTTATAATTTTCCGGCGTCACGTAGGCCACCATCTTCTCGGCGATGAGGTTGACGGTGTCGGGCCGGGGATTGACGGTTTTGTCAATCAGGCTTCGTCCGATGGTCACGTAGGCCTCGATGATCCCCTGGAGGTAATCCCCGGTGATGTTGCCGTCGGTTTTAATCAGGACAATTTTGGTGTCCGCCGTCGCCAGCTGGGTGATGGTCTCCACGTCGTCGCCGATGATGCCGCTGGGACAGGTGGTCAGCACGAAGATGACCTCGGGCTTTTTCTCAAGCAGGGCCTTTACCTTCAGCCTTAGCTCCTCGATGCCGCCGAAGACCATGACGCTCTCGTTCATCTCCGAGGACACAATGGGCGGCGCCACCTGCATGGGCAGCACAATCCCCCGCTCCAGCAGGGTCTTCCTGCCGATGGAGGTGATGCTCTGGTAGGTGATGTGGGCGCAGCTCTTGGGGCCATGGGCCAGACAGAGGCTGTTTTTCACCATCACCGCAATGCCCATGGCGCCGCTGAAGGCGCAGCCATGGAGGGGCTCCCTGGCCACCAGATTTTTGGAAAAGAACTGGTTTTCCTCTGGGGCCTGGGCCGCATCGAGTGCAATCGGCACCGACACCTTGGCCGGCGCCTTTTTATCCCGCCCCAGCACCACCCGCTCCAATTCCAAATCTGAAAGGGGCGCCGCCGGATAGAGGGCCGGGGCAGCGTCGATGCGCGCAGCCAGATCTTTAAACATCTCCGCAATCTCAGAATCTGGGTAGGCCTCCAAGAGACAGCATCCCGATCGCTCGCTGGCGGCAAAAAGGTCGCTTCTGGGAATAGACGCCAAAATGGGCAGTCCCACGGCCTCGGCAAAGCGTTTGACCCGCCCGGCCTCATCCTCTAGATTTCGTGCGTTGAAGATGATCCCCCCGGCCCGGTGCTTTTCAGCGTCGTAATTTTTAAGGCCTCTGAGGATATTGTTGGCGGCGTAGATGGACATGTACTCCCCGGAGGTCACAATGTAGACCTCGTCGGCGTACTCTCGGCGCATGGGCACCGCAAAGCCCCCGCAGACCACGTCCCCCAGCACGTCGTAGAGCACCAGATCGTAGGCGCTTTTCCTGACGCCCAGGCGGTCCAAAAGCTCAAAGGTGGTCAAAATCCCCCGGCCGGCACAGCCCACCCCGGGCTCGGGGCCGCCGGCCTCCACGCAGTGAATCCCCCGCCAGCCCTCAAAGACGATGTCCTGGAGGCGGCACTTGTCCGGCGCCGTCTCCCTAAGGTAATCCAGCACCGTCTGGGGCACCTCGCCGTGTAAAAGGAGCCTGGTGGAATCGTGCTTGGGGTCGCAGCCCACCTGGAGCACCCGTTTTTTCTGATTGCCAAAGGCCGCCGACACATTGGCGGAGATGGTCGATTTTCCAATACCTCCCTTGCCGTAAATGGCGATTTCCTTCATAGTCTGTCCTTCCCTTCTCTTGTTGAAATCCTTTTCCTTATCCTATCCCTTTCCCCGGGTATTGTCAATACAAAGGCGCCGTCTCCGCTGCCCTAAAGCAGCGCGCGGCGCCCCATTTTATTTTTCAGTCGGCTCTAGGATCTTTTAATGAGCTTGGGCCAGAGGGCACAGCCCAGGGTGTACAAAAAGGTCAGCGCAGCCCCGGAGCAGCCCAAAACGATACCGGCATTCTTCAAAAGCTCTCGATTTTTGGCCGTCTCCCCTCCGCCAGTCGGCAGCATGAGACCATCGAAGCGCCAGCCAGCAGCGGCGGCATTATCTGCCTTGTCCGCCGCTTTTTTGCCAGCCCCCGAGGTTTTAGAACTCCCCGACCCCGAAGCCCCATCACCCCGCTGGGTTCTCGATGGGCTCTCGACGGGGGCCGCCGCCCTGACCGGCTCCGAGGTGCCCGTTAAAGCAATGAGGTGTCCCCGGTCATTTCTGTAGTAGATCACACCCTCGGCGTCGCAGTTCAGGCTGGTGGTGGTGTACTCCTGCTCGTCCTCCGGCGCCCGGTAAATGACCTCCGCCTGGGGGGTAATGTTGCCTGCCCAGTCCTTGATGCGGACGATGGCGCCGTCGTGGTTGTTGACGGTGATGTAGAGGTACACCGTCTGCTGACCGTCGGCGGTGTAGGCCGTGGTCAGCAGGGGCGAGGCCTTGGAGGGGCCCCCCACGTCGGTCTGGTAGATTAAGGACAGGCTGCTTGCGTCTAAAACCGCCAGCTTGCCGTTTTCCGTGCTGCTCTGGTCGATGACCGTGGCCTTGTTGTAGTCCTCCTCGTGTCCGGAGCCGTTAGTCTTCTGGGTGGTGACGTAGACTCTGCCGTTGTAAACCACCGGCGTGGTGGTGGAGGCCGCCGGCAGGGCGGTGGACTTAGCCCCGCTAAAACGGCCGCTTTCTGTAACGTCCACCCGCCAGCAATAACCGCCGCCGGTCATACCTGTGGAAGCAACACCGCCCCCCGCCGTAAAGTACAGGGCGCCGGTGCCTGCGTCGTAGGCGATGCAGCAGCGGATGGCGCCGCCGGTGGCGTAACTGTCGATTAAAGCCCCGGTGACCTTATTTCTGGACTGGAGCACCCCGGAGTCGCCGCCGAAAATCACAGCGTCGCCCACCACCGTGGCCCCGCTCCAATAGTAGCCGCCGTTGTCGTCGGAAACCCACTTGGCCCGGCGCACACCGTTGGTCTGGTAGGCCTCGCCGCCGGTGGATGCATCCACACAGAAGAAGGTCCCCGTATTGGAGCCGCCGCTCCAGGTGCCCGAGTAGATATAGCCGTCGGCGTAGGTGACCTGGCAGTTGCTCTGGCCCCCAAAGCTCTCGGTAATCCATAGAGAATCCAGACTGTCGGCGTTAAAGGCCTCGATGGTGCCGTCCTCCTCGGGCACAAAGATCATGCCGTCGCCGTAGGTGGCGTAGGAGAAGAAGCCCACCTTTTTAGACAGCTGGGCCTCGGCCACAATGGCCCCGGTGCCCTTGTCCAGCTTGTAGAGCTTGTTGTTCTGGGTGGGAATGTAGATGTAGTTGTCCACCACCAGAGGCGTTCCGGCGGTCATCTGCTGGGCCCCGGTGTTGATGTCGGTATTGATCCATTTTTCCGTCAGGTTGCTGCCGGCGTTGGGCAGGCTGGCCCCCACGATGGCCATGTTGCTGTTGTCCTTGCGGAAGGTGGGCCAATAGCTCTCAAAGTCCACGTAGCGATTCGTTTTGACGGTGACGGTGCACTGCTGGGTGACGCCGCAGATATCCGCCGTAATCACCGCCGTGCCCTTGGCGTGGCCGGTGACGACGCCCTGGCGGTCTACGCTGGCCACCGACGGATCCGAAGAGCTGTAGCTCACCCTGTCTTTGTCGGTGGTGTTGTAGGGCCTATAACTCTTTACACTCAGCTGGAAACTGGGGCTTGAGGTGTCCAGAAGCAGGGTTTTTTCCGCGCTGCTTAACACAAAGCTCTCGATGGCGATGCGGCTGTCGGACACCACGGCAAAGGTGCCCAGACTGTCGTCGGTGGAAAAGCTGAAGGTTTGGGATCCGGCGCTGTAGGTGACCAGCGCCTTTCCCTTGTCATCCTCAAATCCCAGGCGCTCATCGTTTTTTACAAGGGTCAGCTGCCCGTGCTCGCCCAGAGCCGGCGCTTCGTAGCTGCCCGAGGGCAGGATAACCCTGAAGCTCTTGCCCTGGGTATCGTATTCCGGGATGACGTCGGCTTTTTTGGCAGCGGCAAAGTCTTTTAAAACAATGCGGTACTGGGCCTCAATGGTCGGATTGAGGTATTGGTTATCCCCGGCCAAGGCCGCCTGCTGCTGGGGGCTCACCGCCACCTTTTCGACCTCGACCTTCACCGTCCAGGGCAAAGTCAGCGATCGTCCCCATAGGGTGACCCCCTTATCCGTGGCGTTGATGTCCTTTAAAGCCTCGGCCAAATCCTCCATAGATTTTAGAGCCTGATTATAGGTCTTTTGATCCTCGGCCCAAAATCCCTGGCAATCTTTCAGGGTATTTAGAGATTTCTCGGCCTGCACCAGATTGTAGAGGCTGGTGTCGTCGGGTCTTTCCCCGGCGTCAACCAAGGACTGTACCGCCTCGGCGGCGGGCTCCCACACTGCCAGCACACTGGCCAGCACCCGGTGATAACCGTCTGCCACCGCCGACTGGATGGCCTTCTCCTGCTCGGCGTCAAGCAGCGCCAGCTGCACCGGGGTTAAGCTCTCGTAGGTCCGCTCCACCACCTGAACCTCCTCTAAACTGGGGTTGGGGTTGGTATTTAAAATAGACGCCAGGCGAACAGCCTCCCGAGCCGCAGCCTGATCCTCCTCGGTGGCCTCCGGCGGTTCCTCTTCAATAACCGTTACCTGGCAGGTGGCTGTAAGGGCGCCCACCCGGGCGGTGATGACCACAGCCCCCGTATCCAAAGCCGTCACCCGCCCCTCGGCGTCCACCTGGGCTACCTGTTCGTTGTCTGAGCTCCAGGTTACGGTTTTATCGTCGGTGGTGTCCGCCGGGAAGTAGTCGACCCTGAGGGCTGTCGTTCTGCCCTTGGCCAGGCTGACCTGGGCGGGGCTTAAGCTGATGGCCGTTAGGGGCTTTTCGGCGCTTTCCTCGGTTACGGTGACCTGACAGCTGGCGGTAAAGTCCCCCAGGGTGGCGGTGATGGTGGCGGTGCCGAGGCCGGTGGCATACAGATATCCCTCGTCAACGTAGACGATGTTTTCATCGCTGCTAGACCACACAACGCCCTGATCCACCCGACAATTTTCAGGGTCATAGATCAGCTCAAGCATTTCCTCTGTCTCGTATTGGAGCTGCATGGTTTCCTTATTCAGCCTAATCCCCTGTAAATTTCGGGCGTTGACGGCTGCTTGCAGGTATTCCAGCGCATTGTCTACACTGGTTTGATCTTGGGTTAAATCTTGAAGGATCTCCATGGCATTATCATAAGCATCCCGAATGTGCCGGATTGATAAAAGCGCATCTTTATCTTCCCATCCATTGAATTCTGCAATATACTTTGTTAATGCGTCACGATCTGCAATAGGTATACCACTGCCGTCATATTTATCACCCACATCTTTTCCGGTTCCCCAAAGGGTGAATTGATAACGAACAACATCTCCATCCTCTGGCATATAATATCCCATGCCTACCTGCGGAAAGCTATTGTTTACCATGTACATCCATCCAGATTTCTCAGAGTAGGAAAACTCCCCAAGTCCCGGATAATGCTTGTTGCCGTCATTTTGTTCATTCGTGATCTTGTAACCACTCATTTCCTGGATGTACAGGGGGATATCTAAAACGCCGGTGTCTGCATTTTTGATCACCGCCAGATAAAAACCGTAGGAAGAATTGTTTTTTGTCTCATAGGTATCCGGCCCGCCCAGAACACGATCCAGCAGATCTGCCCCCGTATCCCCGGCATAAATGGGAACCTCCTCCGGCTCAATAAAGTATCCCTGCCCCAGGGTAAACCGCTCCACGGTTACGGTTACCGTACCAATGGGTTCATCCGCTTTTACCGGAACCGCATTGACAAGGCATGACAGCACTAGCACGGCACATCCTACAATAAAAGCTTTGATTATGCCCTTCCTCGAGTTTTCCATGTTCTCCTCCTCATTTAAAATTTTTGTTCCAAGGCTATTCGTGACTGCTCCCTGTTTCCAGGAAGCAGTGGCTTATAGCCTTTGTTTTACAATACGTTTCTATGCATTAATTTTTTTCTGTAAGCAAGTAAACCTGCAACAGCCAGAATTAGGATCCCGGCGGCCACAAAGCCTGCGCTTTCACCGTAGATACCAGTGGATACGTTGTTTCCTTTGACAGTAGTACCCTGACCCTGGGCGGTGGTTCCCTGGTTCTGACCGGCGCCGGTCTGTTCGCCGCCGGTGGTCTGATCTTCGGGGAAGTTGACACCCACCAAGCTGTACTCGCTGAAGGAGGTCACGGCCACAATGGCCATGCCATCTTCAACCTGGGCTTTGGTCCAGGTGATGACGCCGTCTTCACCCTTGTGCCCAACGTAGTAGGCATCGTAGCTGGTGTCACCCACGGGAATCTTCACAGTGACGGTTCCGTCGGGGGCAACTTCGGGTGTGATGTCTCCGACGAAGAGGACTTCGGTTTTTTCAGCTTCGGCGAATACGTCGGCGTTCTTCACGCTTTCTTCCACCTGAGCCACGGCTTCTTCGTCATCGGTTTTATCCACAACGGTGATGCCAGTGCCGGCTTCCAAGCCTTCAACCACAACGCCGGTGTCAGCGTCTTTGGTGGTTGTCACCAGGGTAGCCACAGCGTCGTTTAAGGCCTTAACCGCTGTGTTGACCGTATCTGCGGTGCTGTCCTTCAGATCTAGGGCCTTGGCAGCATCCAGGGCGGTTTTAACGGCGGCGTAGCTGTCTTCGGTATAGTTTTCCTTGACCAGGGCTTCGGCATCGGCCACAGCCTTGTCTAGGGCTGCCTTTTCTTCGGCAGAGGCCACAGGCACCAGACCCTTGGAGGCGGTCTGCAGGGCTTCTAACACGGCGTCGGCTTCGGTCTGGGTGACCTCGCCGGCGGCCATGGTTTCAGCCAGGGCTTCAGCCTTGTCTAAGGCTGCCTTGTAATTTGTCCAGCTGCTGGCGGTGTAATTTTCTTCGGCAAAGCTATTTTTCACCAGGGCCACAGCTTCGTTGTAGGCTGCCTGGTCGGCTTTGATTCTTAAGGCGCTGACGGCCTTATCCAGGTTGGCCAGGGCTTCTGAAACCTGAGCCTCGGTGGCATTTTCATTGTCAGCCACAGCCTTGGCAGCGTTAAGGGCTGTATTCAGGGCGTCAACGTCGGCGCTCATGTAGCTGTTGCCGTCATTTAATTTGGCTTCGGCTTCGGTAATCTTCTTGGCCAAAACGTCCTTCTGGGGCAGAGCCTCCAGAGCCGCTACCGCTGCATTTAATTTGTCCGCCGCAGCCTTAACCGCAGTCTGGTTGGCGGCGGTGTCCTCCAGATCCTTGTCATTTAACAGGGCCTGGGCTTCTTCTAAGGCTGTCTGAACCGCTTCGGCGGTCTGGGGGGTATAGAGGCTTAAGTCTCCGGGAACGGCGTTCACTGCCGTCTGGAGTTCAGCTTTATCCGCAGCGCGTTTTAAGCCGTCGATGGCTGCCTGGAGGGCGTCCACCGCTGCCTGTACTTCTTCCTTGGTGTTTTCTGTGGTAATCTTTTCCGCATCAGCGATGGCAGTGCTTAAGGCTGCAAAGCTGGTGGCGGTGTAGGACGCTTCACTGTAGCCCTTGGCTTCGGTGAGCTTGGCTGTCAGGGCTGAGATGTCGGTGGGCGGTGCAACAATTTTTACGCCGTTTTGCAGCTGGTTGTCTTCGATATAGTCGATGTCAACCTCGTTGTACTGGTCATCTAAGTTGTAGAAGCCCTTGATGATCATTGCGAAATCGGCGGTGCCGGTGACAT
>JAUNGS010000001.1 GCA_030524435.1 Eubacterium sp.
ATTTCTCTATTCGAGAAACTCTCTCGCACTCAACTGACTAAAGTCTATAAAAAAAGGCCCGGCCGGAGAAAACACTCTCCAGCCAGGCCCGAGATACAGCAAAGCCCCCTTCGGGGGCTTTTGCAGTGCCTTAGAAAACGATGGGTTCCTTTTCGGTGCGCACCTTGATGGCAGAATTCAGGGACACCAGCGAAGCGCCGCCGTAGGTAAAGACGCCGGAGGCTAAAATTCCGGCGGTGGATTCCAGAATCACCGCATTGTCCAGATTTGCATTGAAGTCGGCAATGCGCATGCCCTGGGCCTTGCCGTCACCGCGCTTAAAGCTTAAGACGAGTTCGTTTTGGATTGTTTTCATAAAAGACCTCCTTAGGCAGCTTCTTCCGTCAGGGAAACGACGGAAACCTTCTGGTAATCGACGGGGGTGGCCGTCTGCAGGCCTGTGATCCAGCGGCATACAGAATAGATGCTCTGGTTATCGGCCTCCGGGGCAATTTCACCGTACACCTTGGTGCGCTTCGACTTGGTGCCGTCCTCGGCAGACATTTCGGTGATAATCCGCAGGGTGTTGCTTTTCAGCTCTTCTCTGATCATGAGTGACCTCCTTGGGTTTTGATGGGGATACTACCGAAATTTTTCAAAATCCTTAAATTTTTTTATGCCCTTGAAATCACCGTGTTGGTTTTCCATCGGCCGCTTTTCAAGTAAACTGCACAGATCGCCAGGGACAGCAGGGTGGCCAGGGGGGAGGCAAAACCCAGGTAATAGATAGATATTCCCGGAATCAAGCTTAATGCAAAGGCCAGGGGCACCCGCACTGTAAAGGTGGCAATCAGGCTGTGGACCATGGGAAAGACGGCGTGGCCGCAGCCGCTGAAAAAGGCGTTGAAGCAAAACACAAAGCAGACCACCACCGTGTCCAGGCTGTAGGATTTCATATAGAGGGCCGACATGGCGACCACCTCAGCGTCGGTGGTGAAAATTCTGGTCAAAAGCTCCGGCTTAAACTGACAGAACAGGCAGAAGGCCACCCCCCAGACCAGGGTGAAGGCGATGCCCAGCTTCAGGCTTTTAATACAGCGGTCGTTCTGTCCAGCGCCGCTGTTCTGGGCTGTGGCCACCGACACCGCCGAGGCGAAGGCCGAGATGGGCAAAAAGACAAAGACGATGACCTTCTCCACAACCCCCACCGAGGCCGAGGCCGTCAGGCCCATGGCGTTGATGATGGCGGTGATGATCAAAAAAGAGATATTGATCAGGCCATCCTGGAGGGCGATGGGCGCCCCCAGGGTAAAGATCTTGCCCGCCTTGCCCAAATCGATTTTAAAGTGCTTTTTGGAAAAGGGGAAGGGAAAGCCCCGCCGCCAGAGATAGCTAACCGCGGCAATGAAGCTGATCCCCTGGGAGGCGGTGGTGGCCAGAGCTGCCCCAGCGGCTCCCATATGGCACAGGGCCACCAGCACGAAATCCCCCAGGATATTGATGACACAGGCGATGGCCACGAAAACCAGGGGGCTTTTGGAGTCGCCCATACCCCTGAAAATACCGCTGATGGCATTGTAGCCCACAATAAAGGGCACCCCGCAGGCACAGATAAAAATATAATCGCAGGTGGCCTCAAAGGAAGCCTCGGGGGTCTGCATCCACAGGGTAAACTGACGACTTAAAGCCGTCATCACCAAAGTCAGTATCACTGCAAAAACCGCGAAAATACAGGCGATGGTGCCCACGGTGACGGCGGCATCCTCATCCTTTTTGGCCCCTAGATACTGGCCGATGAGGATGGTTCCCCCGGTGGTGAGGCCCAAAATCACACCGGTGACGGTCTGCATGACCTGGCTGCCCGTGGCCACAGCAGAAACCCCGGCGGCGTTGTCAAACTGACCGACGATAAACAAATCGGCGGCGCCGTAAAAGGCCTGGAGCAAGCTGGCCAAAAGAAACGGAATAGAAAACTTTAAAAGGGCGCTGCCCAGGTTTCCCCGGGTCAGCGTCAGGGCATCGTTCATGGTAAACCTCCTTAAATAACAAAAAAAGCTGGCTAAGGCAGTCGGTATAACCAACCATCTTATCCAGCGTCTTGCGTACACCCTCCGATGTGGCAAATAAATACGTTTTTAATTTTACGCTCCCTATTGTAAAGGGACTGCAGCTTTTTGTCAAGCCCCTAGTCGGGTAAAATAATACTATCCATCGGTTTTACCAGAGACAACAGGATAATTCTAAAGGCTTCGTCCTCCTCGGGACTTCTCTTTTTGATCCGCCTGGCGTGGCCGGATTTTCTAAGCTTCTGGTTCAGATAGCGCTTGTAGAGCAGCTCGTCGATGTTGGCGGCGCTGTAGATAAAGCCGTCGGGGTGGATGACGCTCATGGCCTTCTCCAAAACCATCGAGGCCAGTCCGTAGTCGTGGGTGACGACGATGTCCTGGGGCGTGGTGATCTCCACAATTTTAAAATCACTGGCATCCCGGCCGGAATCCACGGTGATGACCTCGCTGCCGTCGTCCTCAAGGTCGTGATTTCTGTCCGAGACCATGGTCAGGGGCAGCTGGTACTGGGCTGCAATTTCTGTACAGATATTTTTGACGCCCCTGGGGCAGGCGTCGGCGTCGATGATGATGCGCATCAGGATGGACCTCCTTTGTCTGAAAGCTCGGCGGCCAGCTCCGAGGGCTGTCTTTTGCCGCCTTTCATACGCTTGATATCAATGTAATACATGCCGATGTGTTCCACAAGGGCCAGAATAAAGACGATGCCTCCGAAAAGCGTGATCAGCGCCAGGATTTTCGAAGCATCGGTGAAGATTTCAAAAATCAGGCCGGCGGGGTAGAGGAGGAAAAGCACCGGCATCAGCCTTTTAAAAAAAGCAAAAATTTTTAATACCCGGCGCCGGTCAGAAACCCTTCCCCGGGCCAGAAGATAGCGATAGCCCCAATAGCCGCAGTTTTGCAAAAGCACGAGGATCAAAAGCGCCCCCGGAATCATAAACCGGAGATCTGTGCCGTAGCCCAGGGTTGTGTCCACCGTGTAGATCAGGTAGCCGCAGACAAAGACGGTGATGAGCTCGCTTACAAGAAAGCGGTGATAGCGGCGGGCATTTTCTTCTTCCATAAAAGCCTCCTGTTTTTAATACGGCCTCTGCCGAAGCATGCCGTTAACTTTATTATAGCACAGTCTGACTTTTTTTGTCAGCCGCAAAGCCGGGGATTTCACTTTTACAGGAAAAACCAGCTTTTCGCAGTCTGACAGAAACTTCCCTTTAAAATTTAGCCGGAAAAGCCATAAAATTTCCTCAAACCCATTGACAAATGCCAACTTTACGTCTATAATAAATAACTGTCTCACAATTGGATAAAATCGCGTTGAGAGCAGTTTGGATCTGCGGAGAGATGTCTGAGCTGGTTGAAGGAGCACGCCTGGAAAGCGTGTGTACATTAAATAGTGTACCGAGGGTTCGAATCCCTCTCTCTCCGCCATTAATTTTAAAGTTCAGCGTCGGGTTGTCCGGCGCTTTTTTCTTTATCAAAAATCGTCGGCGGCACGCACAGATTCACTAGAAAGATAGAATTCGAGGAATAACATGGCTAAAAAAGTCTCAGAAGTTTATCAATATGCTTTTCGCCTGCACCAGCAGGGAGAATACGAAAAAGCCCTGGACGTCTACAAAAAAATCATCGTCCAATGCCCCAATTCAAGAAGCGCCGTCATGGCCAAGAAACGCAGCGAGGAAATCGAGGATATTCTGTCGGCTCGCCTCAGACGGGAAAACGCCGCCAAAAAGGCTGCGGCCAAACAGGAGAAAAAGGCCACCAAGCCCATTCCCACCGACGCCGACCGTCTGGAGATTTTTCCCTTTTTATCGGGAACCGTCCTCTGTGCCGGTATCATCTTGCCCCTGCTCATTCACCTGATCATCTCCCACATGGATCTCTTTGCCGGAGCAACGACCTCCAAGGTCTTTTTCCTGAGCAGCACCGGCACCTCAGCCCTGGCGCTGATTCTGGCGATTGTGGGCTTTACCAAGGGGAAAATTGCCCCGAAATGGAGAAAGCGCAGCCTGATCTGGATGATTTTGTCTGCCATCGCCACCGTCATCTTTTTAGTGCTCGTCATTCTTATACAAAATCAGATCATCTAACCCGCCGGGGCCTGGCGCTCTGGCTTTTGCCAGCAATTGCTGGCTTTTTTTGGAGGTAAAGGCATGTTCAGTTTTAAAGATTTTAATCCTGTCCAGAAGAAAAACGAGGCTGCTGTCCTCATCGACAGCACCAAAAATCTGAAGTACAAGCTGGCCCTGGAGGGGGTGGCCGTGGGCATTGTATCGGGGCTCATCGCCGTCGTTTACCGTTTTGCCCTGACCTATTCGGAGCAGGAGCTCAGGCTGGTGCTGACCCAGGCCAAGGGCAATCCCGGCGCCATGGCCCTCTGGTTTTTGCTTCTGATTTTCATGGCCCTGACCGTCGGCTTTTTAATCCGCTGGGAGCCCATGATCTCCGGCAGCGGTATTCCCCAGGTGGAGGGCGAACTGGAGGGACATTTTGAGACCAACTGGCTGAAGGTGCTTGTGGGCAAGCTTGTGGGCGGCGTCCTCTGTATCCTGGGGGGCCTGTCTTTGGGCCGGGAGGGCCCCTCGGTGCAGCTGGGGGCCATGGGCGGCAAGGGTTTTTCTAAAATCTTCAAGCGCCTCAATGTCGAGGAGCGCTACCTTATGACCTGCGGCGCCAGCGCCGGGCTGGCGGCAGCCTTCAACGCCCCCCTGGCCGGGGTTATGTTCTCCCTGGAGGAGGTTCACAAGAGCTTTTCAGTCTCGGTGCTCTTCTGTGCCATGACCGCCTCGGTGACGGCAGATTTCATCTCCAAGCTCTTCTTCGGCATGTCCACGGTCTTTAATTTTCCCGTGTCGGCGGGAATTCCCCTAAAGGCCTACGGCTGGATCGTTCTTTTGGGGGTGGTGCTGGGCATCTGCGGCGCCCTTTACAATAGAGCACTGTCTTTATCCCAGGGCTTCTATGGCAAAATGAAGCGTCTGCCCGCCGTCCTCAAGCCTGTCATCCCCTTTGTGGCCGCCGGTATTTTGGGCTTTACCCTGCCCGAGGTTTTGGGCGGCGGCCACGCCATGATCACAGATCTCCAGGACGGCAGACTAGCCCTGGGCGCCATGGCCCTGCTGCTGGCGGCAAAATTTCTGTTCTCAATGCTGAGCTTTGGCTCCGGCGCCCCCGGCGGTATCTTCTTTCCGCTTTTGGTCCTGGGGGCCTACATCGGCGGCATCTTCGGCAAACTGGCCATCGGCACCGGCACCATCGAGGCCCAGTACCTCAACAATTTCATCATCCTGGCCATGGCCGGCTATTTCACCGCCATCGTCCGGGCACCCATCACCGGCATTGTGCTCATCACCGAGATGACGGGCTCCCTGGACCACCTGCTCTCCCTGTCGGTGGTGGCCATTGTGGCCGAGATCACCGCCGCAGGGCTGGGGGCCGAGCCCGTCTACGAAATGCTTTTAGACAAGCTTTTGGCCCGCCGGGGCGCCAAGCCCGTCGAGGCCGCCGGAGACAAAACCCTGCTCACCGTGGCAGTCCAGCAGGGCTCTCTGGCCGCAGAAACACAGATAGCCGACCTTTCCTGGCCCGAGGCCTGCCTGCTGGTGTCCATCCGCCGGGGTGACAAGGAGATCATCCCCCGGGGCGATACCCTGATCCTTCCGGCGGACACCCTGGTGGCCCTAACCGACGAAGCCCGTTTTGTACCGGTCAGCCGGGGGCTTCATCAGCTCTGTGATGACAGCAGTGATTGGGGAAAAGGCGAGGTTTGAATTTAATAATAAAATGGAGAAAACTATGAACAAACAAGAAATTTATGACTTTTTAACCCACAGAGGAATTCAGTACGAGACCACTGAACACCCTGCCGTGTACAATATGGAGGAGCTGGCACAGGTAGATCTGCCCTATCCAGAGGCCGACGCCAAAAATCTTTTTGTCCGTGACAGTAAAAAGAAAAATTATTACCTCATCTCCGTCAAGGGGGATAAGCAGGTCGACCTCAAGGCCTTCAGAAAAAGATTCGAGACCAAGCCCCTGTCCTTCGCCTCCGCCGAAGATTTAATGGCGCTGCTAAAGCTCATTCCCGGGGCCGTCTCACCCCTCGGTCTGTTAAATGATGCCGAGGGCATCGTGTATTTTTTCATCGACCAGGATTTCATCGACGCACCCGGACTCATCGGTGTCCATCCCAATGACAACACGGCCACGGTCTGGCTCAAAACCGAGGATCTTATTGATCTTATAAAGGACCATGGGAATCCGGTTCAGGTTGTCAGTTTTGAATGAGGCAGCCTGTGCTGCCCAGTATTTACGTACTGCACCTCGACCGAGATATCTTCCCTATTTGCTAAAAATGGCAAATAGGGTTATTTTTTTATCTTTTTAATTTTTGTCCAGGGAAATCCAATAATCGTCGGCAAAGATATTCAATTTGCTGTAATCCATCTGCCGGGCCACGGCCTCAATTTTGGGCAGTGCAGCCTCCACAATTTCCGAATCCAAAGACAGGTAGGATTTCATAAGCTTTATCAAAATCGTGATCAGACGCTCAAATCCCGTATTGATTCGCCCCTGATCCACCAGCTTCAGCACGGCATTCTGAGAAGCGATAAAAATCGCAATGTCGATCAGTGGCTGGGATTCATCCACAGGCGTCTTTGACAAGGCGGGGAACAGGTTTCTGCAGTAGTCATGGTACAGAATATCAATAACGGTATCCTCTGCCTGAAGAATCAGCGCTTTAAAACGACGATTATAATAAAGCGAAAAAAACTGCACATAAAAATAGGCCAAAAGCAGCTCAACACTGGAGAGATCCGGCGCTGCCGAGAGCACCTGAGCGTTGAGATTTTGATAATAGCTGCGGACCAGCGTATGGAGCATGTCCTCTTTATTTTTAAAATGGTAGAAAAGAACAGACTGTGAAATGCCTGAGCGGTCGGCAATCTGCCGGGTGGTAGTATTCGCATAGCCCTGACTGTAAAACAGAGATTTTGCCGTATTGATCAGCTGCTCCTTGGTTTTTTGACTTTTTTTCATAGGTATGACCTCCCGGGCCATTATAACACGGTAACTTCAAAAATACCATGTCACTTTTAGATCATGATCAAAAATAGATTGACTTTTTAGATCATGATCTATTATAATGATTTTAATAATAAAGAAAACGTTTTAAGGAGGGAAGATGATGGATAATTTAAAATTGTACGACGCGAGAGTTCAGCGCATGGCCCGAGCCATTGGCCACGAGGCCAACGACCGGGTGCCCATTTTCGGCCTGGTGGATAACTGGGCCCTGTTCTATTATGGCACAACCCTGAGCGCCGCCAAGGAGGAAATCGAACTTGAGTATGCAGCCTACGCCAAGGCCCTCACCGACTTCAAATTCGATATGGGCGCCTTTCCTGGCATCACCTTTCCTCTAAAATTTGCTGAAGCCCTGGAGGGCGGCATTTACAGCAACAATACGGAAACCATCCAGATTGCCACAAGCAAATCGGAGATCATGTCTCCCGACGAATATCCCGAGTTTAACAAAGATCCCATGGCCTTTATTGTCAACAAAATTCTCCCTAGAAAATGCGGTATCTTCAAGGAAGGCAATGCCGGAGAAATGTTTCAAAAGCTGGGCCGAGCCCTCGGAGAGTTCAGCGCCTTTGGCCAAAGCCGCCAGCTGCTGACACAGCGCTATAAAATTGAACACGGTCTGCCTATATGCTGTGCCGCAGCGCCTTTTATGCCTGCAGATTTGTTTTTAGACTGTATTCGTGACTTCAAAGGGACCATGATGGACGTCCGCCGCAATTCAGACGCCCTGGCTGAAGCCTGTATGGGCCTTTTGGAACTTGAAATCAAGGCAGCCTATGCCATCTTGCCCTCCCCGGCAGAAGATAAATACCTCAGCATATTTCTGCATCTGCCGCCCTACCTCAAGCCCAAAGATTTCGAAAAAATCTACTGGCCCTCCTTCAAAGCCTACATCGAACACTTTGCAGGCCAGGGCTACAAGTTCATGATTCTCTTTGAAAAAAACTGGGAACATCTCCACGAATTCTTAACAGAACTGCCTAAAAATTGTATACTTGGACTTTTTGAAGAGGACGATCTCAGAAAGGCAAAAAAAATCTTTGGCGACACCATCTGTATCGGCGGCGGTATGAAAACCACCGATCTCCAGTACAAAACCAGGGAACAATGCCTGGATATTGCCAAGGGACTCATCGACGATCTGGCCCCCGGCGGCGGTTACGTCTTTACCACTGACAAGGTTATGCTGTCGGCCAACGACGGTACCCCGGAAAATTTAAAAGCCGTTACGGATTTCGTCTATGAATACGGCGTGTATAAATAAAAGAAAGGAAGCCTCACAATGAAAACAGAGATGGAACAGCTGATGGAATTGGTAAAAAGCCAGGTTTGGGGAAGTTTTTTGGAAACTGAAGAACAGATTGACGCCATGCAGGCTTACTTTGTACTCATGCTTCTGGAAAGCTAGGGGATTTAGTGCCTTCATTTTGATCCTGAAACTATTATGGTTCAGGATCTTTTTTTATATTTAATTTTATTTATTTTTATTAAATTACAATTTTATTTGTAAAAATAAACCCCTTTTTCAAGAATTTTCATTGTTTTCTCCCTTTAAAAATTATATTTTTATTTAAAAATACAAATTTTGTGCTTGACAGCCACCATGAAACCGCCTACAATAAAATTATAAATTTCATGATATTTATAATTTTATTCGTTCGGGAGGTAAGAGATGGAAAGGGCAGTCAAAGAAAATGCCTATTTCAGATGGTTTATGCTGCTGATTTTACTGGCAAGCTTTACGGTTACATTTATGACACGATTTATATGGTCACCGCTGATTCCGACCATGCGGGCGGAATTTGGGATGACGGCGGCGGAGGCCGGAGCCTATATGTCCGCCTTTTACGCGGGTTATCTCATCACCCAGATTCCAGGAGGGATGCTCGCCGACCGCTTTGGCGTCAAGTTTATCATGTCCGTCTGTCTGCTCATCGGCGGTCTGGCCACCTTCTGCCTGTCCATGATGACGGGCTACCAAATGGGCTTTATCCTGAGGGTTGCCACGGGGCTGGGGGCCGGCTGCATCATGGCCTGCTGCGGCAAGGTCATCGGAAAGTACTTTAAGCCTAGCGAGCGGAGCATGGCCTTCGGCATCCTGCTGGTGGGTCCCACCGCAGGGCTTCTGCTGAGCAACTACCTCGGCCCGGTACTTTTAGAAAGCATGGGCTGGCAGGGCGCCTTCCGCACCATCGGCATCATCGCCATGGTCATTGCGGTGCTGGTGTTTATCCTGGTAAAAAATGAAAAGGCCCAGAAAGCAGACATCGCCAAGGTCGGTTTCTTCTCCAGCCTGAAGGACGTCCTCAAAAATAGAGGCGTCGTCCTGATCGGTCTGGCGGGCTTCGGCCTGATGTGGGTCTCCCTGGGTACAGCCACCTGGGCCAACGCCTACATGGGCTCCCTGGGCATTGAAAGCGCCGTGGCCGGGCAGGTCATGATGCTCTACAGCGCCGGCGGCATCGTCGCTTCGGTATCCTCAGGATTAATCGTAGACAAGCTGCACCTGGATCGCCGCAAATTTATCATCGGCTGCTATCTGATATTGGTGGTCATCACCATCCTCTTCGGCCTCCAGACCAGCGTCGGAGCCCTGATGCTCACAGGCTTCCTCTTTGGCTTCTTTTCCTACACCGCCAATCCCCACTTAAACGCCCTGGTCATCGACTATTCGGGCACCGCCTTCTCGGCCACAGCCACAGGCTTTACCAACGTCATGTTCCAGCTGGCCTCACTGATTGGCCCTCTGGTCTTCGGCTTCATGTCCGACGCCACGGGGAGCTTTACCTCGGTATGGATCGTCATGGCAGCTGGGCCCCTTTTGGGCTGTCTGGTGCTTTTGGCCGCCAGAAGCGCCAAAAAAGCGGAGGCATAAAAAAACTCTGCCAAAAGCAGAGCTGATGATTTTTATATTAGAAATCGAATATCGTCGTGGGGAATCGTTTTGGCAGTGGCAACGCCCTGGTAGAGCAGTTTGGTCACCGTGTTCTGGTCGATGCCCATCATCCGGGGCACGATGCCGTTGATGAGGAAGATGATCTCGTCGACGCTTTCCTTCTCCTGCTTTTCAAAGTACTGGAGGAAGAATTCCCGGCGGCCGCCAAAATCTAAAAAGAGGATATTGTCAAATTCCCGGTCCGTCAGATAGACATTGAACTCCTCGGTGTACCTTCTGTAAACCTGATTGGCAAATTTGACGATGTAGCGATAATTGGAGGTTTTGGAGAGAATTTCATAATAAAAGCGACTGTTGTTGGGATCTGACAGGATAATGTCGTAGTAGATCCAGCTGAGCACCACATGGCGCAGAATGGCGTTGTCCGCCCCCTGAATATTGGACTCCGTGATCCTGAGGCTGATGCGGGTGTGAAAGTCGCTGTAAATCCTCTGAACCACCCGGTCCTTGGTTTTGAAGTAATAGGTAAACAGGCCGATGGGCACATCCGAGGCCTCGACGATCGCCTTGATCTTCGTTTTTTCAAAGCCCTTGTCGTAAAAGAGCTGTTTCGCTGTGTTGTAAATCAGATTGCGGGTCTGTACCCCCTTTTCGTACATGGGCCACTCCTTTTATGCATTGCTTTTTCATAGCATAGCATATTTTCGTTAAACAGGCAACGCACAGGCGTTTAAAAGAATTCAATGAACTATGAGGTGAACTACAATGAGTAAATATCAGGAATCTCTCGAGAGATGTCAAAAAGCAATCAATTTAGAACAGCCGGACAGAATTCCGGTGGTCTGCAAGGTCGACCCGACCTTTGCCATTGAGTACGCCGGCTTCGACATGAAGGAAGCCCTCTGGAATGTGGACCGCATCGCCGAGGCCTACACCAAGGTCTACGAGGATTTCTACTTTGACGGCGGCGGCTACATGGGCCGTTTCCCGCTGTTTTATAAAGCCATGGAATCCAAATCCTTCGTCCCCAACGACAGCAACGGCTACGTTCAGCACCCCGAGGTGTCGGGCCTCGACGCCGAGGAATACGACGAGTACATCGCCGACCCCTACAAAACCATCGTGACCAAGGTCATCCCGAGACTATACCCCGCCCTGGCGGCACCGGGCATGGAGGGCGGTCTGAACTGGGCCAGAGCCATCAACGCCAACAGCCGGATCATGGGAAAAATTGCGGCGGGCAACGCTGCTGTAGCTGAAAAATACGGCGTGCCCAACCTGCGCCGGGGCGTCACCGAAGCGCCCTTCGACTTTGTGGCCGACCAACTCCGCGGCTTCAGCGGCGCCTCCATGGACGTCAGACGTCACAAGGAACAGATTCGCCTGGCCGCCGAGGCCTCTATTCCGCTGATGACCAAGCTGGCCAAGCTGACCAACCCCAATCCCGGCGGCATCGCCTCGGTATTTATGCCCCTGCACATGCCCTCCTACATGAGAACCAAGGACTTCGAAACCCTGTACTGGCCAAGCTTCAAGGCCCTGGTGGAAGGCCTGGTGGCCGATGGCTACACCCTCCAGATCTTCTTCGAAAAGAACTGGACCCGCTATTACGATTTCCTTCAGGATCTGCCTAAAAAAGGCGTTATCGGCTATTTTGAGGAGGACGACCTGGGCGTTGTCAAGGAAAAGCTGGGCAAGCAGATGTGCATCATGGGCAATATGCCATTGAGCATCTTGAGAACCGGCACCGTGCAGGAGTGCATCGACACCGCCAAGGCCATCATCGACAAGGCGGCCCCCGACGGCGGCTACCTCTTCACCACGGATAAATCCCTGCTGACCCTAAAGGACGTCAAGCCGGAAAACTTCAAGGCCGTCAACGAATTCGTCCACGAATACGGCATCTACAAATAGGAGGAAAAAACAATGGAAATTAAATCTGAAATGATCAAATCCTGGGAGGACCAGGTGGAAAAAGGCATCGAAAAGGCTGAAAACACAGAGATTATGCAGCCCTTCTGGGATGAAAATGAAGATTCAGTATTTCAGTTTGTCATGAGCCTGATGGTGTAGGATTCGATAAAAGGGCGCCCGCAGTTCATCCTGCGAACGCCCTTTTATTATTGTTTTAACCTTTTACCCTTCCGCCATCATCTTCTCAATCCGCTCCCGATTGAGCCTTTGATTGTCCAGTCTCAGCGGTGCACAGCTGCTCAGCTTGATCTCACCCGCCGCCAGCGCCGCCGCAAAGGCCATACAGCCCTCCAGACCGCAGCGCTTGCACTCGGTGTGGGGAAGGTATTCGTAAATGTCCAGCATATCCAAGGCTAGTCCTCCGCATTTAAGTTCTGCTGAAGCTCCAAGATTTCCTTCTCTGCCATCCCTGTAATCTGAACGATAAAGTCGACGGTTTGGCCTGCCTCAAGAAGCCTTCTGGCAGTCTGTCTTTTTTCTGTACTTATACCTTCCTCTCTTCCTTCTTTTCGTCCTTCTAGTCTTCCTTCTTTCCGCCCCAAACTTCTTCCAAGTCTCTCATAATCCCGCAATCGCATCTCAAAGGTTCCCATATTTTCCCTCCACGCGGTGTCACTATTGGCTTTGTCCACCGCAGTCTCAATTTGTTTGATAAGTCCAGTTTCGTCAAAGCTTCGATTCTCGAAATAATTTAACAAGGCCTTCAAACCAGATTGAATATCTCCGGCAGTGCCTTTGGTGTTGATAAATACCTTTCTGGCGCCGTCCTCAAGCCTTAGTCCCTCAATCTCTTGGCAGCAATTTTCAAAATGATAGATATACTGCCCGTAGCCGAAGGGATCGAAGGTGCAGATAAAGATAACGTAGCTGTCTCTGAGCCTCTCGTAGTCCTCACCCTTACCCAAAAGGGCTGTATCAATCTGCCCCTGATAATAGCGGCTGCGCTTTTTGAGATGGCCTGCGTTGACGCACTGCATCTCAATGTCGTAAACCCGGCCGTCATCCTGGGCAAAGACATCCAGGCGGATGCCGTGGCTATGGGCGCCTGCGTCCAAGGTTTTCTGCTTCTCAAGATACCTGAGCCGTCCGATTTTGATCTCGGGCAAAATTTCCTGGAGCACTGCCCTGCAAATGCTCTCATCCTCCATGACCCTGCAAAACATAAAGTCGTTGGTGATGGGGATACGTGTCTGTCTGTCGTACATTTTTCTGCCTCCATTATAGCAAATTTTAAAGAGAATTACATTAAATATCGCTACTCCTTCAGCGAAATATTTTCTCCTTAAACTCTATTCTAAGGGCAAAGGCCGCCGTCGTCTATATCATTCATTTGTCATCGAAATGTCACAGACTATCCCTCAATTAAACCTTAAGCTTCATCTGCTATAGTAAACCCACAGACATTTCAGCTGAAGTGCCTGCAAAAAAGCACAGAAGGAGGTTGTTTTTTGAAACTTCTTGAAATATTTGAAGCGGCGTCTGTCTCGGCCACCGATGAGGATGCCCGCATGGACGCCATTGTCACCACCCTTACCAAGGCAGGGGACACCGTCAGACGTTACGACCGCATCAGCGATCCCAGGGCCTTTTCGGAAAATCCCATGGTGAAAGATCTGTTGGATCAGGAGGGCAGCCAGGTACTGCCCATCACCTTTGTGGATGGCGTGTTGGTCAAACAGGGGGGCTATCCCACCAACCAGGAAATGGCCAGGTGGTTTGGCATCACCGAAGCCGCAGGCTGCTGTGCTTCCAAAACATCCTGTGCCGGCGGCTGTGGCGGCTGTCATGCTTAAAATTAAAGGAGCGTCAATCTCTCCCGTATTCAGGAGGGACTGACGCTCTTTTTAACTTGATCACTCTATTTAAGCTGCCGCAAGCTTCTGGGCCGGCGCCTGGGTATCCTTGTGCTTCTTGTCGCCATGCCATTTCAAAAGCAGCGCCGAATTAACGATGACGACCACAGAGCCCGCATTGTGGACAAAGGCGCCTACCACAGGATTTAAAATGCCGGTGATGGCCAGCACAATGGCCACAAAGTTCAGGGTCATGGAAAACGTCAGATTAAGCTTGATGGTGGACATCATCCGCTTGGCCAAACGCAGCAGATGGGGCAGCTCGGCGATATCGTCGTTGGTCAGAGCGATATCCGCGGCATCCACGGCGATATCGCTGCCGACGCCGCCCATGGCAATCCCCACCTGGGCCTTTTTCAGCGCCGGCGCATCGTTGATGCCGTCGCCCACCATGCAGACCGCCGAGCCCTGGCTCTGGAAGGTGTCAATACATCCCAGCTTATCTTCGGGCAAAAGCTCGGCGTGAACCTCGTCGATGCCCAGCATGCCGGCAACCTTTTCGGCGGCCCTGGGGTTATCTCCGGTCAGCAGCACCGGCGTGATCCCCGCCGCCTTAATGCCTGCAATCACAGCTTGGGCACTTGCCCTCGGAGTATCGGCAATGGCGATAAAGCCTGCCGCCCTGCCGTCTACCGCAGTGTAGACAACGGTACAGCCGTCATCCAGGTAGGTTTCTGCTGCCATCTTCATCCCATCATCCACCAAAATATCCTGTCCCTGGAGCAGAGCAATGCTGCCGGCCACAACGCGCTTGCCTTCTACCGTGGCTGCGATGCCCTGGCCGGGAATCATTGTAAAATCAGCGGATTCCTGAACGCTGTCCCCTTTATCCTCTTTGTAACAGCGCAAAATCGCCTTGCCCAGCGGATGCTCTGAATTTTTCTCCGCTGCGGCACAGAGGCCGTAGAGCCTATCCTCCGAAACTTCGGAATACAGACTTTTTACCGCCACAACCCTTGGAATACCCCGGGTCAGGGTTCCGGTTTTATCGAAGGTCACCTTGGATACCGCCGCCAGCCGTTCCAAAGCGTCGCCCTCCTTGACTAAAAAGCCATGGCCTGTGGCGTTGCCGATGGCCGCCATGATGGCCGTGGGGGTCGCCAGCACCAGAGAACAGGGACAGAATACGACGAGGATGGTCACCGCCCGGATAATTTCCCCGGTGACCAGCCAGGTGATGGCTGCGGCGCTCAGGGCAATGATGACGATCCACACCGCCCAGCGGTCGGCCAAGCCGACAATTTTAGCCTTGTCCGCATCGGCGGAGGCCACCAGACGAATCATCCGCTGAATGGCACTGTCCTCGCCGACCTTCACCGCCTCCATATCAAAGGCCCCAAACTGATTAACCGTGCCGCTGGCCACCTCATCGCCGACGGATTTATCCACAGGGATGGACTCCCCGGTCATCACCGACTGATCGATGGCGGTTTCCCCTTTGAGAATAATGCCATCCACGGGGATGGTTTCACCGGGAAGGACCCGAATAACATCGCCAACCTTCACCGCCTCGGCGGCAACGACGTTTTCTCCGTTCTCTGTGATAATCCGGGCGGTTCTCGGGGTCAGCTTCACCAGCTTTTCGATGCCAGCTCTGGCCCGCTTAACCGTCAGCTCCTCTAAAAGAGCCCCCAGCTGCATGATGAAGGCCACCTCGCCGGCGGCAAAGTCCTCACCGATGAACAGCGAGGCCACCAGGGCGATGGATACCAGCACGTCGGCGGTGATATCAAATTCTGTGACGAGACCGACGATGGCGCCCAGAACAATGGGCAGGCCGCAGAGGATAACCGCAATCCAGGCCGCATCAAAGGGCAGGGGAAAGGGCTTCGTAATACTGATGAGCAGGGCAATGGCAGAGATAATCAAAAAGACAATATCTCTTTTGGTGCCGCCCAGCTCCAAAAGTGCTTCAAGTTTTTTCATTTTTCGCCTCCTATATACCCTAAGGGGGTATAGGTAGATCTTACCCCTGCTATATTGATTTGTCAAGGGGGCAAATAAAAAAACATGACCTCAATCCTTAAAAGGGGTTAGGTCATGTTTTCTTATTTTTAAACTTGATAGTGAAGTGCGATATCCATGGTCTCGCTCAGGGAAAAGTGCAGCAGACACTGTTTTTTTTAAGTTGAAATTTTAAATTCTAGTTTTCCTCAGCATTTTTCTCTGTTTCAGAGACCAAAGCTTCTGTTTTTTCCGAACCTTCTTCTTTATCCCAGGGCAATACGATGTTGAGCACCACTGCCGCAAGGGCCGCCGGCACAATACCAGAACCGCCGAAGATCAGCTGCACTGCCTGGGGCGCCCCGGAGAGCACGCCGCTGTTGGCGCCAATACCGTAGCCTACGCCCAGGGCCACCGATAAAATCGTCAGATTTCTGGGGCTTAAAGGCTCTCTGGTTACCAGCTGAATCCCGCTGATGACGATGGAGGCAAACATCATCACCGCCGCACCGCCTAAAACAGACTGGGGCATGATGGACACCAGAGCCCCCAGCTTGGGAATCAGCCCACAGAAAATCAGGAAAATAGCGCCGGTGGCAATGGCAAAGCGGTTAACCACCTTGGTCATGGCCACCAGGCCGACGTTCTGGCTAAAGGAGGTCATTGGCATGACGCCGAACAGCGAGGCGAGAATTGAGCCTACACCGTCGCAGACAACCCCGCCGGAGAGCTCCTTATCCGTGGCTTCTCTGGACATGCCACCCTCGATGACGCCAGAGATATCGCCGATGGTTTCCACCACGGTGACCACAAACATGATCAGCACCGGCAGAATCGCCCGCCAGTCGAAGACGATGGGCACCGGCATAAAATCGGGAATGGCAAACCAGCTGGCCTGGGCCACCTGATTCCAGTCCAAGACCCAAGCCTTGGTGAACTCTACACCCTCGGCGGTGACGCCGGTGGTGGGCAGCACCAGTCCCATGATAAAGGCCGCAATATATCCCGCAATAATCCCCACAAGGATCGACGAGGAATTGATAACCTTGTTGCCCACGTGTCGGGCAATGAGAATGACGATCAATACAAAAAGAGCCAGCAGCATATTTTCCGCAGAACCAAAATCTGGCACTTCACTGCCGCCTCCCCCGAAGGAGTTAATTCCTACGGAGATCAGAGAGAGCCCGATGGAGAGTACCACCGTCCCGGTAACCACCGGCGGAAAGAATTTTCTGAGGGGTTTCAGGAAAAAGCCAAGCACCATTTCCAGAACTCCTCCAATAATGGTGGCGCCCATGATGGTGCCGTAGGCCAGAACACCCCCGCCCATGCTGGCGGCTACATTGCTGAAGGCGCCGATAAAGCTGGAGCTCGCCCCCATGACAATAGGCACCTTGCCGCCAATTGGACCAATGGCAAAAAGCTGAATGAGGGTTGCGACCCCAGCCACGATCATGGCATTTTGCAAAATGGATACCTGAACCGCCGCCAGCGCATTGTTGCTGGCCGCGGCATTACAGGCGCCCAGAATGATCAAAATCGGCGTCAGATTGCCCACAAACATGGCCAACACGTGCTGCAGCCCCAGGGCAATGGCCTGATTCAGCGGCATTTTGCCTTCAAAAACGTATGCCTGTTCAGACAATTCATTTTTGTTTTTCACTGTGTTTTTCCTTTCTTTTCCTAATTTATATTAAATTTACATAGGGATATTGTATGTGAAGTCCTCGAATTTGTAAATAAACTTTTAAATTTTACCAAATTTTTGCGCCAAATTTACTGCCAGTGGCTGCACTTTCGGGAAAGTTCCCTTGAGCTGCCCTGAAAAAATGCGTATAATAGATAAAGATTCCCGCTTACGGAGGTCGATATGATCACCCTTTACATCACTGATATCAGCCAGCTCCCGCCAGAAAAAAGGCACACCGCTTTCTTTTTAGAAGAGATTTTGCCCGCCCACGGCTATCAGGGCACACCGAATATTGCCCGAGGCCCCCAGGGCAAGCCCTACCTTTTAGACAGCCAAGGGCTTTTTTTCAATGGCTCCCACTCCGGAGATTTTATGGTCTGCGCCATCTCCGACACTCCGGTGGGGGTGGATATTCAAAAAATCCTCCCCAAGGATAACCCCGAGGCTCTGATTCGCCGCTTCATGACCCCCGAGGATCTGGATGCATTCAAATCCTGCTCCGAAAAAAAACGTCTGCGCTGCTTTTACGACCTCTGGGCTGGGAAGGAGAGCTATATCAAATATCTGGGCACCGGCTTTAAAACGCCCATGGCTCGATTTCGCCGTATCCCCCAGGGCCGCTGCTTCGGTATCCTGGACGGCAGACGCCTTCAAAAAAACCTCTGGCTGTCCTCCCAGACAGCCCCCGAGGGCTACGTCCTCTGGGTCTGCGGCCACAGCGATCAGGTTCAAATTATTTCCCGGAAAATAACCTCAAGGAGTATTGTATGAAAAAAGAATCGTATATCTGGACCCTTTTCATCACCTTCTTCAAAATCGGCGCCTTTACCTTCGGCGGTGGCTACGCTATGATTCCGCTGGTTCAGGCGGAGATCGTCGATAAGAAAGGCTGGATCACCGAAGAGGAGTTCATCAACATCATCGCCATCGCCGAGGCCACCCCCGGCGTCATCGCCGTCAACACCGCCACCTTTGTGGGCTATAAAATACAGAAAACCGCCGGCTCACTATTTGCCACCCTGGGGGTGGTGCTGCCCTCCTTTATCATCATCGGGATCATCTCCCTTTTCTTCGAGCAGTTCATTGCCCTCAAGTGGGTCAACTATGCCTTCCAAGGCATTCGGGCCGGTGTCGTTATCCTGATTCTTGGGGCCGTGGTCCGCATGGGCAAAAAAATCCCCAGAAACGCCTTTGCCCTGGTGCTGGTTCTGGCCGCCTTCCTGATAGCTTCCTTTTCGGGCATCAACGTGGTCTTTATCATCCTGGCCGGAGCCCTGGCAGGGATTTTCAGACAGCTTTTAATCGGCAAGAATAAAATGGAGGACCGCCCATGATCTACTTACAGCTTTTTCTAACCTACTTTAAAATCGGCCTCTTTACCATCGGCGGTGGCTACGCCATGATTCCACTGATCCAGCAGGAGGTTGTCATCAGCCACCAGTGGATGACCATGACGGAGCTCACCGACTTCATCGCCGTGGCTGAATCCACCCCCGGCCCCTTTGCCATCAACTCGGCCACCTTTGTGGGCATGAAGATGGCCGGTGTCCCCGGCGCCATCCTCACCACCACCGGCGTCGTGCTCCCATCTTTGATTATCATCATGCTCATCGCCCGATGGTTCGCCAATTTTCAGGATAATCGCTGGGTCAAGGGGGCCCTGTCGGGCATGAGCCCTGTGGTGCTTGGGCTCATCGCCTCGGCGGTATTTCTGCTGCTTGAGGAAAATTTTGCCAGCCTCTCCGCCGCCGGCCTTGCCATCGACATGAAGGCCGTTCTCACCACCATCCTCTGCGGCGTACTCTATTTTAAATTTAAGCTGCACCCCATTGCGCTGATTCTCTGCGCCGCCGCCCTGGGTATCGTGCTCTACGGCCTGGTACCTGCGGCGCTGACCATGACCATTTCGCTGTAAAGGAGTATCCTTTTATGGAAAACACATCCATCACCTTAGCCAAGGGGCTCCGGGACGGCATCCCCATCGGTCTTGGCTACCTGTCGGTGGCCTTTACCTTTGGGATGATGGCCGTGGACGGCGGTCTGCCCATCTGGTCCGCCGTGCTGATTTCCGCCACCAACCTGACCTCGGCAGGGCAATTCGCCGGCCTGGCTTTAATTCTCTCCGGCGGCTCCTTCCTTGAAATGGCCCTGACCCAGCTGGTCATCAACCTGCGCTACGCCCTGATGTCTCTGTCTCTGTCACAAAAGCTCGATCCGGCGGTCAACACCCTGGAGCGCATGGCCATCGCCTTTGTCAACACCGACGAGATCTTTGCCGTCAGCAGCGGCCAGCCGGGCAGGCTCACCAAGGGCTATATGTTCGGCCTGGCGGTTATGCCCTACATCGGCTGGACCGGCGGTACCTTAATCGGCGCCGCCGCCAGCACCATCCTGCCGGCCTTTATCCGCTCCGCCCTAGGGATTGCCATCTACGGCATGTTCATCGCCATCTTTATCCCCCCGGCCAAGAAGCAAAAAAGCGTCCGGGTGGTTTTGGCCGCCGCTGTTTTCACCAGCTGCGTCTTTGCCTTTGTACCCGTGCTGAACACCCTGTCCTCGGGCTTTGTGATCATTATCTGTACCCTGGCAGCAGCCGCCCTGGGCGCCGTGCTCTTTCCTATAGAGGAAGGAGGCTCAAACTATGAATAACACCGCACTGATCCTCTATATCCTCGTCATGGCCGGAGTCACCTACCTTATCCGAATGCTGCCCTTGGCCCTGTTCCAGCGGGAGATCAAAAGCATTTTTATCAAATCCTTCTTGTACTATGTCCCCTATGCCGTGCTGGGCTCCATGACCTTTCCCGCCATCTTCTCCTCCACGGGAAGCCTGCCCTCTGCCCTGGCCGGAACCCTCTGTGCTGTGGTGCTGGCCCTGTATGAAAAGGGGCTGGTGACGGTGGCGGTGGCCTCCTGTGTGACGGTGCTTTTGGTGGAAGGGATAGTAGCCGTATTTTAAATTTGGAGGAAAACGTGAAAACTGAGCTCAAGGAACCTTTGGATTTTATTAATGACGACTTCTCGGCCTTTGAAGACTATCTTAAAGCATTTAATCAAGGTACAATTCTGCGAAAACCTGGCGAATACGTCAGTGAACTCGACGGTATTTTTAAACGCTATTACTATATTGTCAGCGGATCGATTCGCTCAACATACACTTATAAAACGGGACATTCACGAACAGTATTAAGTGCCTATAAAAAAGGCGCCATATTTCCATTATACTGCCCGGAAGAAAATTCTCTGGGCTTGTACACCACCCTAACGGCAAAAGAAAACGTCACCCTCTGGACTTTTTCTCCCGAAGTCATGGATCACTGTCTCAATTCAAATCCTGCCTTCAATCGCGCCATGTATCAATGCTATAATCGTATGATGAACCAGCTTTTATGTGAGCTGTCAGATCATATTTTTCTTCCAGGCATGAAAATACTGTGCAGCTTTCTATTAAAAAGCTACGCCCAGGCGCACCAAAACACCCTTTATTTTACACAGGAAGAGCTATCCTCCTTCATTGGCATCACACGCTCCAACGTTGCCAATTACCTTCGGATACTAAAAGACGAAAAAGCCATCGAAACCGCGAGAAACAAAATTATCATTAAAAACATCAAAATTGTCGAAGAATATCTGGGTGATTAAACAATAAAAACTTAAAAAAAATTTTTTTACTAATTTTTGCCGACTTTTGTCCTGTTTAAGACAAAAGTCTTTTTTTATTCCTGCTATACTAGGGGCAAATAAACACGGTGAGTTCTGGAGTGAATTGCTAGCATCCCCTGACTAATCTAAAGCGCTGTGTATAAAGGCCTTTTGTTTTGCGAGGACTCTATGGAAAAAAGTAATCGTCTCGCTTGGTTGGTTTTATTCGTAGCCTGTATTGCGAATTTTTCACCAAATTATTCTCAATACCAGTTATCCCCTCTGGCGCCTCAGCTCATGGAAAGCTTTGGCATGAACGCCTCCCAATTCAGCAGCATTTTTACTGCCGTTTTAATTCCATCAATTTTTTTAAGTCTCATCAGCGGTATTCTAACAGACCGTTTTGGCTTAAAGCGTGTCATTGGCATCGGGCTTTGTATTACAGCCCTGGGCAGCTGCCTCAAAATTTTTGCTGGAAGCTACGGCCAGCTGCTGATCTTTATGCTGATGACGGGCATCGGACCTACACTCCTCAATGCCAACAGCGCTAAAATCATCGGCAGCTATTTTTCAAAGGAAAAGAGCGTTACCATGATGAGTATTTTTCTGGTCTCCGCTACGCTGGCGATGACGGTAGGCATGGGCACAACAACCTTTTTCCCATCCATCAGCAGCGCCTTCACCCTGGCGGCGATTATCAGTATCGTCGGCGTTGCTGCCTGGATGCTCGTCGTCAAAAATCCCGAAACCACCCCGACGGCTTCCGCCCACGGGCCAGGAATTCTCGAAGGCTTAAAAATCGTCGTAAAAAATAAATACGTTTGGCTGACAGGCCTTGGCCTGATTGGTGTTGTCGGCAGTGCCACCGCCATCAATGCTTTTCTGCCCACTGCCTTGGCTGAAAGAGGCATAGACAGTATTCAGGCCGGATTAATTTCATCCTTCATGCCCATCGGGAATATTATTGGCTGCCTGCTAATTCCTGTCATCGCTAATAAACTTGGCAAAAATAAGCTCATTATGGCTGTTTGTGCACTCATTGGTGCTCTTGGTGCCGCCTTTGCATGGAAAGCGCCGGAGGGTGCGCCACTCTTTGCAAGTCTCCTTTTAACCGGCGCAAGCCTCAGCGGTTTGGTTCCTCTGCTGATTCCTATTCCCATTCATATTAAGGAAATCGGTGCAGTCTATGCTGGAACCGCCGGCGGCTTCGTCAACACCATTGAGCTTTTAGGGGTTGTTTTAGTCCCCAGCTACATTATTGCTCCGATTGCTGGAACGAATATGGATTTGTATTATCTGCTTTGTGGATTATGTGCCATCGCCGCACTGATTATCGTTTTTTTCTTACCCGAATTGGGGAGAAAAGCAACTCAAAATATGTAAAAACAGGAGGATATTATGAACACACAACAATTACAGGAAGCGCGCTGCAAAGATTTTAATGATTTTTACAACAACAAACTGCCAAAGCATGTACCTTTATCGATGATCCTGCCCTTCCATCTGATCGCCCAGTATGGAGAACAAAATCTCTTTGATTTTCAATACGACTACAGCAAGCTGAGGGAGCCCGTCTTAGAGCTTGCCGATAAAATTTATACCGATGGCTGCATCAGTTTTCCCGTAACCCAAAACAATGCCAGACCGCCGATGATGTATCAGCTGCTGGGCTCCCAATCCTTTGTCATGGGAAAAAACGGCTACGTCCAGCACCCCGAGGTTTCTGGGATGCACGAGGATGAATACGGCGAGCTGATTGCCGATCCCTTTACCTTCCTTATGGATAAGGTCATTCCACGTCAATATAAAAATCTCGATTTTAAAAACGAACCGGTAAAAGCGATGCGCAGCTTTATCACCGCCATGTGGTCCTTAGATGACGATATGATGTCTTCCATGCCTTGGTTTATGGAGCTCATCGAGAAAAAGGGCTACTATCCTGGAGCACCCCTTGGCTCCGCTACCTTTACCCTGGCGCCCTTCGACTTTATCGCCGATCAGCTCAGAAGCTTCAGCGGCATCAGCATGGATATCCGCCGACACCGCTCAGAGCTTAAGGAAGCCGCAGAAGCTGTTATGCCTTTGATGTTCTACTGGGGACTTCCTGAAAATCCCCATCCTGAGGGCTTCGTTCTCAACCCGCTGCACATGCCTACCTTTATGCGTGAAAAAGATTTTGCTGAACTATGGTTCCCAACCTACAAAACAATGCTCGAGCAATTTGCCGCTAAAAACGCCCGAACCATGGTATTCTGCGAAAATGACTGGATGCGATATCTCGATTATCTGCAGGAGCTGCCCGCCGGCACATTGCTGATGTTTGAATACGGCGATCCCAAAGCCATCAAAGACAAGCTAGGGGACAAGTTCCTGATCCAGGGCCTTTACCCCATCTCTCTCATCAGGCAAGGCACAAAGCAAGAGTGTATCGACAAGGCTAAAGAGATTTTGGACACGATGATGCCCGGCGGCGGCTATATCTTTGGCTTCGACAAAAACCCTCTGACCCTCGGAGATATCAATCTGGAAAACTATATCGCCGTTGCCGAATTTGTCCATGAATACGGCGTCTACGACAATCCAGGGGAAGCCTTTGGCACACCTTTAAACAGCGAGGGCTTTGTCTTTGATGAAAATATCATGAAGCCCCTGCATACAAAGTATCTGTTAAACTGGGAAGGCTTTAAATCAGAAAATCCCCTTGCCCCCGATATCGCCAAGCCCCGCATTGAAAAATATTCGGCACGTTTCTTTGATAAAATTATGAATCTTCTTGTCTAAGTAAAGCGGCACAAAGTAAAGACCCCGATGCCAGGCATTGGGGCTTTTTTCAATAAAAAATACATAACACCGCAGCTTGACATCCCCCACAAAAATCGCTAAACTAGTTCTATAAGAACTCTCGAAACAGCTTTATACTATTTTTAAGACACTAAATGTCACTCTGCCACTGTCAGACGGCGGAGCTGGCATTTATTTTTTTGTCCAAAGGCCTTCGGGACTTCTCTCAATTTATTATAAAAGGAGTTTATCATGCCTAAAACAAAACTTGAGTCCATCGTTTTTACCGCCATCACGGCCTGGATCATGGTTTACATCATGACCCTTTACAACACCGTATTAGCCGGTGCACCCTTCACCAACACCGTCTTTTTAACTGCCCTGGGGGCCATGTGGCTGGAATTTGTCATCATCTTTTTATGCGCCTACTTTATTTCCAGTCCCTTAGCCAAGCACTTCGCCTTTAAAATTGTGCGCCCCGGCGACAGGCCCATTGCCATTATTCTGGCCATTCAGGTTTTTACCGTCATCTGTCAGGTGGCCCTGGCCAGCATCCTGGGAGTCTGGCACGGCCACGGCTTCACCAGCCAGTTTATTCCCCATTACCTGACGGCCTACTGCATGAATTTCATCATGGCCCTGCCTGTACAGCTGTTCATTGCCGGTCCCATTGCCCGGGGACTGTTTAGAAAAATCTTTGTTCAAAATGAAGCTTAAAAAAACAAGACCGATGCAAATTTTTGCATCGGTCTTGTTTTTTTATAATCGAAGTGCTGCAGCGTTTTTGATATTTATACGTAGAACAGCAGATCCTCGTAGATCGGGTAGGGCCAGTATTTTTCACCCACCAAAGCTTCTAAGGCATCGGCCGGTTCTCTTAAGGCGTGCATGGCGCCGATAACCTCTTTATTGTAGAAGCTGGCCTGTTCGTAGCCCACTGCCATATCCGCAGCCTTATCCACGGTGGCTTCCAGAGCGTCCACAGCCTTGACCATCTGTGCAGACAGGGCGGAGACGCGTTCCAGCAGGGTTTCTTCGGCAGTGGCGTCTACAAAGCTGCCCAGGGCCTTTTTCTGGGTTAGAACTTCGGTGAGATCCTTGGTGTAATCCAGAACTGCCGGCAGGATTTCGCGCTTGGCCATGGAGAGCATGGTCTTGGCTTCAATATTGATGGTTTTGCTGTACTCTTCAAAGTGAATTTCCTGACGGGCTTCCAATTCGCCGTGGGTGTAAATGCCATGCTTGTTAAAGAGCTCGACATTCTTGGGTTCACAATAGGTTGCAAAGGCGTCGGGGGTGGTCTTTAAGTTAGGCAGACCGCGGCGGGCAGCCTCTTCAACCCATTCGTCGGAGTAGTTGTTGCCGTTGAACACAACACGCTTGTGTTCCTTGAGAGATTTTCTTAAAAGCTCTACCAGGGCTGTTTCAAAGTCATCCGCCTTTTCCAGAACGTCAGCGTACTCACCCAGCACCTCGGCAACCATCGTATTTAAGGCGATGTTGGGGCCGGCGATGGACTGGTTGGAGCCCAGCATTCTGAATTCAAACTTGTTGCCGGTGAAGGCGAAGGGAGAGGTTCTGTTGCGGTCGGTGGCATCCACGATAAAGCTGGGGATTGCATCGACGCCCAGATCCATGACGAGATCCTTGGCGTTTTCCACAGACTCTCCTGTTTCCAAGGATTTCAGGGCCGGTGTCAGCTGATCTCCCAAGAAGATGGAGATGATAGCCGGCGGCGCTTCATTGGCGCCCAGACGATGGTCGTTGCCGGCGCTGGCTACGGTACAGCGCAGCAGCTCAGGATAGCGGTCCACCGCTTCGATGATGGCCACCAGGAAGGTTAAGAACTGCAGGTTTTCTTCGGGCTTTTTACCCGGATTCAGCAGATTTTCCCCGGTGTTGGTGCTCATGGCCCAGTTGTTGTGCTTACCGGAGCCATTGACGCCTTCAAAGGGTTTTTCGTTGAGCAGGCAGTGCAGGTTGTGTCTGAAGGCAACGCGCTGCAGCGTTTCCATAATCAGCTGGTTGTTGTCGCAGGCCAGATTGGAGGTGGTGAACACCGGTGCCAATTCGTGCTGGGCCGGGGCAACCTCGTTGTGACGAGTTTTGGAGGGAATCCCTAATTCCCAGAGCTCATGGTCGACGTCGCGCATGTAGTGGCAGACGCGGCCGCGGATCTTACCAAAGTAGTGGTCGTCCTTTTCCTGTCCCTTGGGAGGCTTGCCGCCAAACAGAGTACGGCCGGTTAAGATTAAGTCCTTCCGCTTTTTGTACATATCCCGTTCCACCAGGAAGTATTCCTGTTCCGCGCCGACGGTGGTGGTAACCTTGGTGACATCGGTTTTGCCGAAGAGCTTCAGGATACGGATGGCCTGATCGCTCAGCACCTTCATGGAACGCAGCAGCGGTGTCTTTTTATCCAGGATTTCCCCGGAGTAGGAGATGAATGTCGTCGGAATGTACAGGGTTGTGCCCTTGACAAAGGCGAAGGATGTGGGGTCCCAGGCCGTATAGCCACGGGCTTCGAAGGTCGCTCTCAGACCGCCGGAGGGGAAGGAAGACGCATCGGGTTCACCCTTGATCAGCTCCTTGCCGGAGAATTCCATGATCACCTTGCCCTCGTCGGTGGGACTGATGAAGGCGTCGTGCTTTTCAGCGGTGATACCGGTCATCGGCTGGAACCAGTGGGTAAAGTGAGTGGCCCCCTGTTCCAGAGCCCAGTCCTTCATGGCGTTGGCCACAACCTCAGCCACATTTTCATCCAGGTGTTCATCCTCCTTGATGGTTTTCATCATGGACTGGTAAATGTGCTTGGGCAGACGCTTACGCATCACCGTAATATTGAATACGCGGGAACCAAACAGATCGATAACATCATTCTTGGAATCTCTGACTTCCATTAATTCTTCAGACATAACAGCCTCCTATATTTTTTAGTATTTGGCCGCACCAGACGCTGCCAAACTATTTTTTCTCTCTTGGCTATGATAATACACATGCCAGCTTATCTTGTAAAGAGAATTTCTTTAAAAACGCTCGGAATTCCGTGCATTTTTAAATTAAATCAAAAGAACGGGGCAGATATACAAAAAGCGCCACCAAAGTATAAGTATCCTTTGATAGCGCCATTGCTGTCTTAACCCGGCGGAAATTTCCGCGTTTTTTAATTTTATGACGTCATTATAATACTGTATCCACGACTTGTAAAGGGCTTTTTGAGGAAAAACTATCTGTAACGGTTATCATTTTTCACATTTTTTCAAAAGCACATTGTATACTATTTTGAAAACGTTTTGTGTATTTTTTGAGTTGCCTTTGTATACAATCTGTGATATAAATATTAAAACACAAGTTACATACTGTACACAACAAAGAACAATGGCGTTCCACCTGAAACACGCTTCCGAGTCATCGGCATCGACAGGTCTTTTTTTATCTATAAAAGATATACGGTGATTTTTTTAGCGAGGTTTTAGTTCGTCGTGTTCTTTTTTAAATTGCAGAAACGATCCGTTTTAAGGAAGGAGTTCATTATGTTAAGAGAAGGTCAAATCAGAATCCCCGCAGGCTGTGCGATCTCGGGGATCATCCACCGAAAGGGAGAAAACATCATTAACGGCAGACAGATCGTCGATTCCATCGCGGTGATGCACGACCGTTCCAACGGCCTGGGCGGCGGCTTCGCCGGCTACGGCATCTACCCGGAATACGCCGATCTCTACGCCTTTCACGTGTTCTACGACGACCTGCGGGCCCGCCAGGAAACCGAGCGCTACCTGGACCGCTACTTCGACGTGGTCAACATGAGCCGTATTCCCGTCAGAAAGAATCCGGCCATCAAGGATGAACCACTGATCTGGCGCTATTTCGTCAACCCCATCTTCACAAAAATTCAGGAGGAAAAGGGGGAGATCGACGAACAAAAATTCATCGTCGACACGGTTTTCTACATTAATACCTATATAGAAGGGGCCTACATTTTTTCCAGCGGCAAAAACATGGGGGTCTTTAAAGCCGTCGGCTTCCCCGAAGATGTGGGGGACTTCTACAAGCTGGAGGACTACAACGGCTACTGCTGGACTGCCCACGGCCGTTATCCCACCAACACCCCGGGCTGGTGGGGCGGAGCCCATCCCTTCGCGCTGTTAGACTATTCCATCGTCCACAACGGCGAGATCTCGTCCTACGACGCCAACCGCCGGTTCATCGAGATGTTTGACTACAAATGCAACCTGCTGACGGACACCGAGGTCATCACCTACATCATCGACTATTTAAATAGAAAACAGGGCTTCGACTTCGACGACATCGCCAAGATCATCGCGGCGCCCTTCTGGGAAGAAATCGACGCCTTGCCCGAGGAAGAGGCCAAGCGCTGCAAGATCTTAAGAAACACCTTCTCCAGCCTGCTGATCACCGGCCCCTTCTCCATCATGTGCGGCTTCACCGACGGCCTCATGGCCTTAAACGACAGACTGAAGCTCAGATCCATGGTCGCCGGCGAAAAGGACGACGTGGTCTACATCGCCAGCGAGGAAAGCGCCATCCGCGCCGTCTGCCCCGACGTCGAAAACATCTGGGCTCCCAAGGGCGGAGAGCCCATCATCATCCGCGTAGAACGGGAGGAAAAATAAATGGCCATCAATTACCTTTATCCTAAATACGAAATTGTAAGAAATCCCAACCGCTGCATCAAATGCCGGGTCTGCGAAAGACAATGTGCCAACGAGGTGCACCGCTACGACCCCGAGCTCGACATTATGACCGCCGACGAAACTGGCTGTGTGGACTGCCAGCGCTGTGTCAGCCTCTGTCCCACCCGGGCGCTGAAGATCGTCGAAACCGACAACCGCTTCAAGGAAAACCACAACTGGAAGCAGGACACCATCGAGGAAGTCTACCGACAGGCCAACTCCGGCGGGGTGCTTTTATCCAGCATGGGTACCCCCAAGGATTACCCTGTCTACTGGGATAAGATTTTAATCAACGCCAGCCAGGTCACCAACCCCTCCATCGACCCCTTGAGGGAGCCCATGGAAACCAAGGTTTTCCTCGGCAAGAAGCCCGGCAGCCTGGAAATGGACGCCCAGGGCAATATCATCTCGAAGATCCCGCCCCAGCTGGAGCTGGAGCTGCCCATTATGTTCTCAGCCATGTCCTACGGCTCCATCTCGGAAAATGCCCACAAATCCTTGGCCCGGGCGGCCACCCAGCTGGGCACCTGCTATAACACCGGCGAGGGCGGCCTCAACAAGGAGCTGTACCAGTACGGCCCCAACACCATCGTCCAGGTAGCCTCGGGCCGTTTCGGCGTCCACGAAGACTACCTGATGACCGGCGCCGCCATCGAAATTAAAATGGGCCAGGGGGCCAAGCCCGGCATCGGCGGTCACCTCCCCGGCAAGAAAATCGGCGAGAAGGTCTCCAAGACCAGGATGATCCCCCAGGGCAGCGACGCCATCTCCCCGGCGCCCCACCACGATATCTACTCCATCGAAGATCTGCGCCAGCTGATCTTCTCCTTAAAGGAAGCTACCAACTACACCAAGCCCGTCATCGTCAAGATCGCTGCGGTTCACAACGTAGCCGCCATCGCCTCGGGGATTGCCCGCTCCGGCGCTGACATCATCGCCATCGACGGCTTCAGAGGAGGCACCGGCGCCGCCCCCACCAGAATCCGCGACAACGTGGGGATTCCCATCGAGCTGGCCTTGGCCGCAGTAGACACCCGACTTCGGGAGGAACAGATCCGCAACGAGGTCTCTGTCGTTGTCGGCGGCAGCATCCGAAGCGCCGCCGACGTGGTCAAAGCCATCGCTCTGGGCGCCGACGCCTGCTACATCGGCACCGCCGCCCTGCTGGCCCTGGGCTGCCACCTCTGCCGCCATTGCCACAGCGGCAGGTGCAACTGGGGCATCGCCACCCAGCGTGAAGATCTGGTTAAGCGCCTGAATCCCGATATCGGCTCTGAACGCCTCGTCAACCTGCTGACGGCCTGGAGCCACGAAATCAAGGAAATTATGGGCGGCATGGGGATCAACTCCATCGAGGCCTTAAAGGGCAACCGACTGATGCTCAGGGGCCTGGGTCTGACCGACCAGGAGCTGGACATCCTCGGCATCAAGCACGCCGGACGTTAATGTATTCAGAGAAGGAGTCAATTTATGAAACGCGTTTATGTCAATGAAGCGTGGTGCCTGGGCTGCCACCTCTGCGAATTCCAATGTGCCTTCGCCAATTCCGGCGAGGACGATATGTTCAAGGCCTTCAACCGCCCCCAGAAGCCCCTGCCCAGAATCCGGGTTGAGGACGGTGAGGAAGCCGGGGAGGCCATCCACTTTGCGGTATCCTGCCGCCACTGTGAAACCCCCTACTGTGTCAAGGGCTGTATCACCGGCGCCCTGTCTGTAGATGATAACGGCGTCGTCCACATCGATGAAGAGCGCTGCGTGGGCTGCCGCACCTGTATCCTCATGTGTCCCTACGGCTGTCTGGTTCCGGGACCCACCAAAACCATGCTGAAATGCGAGCTCTGCACCCAGAATGGCGGCGAGCCTGCCTGCGTCAAGAATTGTCCCAACCGCGCCATCGTCTTTGAGGAAAGGGGGGAATACCATGACTGATACCAAGTACCTTATCATCGGCAACTCCGCCGCAGCCATCGGCGGTGTCACCGGCATCAGAAAGACCGATCCCGAGGGCAAACTGATCCTCGTGTCCTCGGAAAACCGCCACACCTACTCGAGACCCCTGATCTCCTACTGGCTAGAGGGCAAGGTCAAAATGGAAAACGCCATCTACAGAGATCTGGATTTCTACGATAGAAACCGCTGCGAAACCCGTCTGGGACGCCACGTCGACAGCATTAATCCTGCGAAAAAACAGGCGGTTTTAGACGACGGCGAGGTCATCGCCTACGACAAGCTGCTCTTGGCCACCGGCTCCCATCCCTTTGTGCCGCCCATCACAGGCAAGGATACGGCCAAAAACGCCTTTACCTTCACCACCATGGATGACGCCGAGGGCGTGGCCAAGCTTTTAACCGAAACCTCTAGAGTCGTCATCCTGGGGGCCGGACTCATCGGTCTCAAGGCCGCCGAAGCGGTGGTGCATCAATGCGCCTCGGTCACGGTTTTAGACCTGTCGGACCGGGTGCTGCCCAGCGTTTTAGACGCCGAGGCCGGCGCCCTGATGGCCGATCACCTAAAAAAACAGGGCGTCACCCTGCGGCTTGAAACCAGTATCACAGAGATCGGCGATATGCAGGTCACCCTTTCCGACGGCGACGTGCTGCCTTACGACATTCTGATTTTAGCCGTGGGCACCCGCCCCGCTGTCCGTCTGGCCGAGGATGCCGGACTTAAGGTAGAACGGGGCATCATCACCGACGATCACCAGCACACCTCGGCGGCCGACATCTACGCCGCCGGCGACTGCACCCTGAGCCACGACATCAGCTCAGACAGCGACAAAAACATCGCCATTCTGCCCAACGCCTATCTCCAGGGCGAGACGGCGGGCATCAACATGGCCGGCGGTGACGCCGTCATGGAAAAGCTCTTCCCGGCCAACTCCATGGGTCTGCTGGGACTGTACATGCTCACCGCCGGCAGCTATCAGGGGGATGCCAAGATCGTTGAAACCGGGGACTCCTTCAGGAAATTCTTCATCCAGGACGACGTCCTCAAGGGCTATATCATCATCGGCAGCTGCCCCAGAGGCGGTATCTACACCGATTTAATTCGTGAAAAAACAGATCTCTCCACCCTGGACACAGATCTGCTTTTCGCCAATCCTCAGCTGGCGGCCTTCCCCAAGACAGGCCGTCACCAAAAACTCAGCGCAGCACATTAGGAGGTCAGCCATGCAGATTGAAGCAGGAAAAAAATATTATATGCAGCTCAACGAAGAAATCAAGGGCTGTGCCGACAAGGAAATCACCATCAATGGCGTTCTGGGCCAGCGCTACATCGGTACCGGCGTCAAAAATAAAAACATCACCGTCTACGGCACCCCTGGCAACGCCATGGGGGCCTATCTGAACCAGTGTGACATCACCGTCTACGGCAACGTTCAGGACGCCGTGGGGGATACCATGGACAACGGCACCATCGTCGTCCACGGCAGCGCCGGAGATACTCTGGGCTACGGCATGCGCGGCGGCGCCGTCTACGTCAAGGGCGGCGCAGGCTACCGCGTGGGCATCCACATGAAGGCCTATCTGGATCACCAGCCTGTCATCGTCATCGGCGGCCGGGCCGGCTCCTTCCTGGGCGAATACCAGGCCGGAGGCACCATCGTCGTTTTAGGCCTTGACGCCGAGGATGACTTTCCCGCCGGAAACTATTGCGGCACCGGGATGCACGGCGGCGCCATGTACATTAGAAGCAGCTGCCCGCCGGCCCATTTAGCCGAGCAGGTCGACTGGATCCGCTGTGAAAAAGAGGATCTGGAACCCGCCATGGGCTACATCAAAAACTACTGCGACTACTTTGATGTCTCCCTGGAGGAAATCCTATCCAAGCCCTTCTACAAGCTGACCCCCAGCGGCGGCAATCCCTACAGCAGCCTGTACACCGCCTATTAAAGGAGAAATCATGGATACCGATACAAAAACACTGGAGGCTCTGTCCTTCATCGAAGAAAACGACGTAAAGTTCATTCGCCTGCAGTTCTGTGACCTGCAGGGACAGAGCAAAAACATCGCCATCTCCGATCACCAGATCAGCAGAGCTTTGGCCGAGGGCATTCCCTTCGACGCCAGCTCCGTCACCGGCTGCGGCGGCACCGGCCGCTCTGAGCTGGTGCTTTACCCTGATCTGTCCACCATCGAAATTCTTCCCTGGCGTCCCCAGCAGGGCCGGGTAGCCCGAATCCTCTGTGACGTCCGTCACCCCGACGGCCGCCAGTTTGAGGGGGACAGCCGCTACATCTTAAAACGCCAGATCAAAAAAGCCCGGGATATGGGGCTGTTCTTGAACCTGGGCGCCGAATGCGAGTTCTTTTTGTTCCACCTGGATGAGGACGGCAACCCCACCCGAACCCCGGTGGACGAGGCCAGCTATTTCGACCTGGCCCCCTTCGACAAGGGCGAAAACACCCGCCGGGAGATTATTTTAACCCTGGAAAACATGGGCTTTGAAATCGAGAGCTCCCACCACGAGTCCGCCCCGGGACAGCACGAGATCGACTTTAAGCACAGCGATCCCCTGGGCTCCGCCGACAATATCATGACCTTTAAAACTGTGGTCAAAACCATCGCCCAGAGAAACGGGCTCCACGCCACCTTTATGCCCAAGCCCATTACCGATCAGCCCGGCAGCGGCATGCACATCAACCTGTCTTTGACCAGGGACGACAAAAATCTCTTTGCCGGCGCCGAGGGACAGCTCTCGGACATGGCAGCCCACTTCATGGCCGGCGTCCTCGCCCATATCCGAGGCATCACCGCCGTGGCCAATCCTCTGGTCAACTCCTACAAAAGACTCATCGGCGGCATGGAGGCCCCCCAGACCATCGGCTGGGATTACGCCTCCAGGCAGTCCCTAATTCGGATTCCCCAGGTTTCCGGGGATAAAAGACGCATGGAACTCAGAAGCCCCGACCCCGCCTGTAATCCCTATCTGACCTATGCCCTGGTTTTGGCCGCCGGTCTTTCGGGCATCGAGAAAAATCTCCCCCTGCAAAAGCGCAATTCTGAAATTCCCCAGTCCGACAGCCTGCCCCTGACCCTGGCCGAGGCCATCGCCTGCATGGAAGCCGATCCCTTTATCGCAGCCACCCTGGGGCAGGAGACCGCCGACGCCTACATCTGCCTGAAAAAGCAGGAATGGCAGGACTATATCAGCACCGTCCACGACTGGGAGATCAGTCACTATCTGAAAACCGTCTGAGTTAGATTGGAGAAAGGGGGATGCCGATGCCAAGCGCACTCGTCATCAGTAAGCAACAGGAAACCGCCAGGGTTATCTCAGATACCCTGCGAACCCTGGATTTTTCTCTCATCGACACAGCGGCCTCCGGCACCGAGGGGCGCAGGCGGCTCCAGGAAACGGGCTATGACATCGCCGTCGCCAACACGCCCTTAAGCGATGAATTCGGCGTCGATTTCGCTCTGGATACCACCGAAAGCTACGATACCGGCGTTATCCTCATCGTAAAAAATGATCTTCTGGATCAGGTGGAGGAACGGCTGACGGACTCCGGCGCCTTCGTCATCGCCAAGCCCATCAACAGACAGCTCCTTCTGCAAAATATTCGCTTCGTCCTCCGCGCCCAGGAGAAAATTCAGCGGCTCACCCTGGAGAATCAGAAGCTTCTCAAAAAAATGGAGGACCAGAAGCGCATCTTCCGGGCCAAGCTCTGTATTATGGCTTACCTGAATATCAGCGAGGAGGAAGCCCATCGCTATATTCAAAAGCAGGCCATGGATCAAAGGCTGACACCGCGGCAGGTGGCCGACCGACTGATTAGGATGTATGAGAAATAAAATGTGCAGATACTGCAGACACCGCAGTATCTGCTTTTTTATTGTAAATGCTAAAGACCCTCTGCTTTTTTTCAGGCACCTGCATATTTTTGATCTCCCATTGATTTTCTAAACCTCGCCCCCTATAATGAAATAGAGACGCCCTTTTCCGGCGCACACCCTTATTCAGAAGGCATTAACAAACTAATTTTAGATCCACAAGGAGCAGACCATGAATCGACAATCCCTCAACCGCACCCTGATCGACGATACCAAACGCCTGATGGTCATCGTCGTGGCCTCCATCATCATGGCAGTCAATCTTAAAAGCTTCGTCCACGCCGGCGGCCTTTTTCCCGGCGGCTTCAACGGACTGACCCTGCTGATTCAGCGCATCGCCGACCAATTCTTCGGCATTAAGCTCACCTTCTCGGCCATCAACCTGCTTTTAAACGCCATCCCCGCCGTCATCAGCTACAAATTCATCGGCAAGCGCTTCACCATCCTCTCCTGCATCATGATTGCCTTAACAGGCTTCCTCACCGATATCATCCCCATCGGTCCCATCACCCAGGATGTGCTCTTAATCTGTATCTTTGGCGGCATGATCAACGGCTTTGCCATCAGCCTCTGCCTTTTTGCCCACGCCACCAGCGGCGGCACCGACTTTATCGCCGTGGCCCTCTCGGAGAAGCTCAACGTCGACGCCTGGAACTACATCCTTGCCGGCAACGCCCTGATGTTAGTGATCGCCGGCGTGCTGTTTGGCTGGGATAAGGCCCTGTACTCCATCATCTTCCAGTTTGCCTCCACCCAGGTGGTGCAGCTCTTAAATCTGCGCTACAAAAGACACACCCTGTTTATCATCTCCGATAAGGCTGAAGCCATCTATGAGGCCATCCGCAGCTGCACCCAGCACGGTGCCACCATGTTTCAGGGCATCGGCCTTTACCAGCACGAAACCCGGAAAATGATCTACTCCGTGGTCTCCAGCGATGAGGTGAAGGAGGTTTTAAAAACCGTCCGGGCCGTAGATGCCAATGCCTTTATCAACGTGGTTAAAACGGATCAGCTCAGCGGGCGCTTCCACAAAAGACCCAACGATTAGGGATTTCAATGACAAACCAATGACAAATGAATGATGTAGACGACGGCGTCTTTTGCCTTTAGAATAGAGTTTAAGGAGATAAAATTTCGCTAAAACATCGAGAAATTTGGTGTGCTACATTTAAAAATTTGTTATGCTAAAAAATAAACTGCGGTGGATAAAGCCAACAGCGACACTGCGTGGAGGGAAAGCATGGGAACCTTTGAGATGCGATTGAGGGATTATCAGCGATTGGGACGAAAGGAAGGCATAAATACAGAGAAACGACAGACTGCCAAAAAGCTTCTTGAAGCAGGTCAGACCATTGGTTTTATCTCCCAGATTACGGGGATGACGGCGAAGGAAATTTTGGAGATTCAAGAAGATTTGAAGAAAAATGAAGGGTAGGGGATTGGCAAGAATAGCCTGCCTATATTTAACTCTGTGAAGCCGCTTGATTAAAAATAGCTGTAGGGGAGCTGTTGTAAGCCTATTTTTACAACAGCTTCTTTTTTGTGTTCTCTTTTTGTCATACCTTTAGTGATAAGATCTCCTTGTAAAAATAAAAATATGATGTTAGCCTATACGTAATAAGATTTATTTAAATCAAGAACTCAGGAGGTTTAAAAATGGACAACATAAAAACCCTCAGCGAACTCTTCGACCTTTATTCAAAAACCCATGGTAATGAATGCCATACAGAAGATACCTTCCCCAGACATCCTAAAACTAAAGCCTACCCAGACGATCCAGAGGCCTTTAAAACAAGCTTTTGCTGGGACGGCGTCACCTCCATTACCGGTGGTGTAGACCAAAAAAATGTTGAACCAAAGATCAAGGTACTCTTTATTTTAAAAGAGTCCAATAACGGTGGCATCGCCACGCCTTATGAGGATAAAGTCTTTTGGTTTAATGATAAACCAAAAGTCCCTGCAAGAATAAGATACCAGGAAAAACTGTCGCTTGTTCTTGATATACTTGACGTCAATACCAAAGCTAATTTTGGTTACATGAACCTAAATAAACGCGGCGGTTTTGGAAGCACAACCTACAGGCAGTTAAAACAATATGTCCTCAACTATAAATCCTTTATTAAAAGACAAATCGAGCTCCACGATCCCGAGTACATTGTCTTTTGCGGCTGCTACTACATGTTTGCATCATTAATTTTTAAAGATGAATTCCGCCTACAATCCGTACCAGTCAAGTGGCCCCATAAGCCTGTAGAAATAAATTTAAATGGACATACCACCAAGCTATTACATGTCTACCATCCTGCTTATTCTAGGTTTAAAGAGTCGTTAAAATATCTTGAAAATAATCGATCATACATCAATTCCTGGCGAGGAGCATTCAAATAATTTTCATGCAGACTTGGAAAATGCTCCCGTATCCATCTTTAGCGCAGAAGATATATACTTGTGTTGTAAACCATTTAGCAAATTTTATATCAGCTCAGCGGACGCTTCCACAAAAGACCCAACGATTAGGGATTTCAATGACAAACCGATGACAAATAAATGATGTAGACGACGCTGTCTTTTGCCTTTAGAATAGAGTTTAAGGAGATAGAATTTCGCTAAAACATAGAGAAATTTGGCGTGCTACATTTAAAAATTTGTTATACTAAAAAATAAACTGCGGTGAATAAAGCCAATAGCGACACTGCGTGGAGGGAAAGCATGGGAACCTTTGAGATGCGATTGAGGGATTATGAGAGACTTGGAAGAAGTTTGGGACGAAAAGAAGGCATAAATACAGAGAAACGACAGACTGCCAGAAAGCTTCTTGAGGCTGGGCAAACCGTCGACTTTATCTCCCAGATTACTGGAATGACGGCGGAGGAAATTTTGGAGATTCAAGAAGATTTGAAGAATGAGGGGTAGGGGGCAATGCACGTCTATTCTGATGTGTGTCTAAAACAACACCAGCAACCCTTGATTTATGATGTATCAAATAGCTATTCACTAAAAAAGCAGCGGCCCGAGGCCACTGCTAGTAAAACAATAATTCGTGATTTTGGGGAATAGGTATGATTTCTGTCATACCTATTCGCTTTTATACACTATCTTCTTTATCAAGCCCAGCTCTTTTTCGTCTACAAAGAATTTAACCTATCTCGATCACTTTCGATTCCTGTTATCTGACACTTGGATTCCTCTTTACTCTTGCAGATTATCTCTAATCAAATTTGGTCGATTGTTTAATATTCAGTTCTGTGAGTTTCTATGAAATCACACAGAGAATATGCTTATAAATTCCTGCTCCTGAACTTTTATTCTTGTGATAAACTCTGAATAATCCTGCGCATCCATGGGGATTTTTAAACCATACTTGATAACGCTGATATCATCATGCGGCATAACATTTGCTTCGTAGGTCAATCCACGATTCATCCATAATTTCTTGCTATCAGTACCCACTGCTTCCGGGTAAAGGTAATAGCCAGTCTTGGCATCAAAACGAAACATATAGGCAAGCACCTGCAAATAGTCCCGGTTTCCGATGTTGTCAATAGGCTTGTACTTGGCATCTGCAATAATCCGCCTCTCGCTATTCCGACTGATAAAATCGGGATATATCAATCCAATATTCCCATCAAACAATCTCTGAGCGCCTTTACCACCTTTATTCATTGGGTGATAGAAAACATCCCCTATCAGTGAATTGATGTATTCCTCCCACAACCATGCGCCGTCAAATAGGATACCGTATATCTGCCTCGCTCCTGTACCGATTTGGTGTTTCTGATGCCGAAGGATCAAGAGACACAGTCTCTGTAGAGCAAGATACTCTCTAAAATAAGCGTGGCGAATAGTATTCTTTTTATTCTGATCAATAATCTTTTGTCTGTCATACGGCTCATATCTTGAAGTCGCATCTATAACGCATTTTACCTCGTCTTTCACTTTGATGAGGAGTTTGTTTCCGTAAGGCTTTCTTTTGATAAATTCTATGGTATGCCGCACCAGTTCCATTAGACTATTATCGTAAGAAAACTCACGCTGACTGTATGCAACGTTCCCTACAAATGGGGTGTTTTTCGCTATATGCCTTGCGACATCAATAGTACCTTTTACATTTTCATCATTATATCTGTGACAGATATAGTTTTTGAACAAACCCTTCCGCATAGCTGCTTTGAGGTAATATGGGAACAGGAACAGCAGAAAATTGAACAGCCGATTGTCTTGATTGGCATCAGATTCCAAATTAACAATGCTCGGAAACTCCAAAACCTTGTCCAAAAGATACTGGAAAAAGTAATCCTCACCCTCTCCACAAAAACGGGACTCGATAATGAGCCGTTCATCACCATATCCAATAAAGCCCATCACATTACCAAAGCGATAGGTGTCATTGACACTTTGAAGGATCATCTGATCCTGCGTAATATCTTCTGCGTCTTTTACGATTTCAGGGAATACGAACACACCTTCACGCTCAAGCTGCTTCAATGTTTTGTCGGCGATCTTGCCCGTCAGGTTTCTGATATGAGAAAAGGCGTCTTTTTTCTGCTGTGAGTTATCCTTGATCTTGAACAGCTTCATTCATATCACCTCGGACGGGTTTCTGATAGCCGTATGCCTTTGCAAAGCGATTCATAATCCCCTCCTCATCGTACATTCCCTGAATATATTCCTGTAGGAGCGGTTGCAGGTAATCGCTCCAAAGCTGGTCAAAATCAAGCGTTTTTAGTTTAAGGAAGTAGGCTGCACCAATTTGGTAATTCTCATTCAAGTCCTCAATATCTGCAATCTCTTTATTAAGCGCTGCCATTCTCTTGATCGCCTCAGCTTCCAATTCTTCATTGTCCAACGATGCGAGCATCTCAAGCTGCTCATCCGCTCTGAGTTCCACAAAACGGAATCGGCGACGCATAGCAAAGTCAAAGCTGTCCACAGAACGGTCGATATCGTTCATAGTTCCAATGATATAGACATTTTCAGGAATATAGAACTTTTCGTCAGGGTCAGAGTGCAGATTAGAATACTGCGTGGAGATCTCCCCAGCTTTACCGCGATAACCAGGGTCTATTGCAAAAAACAGTTCACCAAATATCTTTGAAATTTCGCCGCGGTTGATCTCATCAATGATAAATATATATTTTTTCAGTTCTTCCTGTTTTGCCCTTTTCTTTGAAGTCGTGATTTTTTTATTTATGATGGCTTTGTAGATAGCAAAGTCGTAGGAGTACCCCTGTGTGGCAAAAGTCTTTCCGAAAAAGATCGTAACATCCTTTATTTTCTCGAACTTCTGTCCAGACTCCAACATCTTTCTAACTTCATCCAGATTTAGAGCAAGCTTATTGACAGTTGCATTTCCAGGAATAGAAATATTGATATGCCCGTCATCCACACCGGTAATGGTAAATTCATTTCCATTGATCGTCTTAAATGTATCAATGCCAAACTCAATATCGGAGAAAAACTCCGTCATGGATTCCTGAACTGTGCCTTCCTTTTCCACCGTTTCTCTGGATTTTTGTGAGTCCTCATAGTTCTTTCTGGCACGAGCAATAAACTTTTTAAAAATACCATCCTGTAATTCAAAGCCCATCGTTCCATCATCATTGACCTTCGGCCTCAGGCCTTCAACAAAATCAGAGTAGTCATAACTCGGATGAAACTGGACAAACTCCACCTGTTTTTTCTGCTCGTCAGTAAGACAGCTGTAGTTGTCCTCATAACCATTGCTTATAATATCCGCGGCGATTTCCTTAGCGAGATAGGACTTTCCAGTACCGGGCGCACCTCTAAAAATCAGATTCTTTGATTCGATCAGCATAGAAGAGAATGGATTTCTATATCCCTTGAACTGTTGAACAAGCTCTTCCTGAACAGCGGCTTCCGTTTCTGCCGTTGCCGTTTCTTTCTCATCTTTTTCTCGGTATGTCAGAATAAACTGATCTCCCGGTTCGCCAAAGCGTTTTAAACACTCCTGAACAAAGATAACCGTAGAAAAAACATTCCAACAATAGATAACAAACTGACGCCCATTGTCATAGCTGTATGTCAGGTATTCTATCGTGTTACGATGCTTCTTGAATTCGTCAACACTCGCAAAGATACCTCTGATTATGCCGCTGTTCGGAGTATATTTGCAGATAGGAAAATTCTCCTTGTCCTCAACGGATAAAGCGGCAAGCTGCTTCTCGAATACCTGAAAGGCAAGGCGAGGCATGGTCTGATTGGAATTTCTCCGCTCACCTTTGTTATAGGACCGCTTAATTACATCTCCATTTGCTTTCTTAAAACAGACGTCCAAAGGCTTATAGCCATCACCAAGATTTAGATCATCCATTGTAAAACGTTCATCCGTTGACTCCACGCTTTTAGCCGTAATGGACAATTTGAATTTTTCCTGCTGTTTTGTTTCAATGGTGAAACCTTGGCTTTCCAGATAGTTTTTTGCGTCAATACTGTTAAAGGATTCTGTTGAAATATCTGTACCATTTACTAAATGGTCAGCAACAGCTATCACATACTTCGGCGGATACTTTTTTCCATCCTCAGACACAAGTATATATTTCATACTCACGTTATGTCCGGGAACTCCCTGCTCGTCGATGAATTTTAAAGCATCAATGATCTCCTGCTTTTTTAGCTTTGGTATAGCCATGCTGCACCTCCTTAATTATATGCATGTGAATGATAAAATAAAAATGTACAATCCGAGATATCATGCTATCGTATTCATAGGGGGGGGGATTACCCATGAACAAAGTATTAAAGACTCAACTCGAAATTCTCAAATTATGTAATATAAAACTAAACTTTTCATAACTCGCACAGTTCTATAGTCTGGATTGCAGAACTGTTAAAAAGTATTATGACAGATACGAAGGCAAAGCTACCCACAGAAAACACAATTACAATATCTCCTTTACCTTTCCAGCAAGATAAAGCGGAATATTTGTAATAAAACCATCTCGTCTATATCCACGCTTTGAAAAACGGATGGCATGCTCCGGTTGATATTTTGTAATATAACGCTTAAAAGAGGTAGCTGCTTTATTCTCCCCGCCCTTTGCCTCCACAGGAATAATTTCCATACCATTTTGCAATACAAAATCGATCTCACTATGTTTGTCGGAAAAATAGCGTGGCGCATTGTCAAACTGTCCACAAAGCTGCTGTAAAACATAGTTTTCTGTAAGGGGACCTTTAAATTGATAATCGCTTTTTAATAAAATGGCACTATTATCAATACCCGCCATATGCTTAAGCAGTCCAGTGTCAAACAGAAAAAGCTTAAACTGATCAAGTTTATCAAAAGCAGAAAGGGGATGCTCCATTTTAGAAACATTATAAATACGATTAAGCATTCCTGCCGACACGAGCCACTCGATAGCCTCCTCAAAATCTCGAGCTCTTCCTCCCTGCCTGACGGCGCCATAAATAAATTTCTCATTTGGTTTAGCAAGCTGAGAAGCAATACTTCGAAAAACCATCAGAATACGTCCACTATTGACCTTTCCATTATGCTTTGAAAAATCATTTTCATATATTTCGATAAGTTCTCGCTGAATCTGGGAAATCCTCGCTGGATCTTTATAATTTATCCACGATACAACACATTCCGGCATTCCGCCAATAATTAAATAATAATTGTAAACCTCTAAAAGACGGCTATGAAAAATTTCCTCAATTTGCTGATCTTTTTGTATACTTTCATAGTAGCTGAAAAGTATTGGATCTGTTGCGTTGAGAAATTCCTCAAAAGAAAGGGGATAAAGATCCATCAGATTAACCATCCCTACTGGATAAGATTTAGGCTGGGCAAGGAGGGTTCCAAGCAAACTTCCGGCCGCCATTACATGGTAATCATTCGCTTTCTCCTTAAAATATTTAAGCGCATTCAGGGCCTCTGGACATTCTTGAATCTCATCAAAAATAATAAGCGTTTGATCTGGAATAATCTTTTCTCCAACAATCAAAGAAAGCAGTTCTATAATCCGCTGTGGGTTTTTATTCATCTTAAAAATAGAACTTAATGCATCATCCTCATCAAAGTTAAAGTAGACAAAATTATGATAATAGCTTTGCCCAAAAGCTTTCATCAGCCACGTCTTTCCTACTTGCCGTGCACCACGTATGATCAAAGGTTTACGCTCAGGATCTTTCTTCCATTTTATTAAACTTGAAATAGCACTGCGTTTCACACTAATCACTACCCTTCCTCTTGATTAATCACAATATAACACACTTTTCCGTGTTTTAAAAATTATTTTTCCACATTTTTCCTTGTTTTTATTGTTATTTTTCCACATTTTTCCTTATTAATATCTCAGCTTGTACCTGTCAAGAAAAGTAGACACAGAACGTATTTTTTAATGCCTTTCATTTTCAGAAGTAGACATATTCTCCGGATATGCCAATTTATAACATTTTGAACGAATTTCGGTACCTTTCACTTTGACCACTAAAAAAGCAGCGGCCCCAACCGCTGCTTTTTCCTTTACCCTCGATCAAAATAAGGTGATTTTCCCGTAGCCGACACGGGAATTCCCATAACGATGGACACGTCCTCGCCCAGAAAGCCCAGGGATAGGCCGGCCTTGCCTGCGGAAAACATGATCCGGCTGTCCACTCGGTTGTCCGCCGCCACAGACACTGCCGAGCCCAGGGCGATGCCCAAATCCATGGGATCATAGACACAGATGCCGTCAACTGCGGCGCAGGCAGCACAGTTTTCGTTATTACAATAGCCGCAGCCTTCATTAAGTCCCCGGCGGGCGCCGGTGACCCCCACCAGCACCACCGCCTCACTCTTTCTCACACAGCCGGCATCCCGGGTGAAAAAAGCGTAGTCCAGCTGCGCTGCCAGGCGTTCCATCTCCGCCGCCAGCTGCTCCCTATCCTCGCCTGTAACGATACAGGTCTTAATGTAGTCCATGCCCCGGGTTTTGGGGGCTGTTCTGGCCGCTGCACACATCTGGGCCGCCGTCTGCAGCACTGCATCTCTCTCCGCCATTTTGCCATCAATGATCATTGTACCTTCTCCTTCTTTTATATCCCGGTGCACATGCCGGGACAATTAAAATTTAAAAAGCCTGCGGCAGTTTTCCGCCGTGGCCGCCATCACCGCTTCCACGGACATTTCCTTAAGCTCAGCCACCTTTTCGGCCACGCAGCGCACATAGGCCGGCTCATTGCGCTTCCCCCTAAAGGGCACCGGGGCAAGGTAGGGACTGTCGGTTTCGATGAGCAGTCTGTCCATGGGCACATATTTCACCACATCCGGCGCCTTCCTGGAATTTTTGAAGGTCAAGGGGCCGCCGATGGAGATGTAGAGACCGAAATCCAAAAGCTCCCGGGCCATCTCCACGCTGCCGCTATAACAGTGAAAAACCCCGCCAGTTTCTGGCATAAGACAGGTCTTCACCATGGCCAGACAATCGCCGTGAGCGTCCCTGTCGTGGACGATAATAGGTTTTCCTACACGGTTGGCCAGGTCCATCTGAATCTCAAAAACCTTCTTTTGAAGCGCTTTTGGGGCACCGTCATCGTAATAATAGTCCAGTCCGATTTCCCCCACCGCCAGGGTCTTTTCCCGGGACAGCCACGTCTCTAACATGGGGATATGGGTATCCTCCTCAAAGGCCGCACAGTCCGAGGGGTGAAAGCCCACCGCCGCGTAAACCTCCTTCCAGGTCTCGCTGAGCTCTACGGCCCTGGCGCTGCTTTTTTCCTCGCAGCCGGGGTTTAAAATAAAGCCGATGCCCGCCGCCCGGGCATTTTCTATAATCTGGGGCACCTCGCCCTCGAAGCGGGCGTCGTCCAGGTGCGCATGACTGTCTGTCAACATATTTGCCTCCATTATATATAAATATCTTATTGTTTTCTGGCTTCTATTATAGTACAGGGAATTTTTGTAAGTCAAACCGTCTGAATATTTTGAAGGATACTTTCACAAATTTCAGCGGGCCTTTGGGTTTAGGAATGCTGAGGTTGGGAAAACTGTGATAAAAAGAAAAGCCCTCCGGCGCAATAAGGGGAACACCGAAGGGCTCTCTATAGGGGAGAGGGGGGTAATATATGATTCTATCCACCGTAAGGTACGAAGCTTACAGTGCAAACCAACAAATCCCATGTTGTGTGAAGCAGGGGGGCTTCCACAACGCTTTGTTGATTTGACTCTAGTATACCCTCTTTTCGGGATAAGTCAATAGTGAAAAGCGTTGCATATTTGATGCAATAGATTTCAATTTGATGATGTTCGTTTTCGCTAACGACCGCCAAAAATACATTTCAGGATTTCTTAAGATTTAGATTCCCGGTTCAGCTTATTCTGGCGATCCACCTCCATGACAATGCGCTTGTGGCGGATGTTTTCCAGCATTTCCTCCAGACCCTTTCTGTCCTCGGCGATGATCTTTGCCTTCATCTGAGCCATGCTGTCCTCAAATTTCTCGATCTGCTCCACCAAGGCCTCCTTGTTGCAGATGAAGAGCTCCGACCACATGGGCGCATTGATCATGGCGATGCGGGTGAGATCTCCAAAGCTGCCGCCCTCGTAGTCGGTGATGTGGAGATCCTCCTCGCTGTCCACCAGGGCCCCGGCGATGACGTGACAGAGCTGGGAGGTGAAGGCGATCTTCTGATCGTGGATTTTTGCCGTGGTCTCCACGATATTGTTAAAACCCAATCCCTTGACGATCTCTTTGATCCAAGTCAGATTTTCAGGTCTATTTTGGGGCTGGGGCACCAGGATATAATTTCTGTCCTTGAAGATGCCATCGTCGGCCTTGCCAAAGCCCTCCTTCTCGCTGCCGGCCATGGGATGACCGTAGATCATGTCCAGATCAGGTCTGAGCTTGTCCGCCAGGCCCTCCACCAAAAGGGTCTTGACGCCGGTGATATCGGTGATGACCGCCTTTTCCTTAAAATCGGCCATGTAGTCCTCCATGAAGGCCAGGGCCGCCCGGGGATAGAGGCAGAGCACCACCAAATCGGAGATGCCCAAAATCTCGCGGATACCCTCGGGGGTGCTGACGCCGCAGTCGATGACGCCGGTGGTCAGGGCCTCCTCCAGCACCTCCTCGTTGATATCGAAGGCGCAGATTTTATCGGGCTCCTGCTTTCTCAGACCCATGGCCAGGGCCCCTCCCATGAGGCCCAGACCTACAAAGCTGACGGTTTTGTTTTTAAGGGGTGCCATTAGATGGTCTTCCCTTCGATGTCTGCGTATTTTTTCAGGGTGTTCATGATGTGGTCAAATTCCGCCGGGGTGATGGCCTGATCGCCGTCACAGAGGGCTTCCTCGGGCTTATTGTGGACCTCGATCATCACGCCGTCGGCGCCGGCAGCCACCGCAGCCTTGGCCATGGATTCCACGGTCCAGTTGATCCCTGTGGCGTGGCTGGGATCAATGATGACGGGCAGGTGGCTCTTTCTCTTGAGCACCGGCACGCAGCTGATATCCAGGGTGTTTCGGGTGGCTTTTTCAAAGGTTCTGATGCCGCGCTCGCAGAGAATAACCTTTTCGTTGCCGCCGGACATGATGTATTCCGCCGCCATCAGGAATTCGCTCATGGTAGCCGAGAGGCCGCGCTTTAAGAGAATGGGCTTGTCGATCTTGCCCAGCTCCTTGAGCATGATGAAGTTCTGCATATTTCTGGCGCCCACCTGGATGACGTCCACGTCCTCAAAGAGATCCAACTGGGAGAGATCCATGAGCTCGGTGACAATGGGCAGCCCCGTTTCCTTCTTGGCCAAAAGCAGCAGCTCCAGCCCTGTGGCGCCCATGCCCTGGAAGGAGTAGGGGGAGGTTCTGGGCTTGAAGGCGCCGCCTCTTAAAAATTTGGCGCCGGAGGCCTTGACGGCTCTGGCGATTTCCACAATCTGTTCTTCACTTTCCACGGAGCAGGGGCCAGCGATGGCTGTGACGTAGCCCTCACCGATTTTATTGCCTGCCACGTCGATGATGGTATCCTCGGGGTGGAACATACGGTTGGCCTTTTTGTAGGGCTCCTGAACCCGGAGCACCTTCTCAACGATCTTATTGGAGCGCAGCTTGTGGGTATCGACGACCTGGGTATCGCCCACGAGACCTAAAATCGTGGAGTTGATCCCCTGGGAGTAATGGATCTGAAGGCCCTGGCCCTCGATGAATTTGACAAGCTTCTGAATCTCTGCTTCCTCGGTGTGCGGTTTGATAACAACAATCATGTTTTTTTCTCCTTATGCTTTAATTTTTCTGGTGTCCTCGGCCCTTGGCCGGCAATCTTGCAAAATAAAAAAGGGAGACTCTAGGAGTCTCCCCGTTTGGCAATGTAAAAGCGACAGCCCCAGCTATATCTGCGCTGAAGCCTGTCTCGAAAGACTCTCTGATAAACCTGTTTTTTTGTACGCAAAGTAACCGACGCCATAGTAGTAGCCCCGGCTAAAGTAATAATATGCGTTCAGGTTCATGTTTAAATCTTTCATTGCGTTTTCCTTTGCTTTATTACTTTGAATTGATTCCTATTATAGACCGCATCTTGGCGCCTGTCAATGCGTTTTTTTAAATCCTTATGCCCTTTTAAAAATACATTGGCCGGAAGGATTGACACTCCCGGCCCACAGTGATATATTACATATCAACTTAATAAGTTTTATTCAGCTTACCATAGATTTGTACTTTTGAAAGGAGATTTCCCCATGACAAAACCATTGAAATTTGAAACCCTCCAGCTCCACGCTGGCCAGACCCCGGATCCCACCACCCACGCCGTGGCGGTGCCCATCTACCAGACGACCTCCTACGTCTTTGACAGCAGTGAGCACGCCGAAAACCTCTTCGGCCTCAAGGAGCCCGGCAACATCTACACCCGAATCATGAATCCCACCACCGCCGTTTTGGAGGACCGCATGGCGGCCCTGGAGGGCGGCGTCGGCGCCCTGGCCACCGCCTCCGGCTCCGCAGCTATCACCCTGGCCATTTTAAACATCGCCGGCATGGGGGATGAAATTGTGGCAGCCTCCACCCTCTACGGCGGCACCTTCAACCTTCTCAACACCACTCTGCCCAAGTACGGCATCACCACCACCTTTGTGGATCCCGACGATCCTGCAAACTTCGAGGCCGCCATCACCGACAAGACCAAGGCCGTCTATCTGGAAACTCTGGGCAACCCCAGCATCAACATCGTGGACGTGGAGGCCGTGGCTAAAATCGCCCACAGCCACAAGGTACCGCTGATCATCGACAACACCTTCGCCACTCCCTATCTGTTCAGAGCCCTGGACTTCGGCGCTGACATCGTCGTCTATTCCGCCACGAAGTTCATCGGCGGCCACGGCACCAGCATCGGCGGCGTCATCGTCGACGGCGGCACCTTCGACTGGGCCAGCGGACGCTTCCCGGAATTCACCACCCCCGACGAAAGCTACCACGGCATGGTCTACACCAGAGACTGCGGCGACGCGGCCTTCATCACCAAGGCTCGGGTCCAGATGCTCAGAGACATCGGCGCCTGCTTAAGCCCCTTCAACGCCTTCCTGCTGCTCCAGGGCTTAGAAACCCTGTCTCTGCGTCTGGAACGTCACGTGGAAAACAGCCGCAAAATCGTGGACTATTTGAAATCCAGCCCCTACGTCAGCTGGGTCAACTACCCCGAGCTTGAGGACAGCAAGTACCACGAGCTGGCCAAGAAGTACTTCCCCAGAGGCTGCGGCTCCATCTTCACCTTCGGCATCAAGGGCGGCATCGACGCGGCCAGAAAATTCATCGACAGCATTGAAATCTTCACCCACCTGGCCAACGTGGCCGACGCCAAGTCCCTGGTCATCCACCCGGCCACCACAACCCATCAGCAGCTCTCCGGCGACGAGCTTTTGGCCGCCGGCATCACCGAGGATATGATCCGTCTCTCCATCGGTCTGGAAAATGCCGACGACTTAATCGACGCCCTGGATCACGCCTTAAAAAACAGCCAGGCCTAGGGATACTTTTATGAATATTCATCAGGAACTCACGGAGCTCATCGGCAAGACGCCGATGCTTGAGCTTAAGCACATCGAGGCCCAGGAGGGGATCACCGCCAAGCTCTGGGCAAAGCTGGAATTCTTTAACCCCGCCGGCAGTGTCAAGGACAGAATCGCCCTGGCCATGATCGAGGACGCCGAGGCCAAAGGGCTGCTCAAGCCCGGCGGCACCATCATCGAGCCCACCAGCGGCAACACTGGCATCGGTCTGGCCATGATCGCCACCTTGAGGGGCTATCATCTGATACTCACCATGCCCGAAACCATGAGCATTGAACGGCGCAACCTGCTGGCCGCCTTCGGGGCGGAGATCGTCCTCACCGACGGCGATCTGGCCATGAACGGCGCCCTGAAAAAAGCCGAGGAATTAAAGGAAGCCATCGACGGCGCCATCATCCTCGGTCAGTTTGACAACCCCGCCAACCCCGAGGCCCACGCCCGCACCACCGCCGAGGAAATCTGGGCGGACACCGACGGCCAGGTGGATATCTTCGTGGCCACCGTGGGCACCGGCGGCACCCTGGGCGGCACCGCCAAGGGGCTAAAGGCCCACAAGCCCGAGGTCACCGTCGTGGCGGTGGAGCCGGCCAGCTCCCAGGTATTGGCTGGCAAACCGGCGGGCCCCCACGCCATCCAGGGCATCGGCGCCAACTTTGTCCCCAGCGTGCTGGACATGGAGCTCATTGACGAGATCATCCCCGTCACCGACGCCGACGCCTTCGACTACGCCAGAAGACTGACAAAGCTTGAAGGCCTTTTGGTGGGCATCTCCTCCGGCGCCGCCTTAAAGGCCGCCCTAAAGCTGGCCCACCGCCCGGAAAATGTAGGAAAAAATATCGTTCTCCTGCTGCCGGACACCGGAGAGCGCTACCTCTCCACACCTTTATTCAACTAGGAGGTCCCCATGCCCATCAAAATCCCCAATAATCTCCCGGCCTTTTCGATTTTAGAAAAGGAAAATATCTTCGTGATGGACCAGCAGCGGGCCTCCACCCAGGATATCCGCCCCCTGAAAATCGTCATCATGAACCTGATGCCCACCAAGGTGGTCACCGAGACCCAGCTTTTACGACTCATCGGCAACACCCCCATCCAGGTGGACATCACCCTGCTTCAGTCGGCGACCCACGAATCGAAGAACACGGCCCAGAAGCATCTGGACACCTTCTACAAAACCTTCGACGATATCCGGGACGCCTATTTCGACGGCATGATCATCACCGGCGCCCCCATCGAGACCCTGCCCTTCGAGGAGGTGGACTACTGGCCGGAGCTAAAGGCCGTCATGTCCTGGTCCAAAACCCACGTTTTTTCAACCCTCCACATCTGCTGGGGGGCCCAGGCCGGGCTCTACTACCATTACGGCATTCCCAAGTACAACCTGGATAAAAAATGCTTCGGTGTCTTTGAGCACCACCTGGACGCCGAGCTCATCCCCTTGTTCCAGGGCTTCGACGACGTCTTTTTTGCCCCCCATTCCAGACATTCCGAAATTAGACGGGAGGACATCGAAAAAAATCCCGAGCTGACCATCGCCGCCTCCTCCGACGATGCGGGGATCTACGCCGTCATGGCCCGGAAGGGACGACAGATTTTCATCACCGGCCACAGCGAGTACGATCCCGAAACCCTGGGGGATGAGTACTACCGGGATATCTCCGAGGGCAAGGCCATCGAGGTGCCTAGAAATTATTTCAAGGACGACAACCCCGACAATCCGCCGGTGGTGCGCTGGCGGGGTCACGCCAACCTTCTGTTTTTCAACTGGCTGAATTATTACGTCTACCAGGCCACGCCCTACAATTTGGATCATGATCCGATTTTTGGCTAAAATACAGGGCTTGCCGGATATTGCAAAATATCGTGAAATATCGTAGTTTAATGGAAAATTGGCGTAAAAATAGCGTAAATATTATTTGTATGGCGTAAAGACGGTGTACTACCTCTGTTCAACAATTTATACTGTTTTGCATTCAATTTAATATTAATACTAGTAAATAAAAAACCGATTACCTTTCATGTTCTAAAGATAATCGGTTTTTTGTTTGCCATAAAGTAACATAAACAAGAGAACAGACAGCCGTCCCGCTATTCCGTAAAATTAATATGTTTTTCCACTGTTCTCTGTTCCCCATTTACACATAATTTCCATAATAGGGAATAGAGAACGCCCTTTGTCTGAAAGGCTATACTCAACCTTCGGTGGTATTTGCGGGTATTCTTTACGAATAATAAGCCCATCTGCTTCCATTTCTTTTAATACTGTGCTTAAGGTTTTATATGTGATTGTCCCAATTTTTCTCTGTAATTCGTTGAAACGAATGGTATCGTATTCAATAAGCCAATAGAGAATGACTAACCGCCATTTTCCACCAATCATAGACAGTGTATAACCAAATGGGGTATCAGTTAGGGATATAATTCTTTTTTCAAATTTTTCCATGCTCATATATGTACTTTCCTTTTGGATAGTATTTGTCAAAAAAGTGCGTACTTGTGTTTTTGACATCATAAATATAGAATAACATAAAGCGGTAAAAAGAAAAAGGTGGTGCAAAATTCATGAAAAAGATATTGATTATCTTAGGTGGTGGACGGGCAAATGGCAACACAGCGCAATTAGTAAACGCATTTATGAAAGGAGCCAAAGAAGCCGGACACCATGTTGAACTGATAACATTGAATAAATTGAAAGTAAATGGCTGCATAGGTTGCAATTCTTGCCGATACGGAAAACCCTGTGTTCAAAATGATGATTTTAATTCTATTGTTCCTAAAATAAAAGAAGCAGATTTGCTTGTTTTGGCTTCCCCATTATATTTTTGGACTATATCATCTAAAATAAAGGCTTTCATCGAACGCTTTTATTGTATAGCAGAGGAAGATAGTACTCCGCCATTTGGCCGATATGAAAAGTATCCTGTACATGATTGTGCTTTACTTATGACATCTGCGGATAACTATTTCTGGACATTTGAACAAGCCGTTTCTTACTATAATTTTGCTTTAATAAATTATATCGGTTTTCGTAATAAAGGTATGCTGTTGGCCGGTGGTTGCGGAGATACCAATGGAAAACCACAAATTGAAAAAACAAATCATCTGACTGAAGGCTTTAAATTTGGAAACAGAATATACGCTGATGAGGAAAACGAAAAATGTGAGGAATTAACATGAGAAAAGTCAAAATTACTATTTTGAAAACAACATTAAACAAAAAACTTGCAGAGGAGTATGGAACGCCGGGATTAAGTGTTTGCCCGATGATGAAAGAGGGAGATATTTTTTATGCTGATTATGCAAAACCAGATGGATTTTGTGATGAAGCATGGAAAGCTATTTATCAATACGTTTTTGCATTAGCACATGGGGCGGAAAATGAACTTTTCTATTACGGTGACTGGATTAGAAAACCTGGAGTAGCCATTTGCAGTTGTAACGATGGATTGCGACCCGTAATAATGAAACTTGAAGCAACAAAAGAAGAAGCTGAACTCAATTATACACCAATCAGATAGCAAAGCCATCCGAGCCAGCGGGTAGCAAGTAAACGGCTGCGCCGCTATTGACAGTCCCACCCGTCCCTGCTGGTGGGCAATCAAGGGGGAACAGCCTAAAGTGCTGCCGCCCCTCTCTATCATTCAAAGAAAGGGGGGAGTTCCGTGACCGAGGAAGAATGTCAGGAGTATATCCGGAGTACACATAATACCTACTGTAAAATCGTTATACGCCATGCGGCGATTGATAAAATTCTGAGTCTGCGCCAGCGTTGGGAACGGTACGTCCCTTTGATTATCTGATGGAGGAAAAGTTTGTCTAGTTTGCAGAGCAGTAAAGCGGCGAGGGAGCAGTAAATCCGAAAAAGATTCACTGCTTTTTTGTGCTCATTTGGACCTATGTCAATATATTGGACATAAATTCACAACTGACTAAAATCTATAACAAAGAGGGTATCGCACCATCACCAAACGATGATTGTGCGATACCCTCTCTTTTTATGCCTCCGATACCGTCACCATCCTTCCCAGAGGCGCAATATCCTTTCTGTAAAATCTGAGCATCAGACCGAAGCCCACCGCCGCCGACAGCATGTCCGCCGCCGGTACCGAAAGCCAGACCATATTCAGGCTGCCCGTCAAAGATAAAAGCCAGGCCACCGGAATCAGCACCACATAGTTTCTCGACAAATCGATGAGCATGGCAGTAATACTGTGGCCCAGAGCCTGAAGGATACAATTGCTCATATTCCTCACCGCACAGAGCACGTAACAGCAGGTCAGCATCCGCATCCCCCAGATCCCGATCTCTATCATCTCATCGGTGGCGTTAAACATCCTGAGAAACCACTGGGGAAAACCCACAGAGAATACCGTGCCCACCGCCATCATCACAGCAGCGTAGAGATAGCCATAGCGGATAGCTTCATCGATACGGCTTTTCTTTTTAGCCCCGTAATTGTAGGCGATGATAGGGATAGTGGCACTGCACAGGGCGTTTAGGATAGCGTAACAGAATCCCGTCACCCGACAGCAGACCCCAAAGGTGGCAACGGCGGTGCTGGAAAAACGATTCATGACGGCGTTATAATTGACCATCATCAAACTGGTTAAAGACATAATTAAAGCCGTGGGCATTCCCAGCACAAGGAGCTTTTGTATGGCTGAAAGGGGAGGCCGCCAGGCCGAAGCAAGCTGTACATCTCTGTTTTTTCTGATATTCAAAAACAGCGCGATGCAGGCTGCCGTCATCTGGCTGACCACCGTCGCCACCGCCGCTCCGGCAATGCCCATCGCAGGCGCTCCAAAATGGCCGAAAATTAAGATGTAGTCCAGAATAATATTCAGAATACCGCCGACGCCCTGGGAAATCATGCTGTACATTGTCCTCCCTGTGGAGATCAGCATCCGCTCAAAGACCAGCTGGGCCATGGTCGCAATGCCCAGGCTAAGGTAAACCCTGAGGTACTGCACTCCTGCCCTTTGAATTGCCAATTGATCTGTCTGAAGAGCCATGTAGGGTGTCACCAGGAAGGCTGCTGCTAAAAAAGAGAGAATACCGCAGGCCAGCATAACCCACAGCGCCGCAGCAGCGGCATCGTTGACCTTCCGTTGATTTTTTTCACCAAGTCCCCGGGAGAGCATGGTATTCATTCCCACCGCAATGCCGCTGCCCACGGCAATCAGCACCGTCACCAGAGGATTGGCAAAGGTGATGGCCGCCATGGCATCCTCGCTGATCTGAGAGACGAAGATACCGTCCGCCACATTATAAAGGGACTGCACCGCTGTGGAAAGCACCACAGGCAGAGCCATACTCAAAAGCAGAGACCAGACCGGCTGGGTTCCCATTTTATTTTCATCCATTTTTGCTGCCATTCTACACCCTCACCTTCCTTAGCTCAATTGATGTCTTTATTATAATCCCACCGCTTTTGACGGGGAAGTTTCATTATGATACAATGGCAGAAACCTAAAGTTTATGCATTTGGAGGTGTGTTTGTGTATAACAAAGATCTGGATACCTTTAAAATCGTCGCCGACAGCCACAGCTTCACCAAGGCCTCAGAACAGCTTTTTATCTCCCATACCGCCGTCATCAAGCAGATCAATCGGCTGGAAGCCCACCTGGGTGTCCAGCTCTTTCACCGCTCCAACCAGGGCGTTTCCCTGACCGCCGCCGGACAATGCCTTTATGCCAAACTTCCCGAAATCATCGCTTTTTCTCAAAAGATTTTCGACACGGTTTTAGACGTCCAGTCCACTGCCCCAAAAACCATCCGTGTTGGCGCCTCTCTGTTTTATCCCTGCCATATTTTCATGGACCTGTGGGATTCCATCAGCCTGCGATGTCCCCAATACCAGTTGAAAATCGTCTCTATCAAAGATGATGGTCAGCGCTTCTCCGGTCTGGGCGACGCCTACGATTTTTTAATTGGCCCCTACAATTCAGAGCTTCGGGGCACCGACTATCCCTTCATTCCCATCGGAGAATATCATTTTTGCATTTCACTGCCCAGAAGCCATCCTTTGACAAAAAGAAATGCCCTGACCTTTGAAGCTCTAAGGGGAGAGCCACTGATGATGATGGTGTCTGGTACCAGCAGTGTCAACGACCGTATCCGCACCGAAATTGAACGAGACTATCCAGAAATCAGGCTAATCGATACCTCACCCAGCTACAGTATCCGCACCTTCAATGACGCTGTAGAAAAAAAGCTTCCCCTGCTCAGCCTGGAATGCTGGCGAGAGGTTCACCCTGGCCTCATCACCATTCCTTTAGATGAAGACTACACGCTGCCCTACGGGATTCTCACCGCCTGCAACACCAGTCCTCAGCTTAATGAATTTATCAATATTTTAAAAGAAGCACTTAAGCTCTAGCTTAACAGGGAAGGATACTGCAAAAAGCGCGCAGAAGAACGGTGTATTACCGCCATTCTGCGCGCTTTTTAATCTTCTCTCTGAAGAAGCCAATCCGCAATATTACAAATCTCTATACCTTCATAGGTATATCTTGGATGCCTTGTTCTTGCAATAATTTTCTTTGAATAGGCATCCCGTATACTTAAGAGTGGAGTAATCTCTCTTTTAAAGGTGTTCTCATCCGCAATATTGTCACTGACCTGGATATAGATCTTTTCACTGCCGCGCTGGGCCACAAAATCCACTTCCTTCTGGTATAGCTTTCCCACATAGACATCAAAGCCTCTGCGCAGAAGCTCTATACAGACAATGTTTTCATAACTCCGTCCATAATCCATATTTCTGCTGCCCAAAACGGCATACCTGATCCCCAGGTCACACAGATAAAACTTATCTAAAGATTCCAGATATTTTTTTCCGCGAATATCGTAGCGTTTGACATCATAAAACACAAAGGCGTTACAGAGATAACGAATATATTTTCCAATGGTCGTGTGATTCGTCGGAATATTGTTGGCAGACAGGATACCACTCACTTTGTTGGGGGAGGTCAGATTACTGACATTATCCATCAAAAATTCGCTGAGTCGCTGCAACACCATGGTATCTGAAAGATTGTATTTCTGCACAAGATCTCTGGTTACAATGGTTTCATAAACCTCTTTAATATAATTCGACCGGTCTTTTTCCACTTGGTATTCATAAGACCCTGCCAAACCGCCGCTTATAGTATACGCATCAAAAAGCTGCTCTATATCTCCGCTTCCGCTGTCTTTGTAGTAATCACAGTATTCTTCAAAGCTAAAAGGAAATACATGAAGGGAAATATATCTTCCGGTAAATAGGGTTGCCAAATCTGCACTTAATAAAAACGCATTTGAGCCTGTAATATAGATATCGTATTTACGTTTTGAATATAGGCTGTTAATTGCCAATTCAAAGTCCGGACACATCTGCACTTCATCTACAAAAACATAATTTGCTACCCCCTCCAAATAATGTGCTTCCACATATGTATGCAGGGCGCGATACTCTTTAATTTTCTCAAAGTCCAGATCCATATAATCGATATAAATAATATTCGCATTTTTAACATGCTTTCGAAGATACTCGATATAAGCCAGCATCAACTGGGATTTCCCAGAACGTCTAATTCCTGTAATGATCTTTATATCCGGCGTATCCTTTAAAGCGATGATTCGGTCCAAATATCTTTTTCGTACGATTGTTTTCACGGCCCACCCACTTTCAAAACTTTAAAATTTTTAGTTTTTTGAAATCAGTTGGATTATATCATTTCAATATCACAAGTTCAACGTCTCCACTTTCGAAACTTTAATTTTTTTTATTTTTCGAAAGTCATTTTTGCTCTATTTTTTATTTGCAGCATATTTCCTAAAGACTTCGGGGATACACTATAAAAATGCGCAGAAGCTCAGCATCCTGCTGAACCTCTGCGCGCTTTCGAAACTTTAAAATTTTTCATTTTTTGAAAGTCGCTTTGCTGCGACGTTTTTAATACTTTACTGCACAGCTCTCCTTGATTTTGTGGGTATATCTATACAGCAGGTAATACAGCTAATCCTCAGGGTGGTCGATCAATGCCTGTTCCAGTTCACCCTCATATACATGAGTATCCGGCTGAATTTGCAAAAATTCCATCACATAAGGGTCTTTGATTATTTTTTCATATTCAGCTTTGGGTTCCGTCGTTTGAATTTCCTTTAAAACAGCAGCCTTGTCCTGGCTTGCTAAAATCCTCTGGTAGTACATTGTGTTGATCTGTCGTTCCAACTGTCGGACACTCCACGCAGACTTTACACATTCCTCCATATAAAAAATTCGTGCCTGCTCATCTGATACACGCATCAGAAGGCGATAATGCGACCAACTTAATTCAGGACACAGTGTGTCTCGAATTGGGAAAGTGCAATAAAACTGTCGCATCTTGCGAAGATTCGATTTATCAAATCCTTTTCCAAATTCAGCAGTCAACTGATCTGAAAGATAGTCTAACAATTTTTTCCGTATGCGGCTCTGTCATTTTCTCCACAGGCTTTATAAATCTGTTCCCCAATTTCCAAATAAGTTATCACCATTGCGGAGTTCACCGCAGCGTTTAACTTGTGGTGTGCTGATACAATATACCATGAAATCAAGAGAAACAAGTGATGTGTTTTTTACACCCCAGAGCATCTAAGGAAACGGTGATTAAATCAACATCTCCTCAGATTGCTGTGAAAATGTCAGGCGCCCCAAAATCTCCCCAACATCCCCATCAATACAGATCGACCTGTCCTCGATCTCCTTGGGGGCATAGGCGTCACCGTAGTTGAGGCAGGCGTAGACAGCCTTGGGATTTTTGTCCGTCATCTGCCAGAAGGCATATTTTATGATGCCGGGCGTATTATATCCGACCCCCAGCTCCAAAAACAGTATTTTCATTCCTTCATGCCTTCGGATAAACTCTGAGTACCGCATGGCCGCCGTATGCCAGCCCTCGTCCTCCACAAAGGTATTGTCTGCCCGAAGATTCATTGTCATGGGAGCGCCACATTTTGGACAGTGGGGGATAAGCGCCGTCGGAACGGCCATCTCAGGCTTTGTTCCCTCGGGCAAAAACAGCTGACCTGTCCCATCGATTTTATACCCCTGGGCCTCGACCATCGCTTTAATAATTTCCTCGTTGTCATAAGTTTCCTGATGACAGGGGACACTGCACTGAAAGAGTCCGTAATCCCCCTGGGTGTAGAACAGCCGGTGCTTGTCAAAGCCCGCCTTCTGGAAGCAGTGATCCACGTTGGTGGTCAGCACGAAATAATCCTTATCCTGAACGAGGTTGTAAAGCCTGTTGTACACGGGCTTCGGGGCGTCCATATAGCGATTGATATAGATATACCGGCTCCAATAGGCCCAGTGCTCCTCCAGGGTATCGTAGGGATAGAAGCCCCCGGAGTACATATCCCTGAAGCCGTATTTATCCGCAAAATCGCCAAAATAGCGGCGGAAGCGCTCTCCGGTGTAGACGTAGCCCGCCGAGGTGGAAAGCCCTGCGCCAGCGCCGATAACAACGGCCTCCGCCGCTTCAAGGGACTCCTTTAAATGTCTTATTTTATCCGAGTAATTGTCTGTAAATTTCATAATCCGTTTCCTTGAAAACATTAAAAATCACCTTCATCGCATCCTGGGTTTCCCTTTGATACGCCCTGACGGTCTCGACCGCAATCTCTGCCGCCCGGGCCCCTGGGAAGTGGAATTCCCCTGTAGAGATACAGCAGAAGGCGATGCTCTCCAGCTGGTTTTTCTCTGCAATTTCCAGGCAGGAACGGTAGCAGGCGGCCAGCAGGTCTTCATCCCTCTGGGTCAGTCTGCCCTGGATGATGGGGCCGACGGTGTGAATCACATACCGGCAGGGAAGATTGTAGGCCGGCGTAATTTTGGCCCTGCCCGTCGCCTCCTCATGGCCCTGCTTTTCCATAATTTCGGCACAGGCCAGACGCAGCTGTACGCCGGAGAAGGTGTGGATGGCGTTGTCGATGCAGCCATGGTTGGGGCAGAAGCAGCCCAGCATCTGGCTGTTGGCGGCGTTGACGATGGCGTCGCATTTGAGGGTGGTGATGTCGCCCTGCCAGAGATAGATCCCCGGCTCCACGGGCTCGAGCGCCTTGTAATCTGTGATGCCCTTGGCGCTGGTTTCCGCCTGCAGATAGGCATCCTGAATTTTTAAAAATTCCTCATCTGCGGGCTGGGGCCCTCTGACATTGAACAGCGCCCGCAGCAAATGCTTTTGGTCCTGGCTGTTTTGGGGAATTTCCACGTCTGCATACTGGGGCTGCTCCTTTAAAAGTGCTCTAATTAAATAATTTCTTCTTTCACTCTGGGTCATTTTTACACCTCGCCTTCCACAATTTTAACCCGTCCAGGCTTTCTTGGCTTGGTATGGGGTTCTTCACCATCCAAATAGCCTAAAATCACAAAACAAATCGCCGAATAATTTTCGGGTACCTCCCATTGTCTGAGCAGGGCCTGGCCCGCATCGCTGGCGAAGGTTTCTTCCCCCCGGGAGATGATACAGGAGGCAATGCCCAGCTCCGTGGCCTGAAGAATCATATTCTCCGCACAGCAGAAGGCATCGGCAATTCGGAACATGAAATTGTTTTGTCCAAAGATGGCGATGACGGCGGGGGCGCCGTAAAAGCCATTTTTAATGGTCGGATCGTCGATGTTGCTGGGCTGCTCCTTGGACACATAGGACCCCGCCAGATTACTGCGGTCAAATGTCGCCAGGTTCATGATGCCGATTTTGGTAGTTAAAGCCTGATCTCTGACGCCCACCAGCATGCTTCGCTGGCCGCCGCCGGCGTTGGGGGCAAAATTGCCGGCCTCCAAAATCTTCTCTAGGTCCGCTCTGTCTATCTGTTTGTCCGTATATTTTCTAATTGAGTGTCTCGCTTTTATAATATCCATTAACATGGCTTTTCCTCCTTAGCCTACTTCCTTCCAGCACTGGGGATCTGCGCTGTAGAAGTTTCCCGTCTTGCCGTTTGCCACCGCAGGGCAGCCCCGGCAGAAGGCCAGCAGCTCACATTTGCTGCATTTTTCAAATTTCGTGTAATCCCGGTAATTCTCCATCTGACAGGTCCAGACGTCCGCCAGGCGGTCGGTAAACACGTCTCCAACCCGGCTGTTCTGCACCCGCCGGCAGGCAAAGACCTCGCCGGTGGGCAAAATGGTCAGATGACAATTGCCGCAGTTGCATCCGCCGTAGATCATGCCCTCCTCCACTGTATCGGGAAGCTTAAAGGTCCCGGTTTCGTATTCGTACAGGGTCCACAGATGATCCTTTTTATTAAAATAGGTATCACAGCCCGCCGCCTCGTAGGCCTTGAATTTCTTGTCACAGCGGGCCAAAAGCGCACGGTAATCGGTGGGAAAGATGGCTGTATCCTTTTCCTCGCTGGTGGGACAATACCGGGCAAAGGCAAAGACTTTTACCTTGTGGGCCACCACCGTATCGATGATGTCGGGGATCTCCTCGATATTGGTACCCGAAACCGTCGTCATGACCACGCTCTTGATGCCTGCGCGGTTGAGACAGCCAATCTTTTCCAGGGTGATGTCGAAGCTGCCCGGCTTTCTGAACCAGTCGTGGGTGTCGCGCATGCCGTCCAGAGACAGCTGGTATTTTTCACAGCCGAGGTCCTTTAATTTTTTGCACACCACATCGTCCAGATGAAAGGGATTGCCAAGGATCGTAAAGGGAATGGCGTGTTCTTTCATAAGTTCGAGGAGCCGCCAGAAATCCGGATGTAAAATGGGATCCCCGCCGGTGATGTAAAAATAGGGGAGACGGCCGTAGACCTCGCAGAAATCCAGGCAATTGTAGAAGGTCTCCTCCATCTGTGCCCAATTCATAGACACCAGCTTTTTGCAATTGTCCTCTGAAAAGATATAGCAGTGCTTGCACCGCTGGTCACAATCGTCAGTAATATGCCATTGAAAAGAAAAATACTGTTTCATCTCATGTCCTCTTCATCTATATAAAATCGGTTTAACCGAGGGTATTTTCGTTTTTTCCGGCGGAATGGGTGCCGCCGGAAAGCTTTCTTACTGCGAAGCTCCTACTTGTCAGAAGCGCCACAGGCAGAACCACAGGCCGCCGGGGCTGCTTCCGGTTTGTCAGAAGTGCCGCAGGCAGAGCCACAGGCCGCCGGAGTTTCCTCGGGCTTATCCGAAGCGCCGCAGGCGGTACCACAGGCAGAAGCCTTTGTTTCTTTGTTCCATCCGAATAAATTTGAAAGTGACATTGTATTGACCTCCGTTAGGTTAATTCAGAAGACAGTATCGCCCTCTGTGATTTCTATTTTACGGATTTTTCTGGCTGCCACAAGTACGCACAATTTTATTACCTAGTTACCTTTTTGTAACCCTTAGCTTTCACCGCGCCGACGAAACACCTTTTATTTGACAAAGGCCGCCGTTATGTCATATTATGATTATAGTACATTGCATTTAATGGCTTGCAAATTCAGGAGGTACCCCATGCTGACCAAAGAAGAAATGCCCGCCTGCCCCGTTGCCACCACCGTGCAGATGATCGGCAGCAAGTGGAAGCTGCTGATCATGAGAAATTTGCTGGTCCGCCCCTGGCGCTTTAACGAGCTTAAAAAGGATTTGGAGGGCATCAGCCAGAAGGTGTTGACTGACAGCCTGCGCTCCATGGAGGCCGACGGCATCATCACCCGCACCGTCTACCCCGAGGTGCCCCCCAGGGTAGAGTACGCCCTCAGCGAGCTGGGGGAATCTATGCGGCCCATCATCAAGGCCATGGAGAGCTGGGGCATCGCCTATAAAAATCTATAAAGCACAGGGCGCGCCGCCTATCCCTGACCCGGCGCGTCCTGTGCCTTTTTATTTGCCATACTGCTCCCTGTACTTTTTCGGCGTCATCCCGTATTTCTCCTTAAACAGCCGGTAAAAATACCCCTTGTTGTGGTAGCCCGCCTCTCTTATGATCTCGTCGATGCCCCGGGGATCGGCAATCAGCAGCTCCCGGGCCATCTCCAGGCGAATGCTCTGGAGATAGGCGGAATAGGTCAGGCCCGTTTTGTTTCTGATGAGCCTGTTAAAATAGTCCTCCTGGAAGTGAAAGACCCTGGACAGCTCGCCTAAGGTAACTTCCTTATAGTGAGCCCTCATATAATCGGAAACCGACTCGAAGCGCATCCAGTTGACGGTTTTTCTGAGCTCCTTGGACACCGACAGCTCGTAATCTGTGCTGAGATAATCGAAAACTCTGAGCATCAGCCCCGTGCAGATTTCAACACAGCCCGTCCTTCTGGAGGCAAGCTCCCCCAGAAGATCCGCCATCAGCGCGGCCATTTTGCCATCCTCTTTATTCATCGGTTTGAAGTGAAGGTACTGGTAGATATTCTTTTGATTAAGCAACGCCGATCTCAGAAAGGTGAGGATCTTCACCCCCACCGCCTTCGAGACCTCGAGCTTTTCAAAGAGGGCAGGGGAGATCCCCAGAAACACCACCGTCGCAGCCTCCTCTCCCAGATAATCCTGGTGCAGGGAGTTCTTATCCACCAGACACAGCTCTCCCTCGGAGAAGACAACGTCCTTATCTAAAATCCGCTGCCTGAAGCGCCCCGACACCACGTAGGCCAGCTCGATATAGTTGTGGGTGTGGCGCTGGGTCTTTTTAAGCTTCTCAAGCTCAAACACACACCGATAGGCCGTCTTGGCCGGAAAGATTGCAGCCTCCAGCCTTCCTTGCTCCAGGCGCCAGATCAATGCAAAAGCCGGCAGCCCCTCGGTTTTGGGGTAGGGCTTGATCTCGTCCTCCATCCCCGGAAGCTCCGGACACATGAGGCGCCTTAGGCGCTCCTGATCCGTCTTTTCCAGGGGAAGCCCTGTCATCAGCGCTTCAATGCCTTTCTCCAGTTTCATTGCACACCACCTTTTTTCCTTTATTTTATGTCGGATTGCTGAAATTTTCAAGCTGTATATCGGATAAGGTAACTTTTTGATCCAGCCTGCGGCCCTGTGAAATTGTTTAACCTTCCATCAATGGCTATAATACCCTTAAAAAAGGGAGGCCCGGCGCTCCCTAGAAATCCACAACCTCAGGAGGAATTTTATGGATCACCTATCGCAGATTAAGCATACCATCGAGACCGGCCGCGCCATCCTTGGCATCGAGCTGGGCTCCACGAGAATCAAGGCCGTCCTCATCGACGAAAACCACGCCCCCATCGCTTCCGGCAGCTACGACTGGGAAAACCAGCTGGTGGACAATATCTGGACCTACGACATCGACCTGGTCTGGGAGGGTCTTAGACAGAGCTACGCCGCCATGGCCGCCGACGCCCTGGAAAAATACGGCGTTAAAATCGAAAGGCTGGCAGCCCTGGGCTTCTCGGCCATGATGCACGGCTACATGGTCTTCGACGCAGAAAACAAACTGCTGGTGCCCTTTAGAACCTGGCGAAACACCATCACCGAGCAGGCCTCCACCGAGCTCACCGCCCTCTTTGGCTATCCTATTCCCCAGCGCTGGAGCATTGCCCACCTGTACCAGGCCATCCTAAACGGCGAAGCTCACACCAAGGACATCGCCTTCCAGACCACCCTGGCGGGCTACGTCCACTGGATGCTCACCGGGGAGAAGGTTCTGGGGGTCGGCGAAGCCTCGGGGATGTTCCCCATCGACACGGCCACCGGCCAATTTGACGCCAAGATGCTGGATCAGTTCGACGCCTTGATTGCAGACAAGGGCTTTGGCTGGAAAATCAGAGATATTCTGCCCGGCGTTCTTCCCGCCGGAGAAGCCGCCGGTACCCTTAGCGCCGAGGGTGCCAAGCTTTTGGACCCTACGGGCTGTCTAAAACCCGGCGCAGCCCTCTGTCCGCCGGAGGGTGACGCCGGCACCGGCATGGTCGCCACCAACAGCGTCGCCGTGAGAACCGGAAACGTCTCCGCCGGAACCTCAGTCTTCGCCATGATCACCCTGGAACGCCCCCTGAAAAAGCTGCACCCCGAGCTGGATCTCGTCACCACCCCCGACGGCAGCCTGGTGGCCATGGTTCACTGCAACAATTGCTCCTCGGATTTAGACGCCTGGGTCGGCCTCTTTAAGGAATTCTATGAAGCCATGGGCCTGGAGGTTTCAGACATGGGCAAGCTCTACGCCACCCTCTACAACAAGGCCCTGGAGGCCGACGTGGACTGCGGCGGCCTTCTGGCCTACAACTACTTCTCCGGCGAGCACATCACCGGCTTCGAGGAGGGCCGCCCCCTGTTCGTCAGAAAGCCCGAGAGCAATTTCAACCTGGCCAACTTCATGCGCACCCACATCTTCACAGCCCTGGGGGCCCTGAAAACCGGGATGGATATCCTGATGACCGAGGACGTCAAGGTAGATAGGATCACCGGCCACGGCGGCCTCTTTAAAACTGAGGGCGTGGTTCAGAAATTTATGGCGGCAGCCATGAACGCCCCGGTCTCCGTGCTGGCAACCGCCGGGGAGGGCGGCGCCTGGGGGATTGCCCTGCTGGCGGCCTACAGCGTCCAGAAGGGCGAGTGTGAAACCCTGGCCGACTACCTGGACAACCGCGTCTTTGCCGGACAGCAGGGTGTCGCCATCAGCCCCGACCACGAAACCCAGGAAAGCTTCGCCCTGTTCATCGACCGCTACAAAAAAGGCCTGACCATCGAGCGGGCCGCTGTGGAAAATTTAAATTAAGCTTTTCTTCTCTGAATAGAAGTTTCTCTAAGACGATAACTTCCAACAATAGCGGTTTCAAATGGAATGGGTGCGTCGCTTGAACAGCATTCGCAGACGTGCATAGGAAATCATACTGACTGAACTTGTATATGCTTAATAGAAAAGTCCGCTGCAATATCAATGCCTTAGACAGCGGACTTTTCTGTATTTTAGATGAATTAATAAATTTTTTTAATGTTGTAATATAGATACTCAAACGTATTCTGCTGCTTATCTTTTTTAATTTGCACTCCCGTATCATAAATATATTCCAGCCAAGATTTGATAATATTTCATCTCAATTATTTCTACCTGAACAAAACATTGACATTATACTGCCATAAAATCTTATTTTTGATTGAGTTTTGTGTCAGCAATTAAACGGTCAAAATCACTCTGATATAAACGGTCTTGAATAATCCGGTACTGCTCAAATTCACTTTCTGCAAAGGCTTTGGCAATTGCGGCAGTAACCTTTCCCTTGTCCTGCAAAATTTCAGCATCATTGAATTGCAGAAATGCGTCCAGCTTGGAAGCCCATTCCTCCATTGTCATTGGAATATGCCGTCTCGCCTGCCTTGTGGCATAGTCCAGATACATCGTAACAATCTCGTTTAGCTCCTGCATCTCATCAACGGACAAGTAGTTTTTTGCGATAGAAACATCGGCTTTTACAATCTTTCCATTGGGAGAATTGCGCCATGAAGTCAATCCCATATGTTCCTTTGTGTGGTCAGCCCTCGCCACAATAACCTCCGCTGCGGTATTTCCGTGAACGGCATAATGCATTTTGTTTTGTACTGTCGCAAAAAAATCTTTCGTAATTTAACTGTCAACGGAATAATCAACGGCAGTGGCATAAATATCCGTGATTTTCTGGTAGAAGCGGCGCTCACTGGCCCTGATTTCCTGTATTTCGGAAATTAGATGATCAAAATAATCTTCGTCGAAAATTTGGCCGTTGATCAATCTGCTTTTATCTAAGACATATCCCTGCTTGGCAAAGGTGTCCAGCACCCTTGTGGCCCATTGCCGGAATTGTGTTGCCCTGCCAGAGTTGACACGGTAGCCGACGGCAATAATAGCGGACAGCGAATAAAATTTGTATTGATAGGTTTTTCCGTTATCCGCAACTTGTGCAAAATTTGCACAAGTTGAATCTTCGGACAATTCGCCACTTTCATAAATATTTTTAAGGTGCTTTGTAATAACGCTTCTGTCCACATCAAAAAGCTGGCCAATTGCCTTTTGTGTCAGCCATACGTCGTGATTCTGCACGCGGACTTCAATGCCATCCTCATGAGCGTCCTTTGTAAATACAAGGAAATCCACAGTGCTGTTTCGGATTTGCAGTTTGTTTTTTCTCTTTTTAACCATTGTATGTCATCATCCCATCAATCATCGTCCGATTTCTTTTTCTTTTCCCTACTCGTGCAAATATTGTGATTATTCTTGCACTGCGGGCTGCAAAACACTGCGCTCGGCCTGCTTGCGACAAAGACTTTTGTGCAGTGCCTGCAAAGACGGATCAGATTTTTACTATTATTTATAGTAGCCCAAATAACCTGAATTTATATTATCTATCATACTGTTTCTTTTCCCTGTTATCAATCATCAATCTGTAATTTTTTAAACGCCTTGTCTGTAAGAGCGAAAATTATATTCTTTCTTGTTAGAATTACTTCTTTATGCGTGTCCTGCTTTAAATATTTTTGCTATGTTTTTATTTTTTCTCAAACACCTTAAAAATTTCTGCGACAAAGGCTCGATCGTTCATTTTCTGCGCTGCATAGCGATTAAAATTTTCTGTATCAATGGAACCATCCACAAAAATATCGCCGTAATTCGGATAGTTTTCCTCAATGGCTTCCCGCGTGACGGTGTAGCTGCTTCCGCTGAAATTGAAGGTGATATACTCGAGATTTTCAATCAACGCGAAGGCTGAAAGGGCATTGTACACCAGGGCCCTTTCCGTATATAAGCTTTCATTATCATACCAGTCTGTAAAATGATAGTCGATGGTTAGGCCACAGTTTTCGGCGTCGATCTCAAATACGAAACCATACTCGGAAAGCGGCAATGCGCCGATCAGCTGCCCTGTATTGCTGTTGTCTCCGATGTATTTACTTTGATACTGCATAAGTTTATCAATGGCACTGATATCCTGATTAAAGGGGCTTGTGGGCACGGTATCAATCGTGTACTGCTTTTTACCGTCGATAAGATAATACTCATTTGGCGTGTCTGCATTGATTCGGTACACATTGTAGAACAGATTTCCGTATTCAATCAATTTATTATCTGTATCATCGAAAACCGTCGTAGTCTTATACCTGTAAATCGGCGGTTCTTTAAACTGCGTTACCCTGACATAATCTAAAACAAAGAAAACGCCCAAGAGCACCAAAAATACACCGGCAGACACCAATCCCCTTTGCCACAAAGACGAAAGCCGCAGCTCTCTGAAAACACCGGAAACCATCAGCAAAAGCCCTGCCAAAGAAAATATTTCTCCCCAGCTGCTCTCTGATGGGAAAACAGCAAAGGCGCAGATACATATCAGAATCCCCGCCCCCATGATAAAGGCAGATATTTTTCTATGTTCATTCTTAAGCTTTGTATCCGTATAGTCAATGGTACTGCGCAGGTTTTGTTCAGAATACGCAGCAGCATTTTCTTTCTCGATTTCTTCCCCGGCCAAAAGCTCGTTTAAGGAGATTCCCAATGCTTTGCTGAGGGGTTCAAGCAAAGATAAATCGGGCATATAATTTCCGTTCTCCCACCTGGATACAGTCTTATTGCTTACGCCTAGCTTCTCTCCAAGCTGTGCCTGTGTCAATCCTTTTTTCTTACGGTTGGCAGCAATGAATGCGCCTATTTTTTTACTGTCCATAGTATCAGCTCCCTTCGGAGAATATGGTACTGCTTTTACCCTAAATTGAACACCCCACAAATGGCGAATCGCCGATATCAGCGCTGTTTTTCTTCTCATGAGGACAATTCTTGTCATATTTTAAGCAAGCCTTGTTTTATCAAACAATAAAACCTCCCGAAAATACTCAGGAGGTTTCATTAAAATCGAAATATTTTTACCCTCTATTTATTTCTTCGTTTGACAACCACGACAATCAGTAAAATCGCAACCACTGCGATGACCAGCACGATCCACACCACATTGCTCTGGGCGGCAATGCCTGTGCTGGCATTGTTTACCGCTGTGTTTGTGGTTGTTGTTGTGGTGGTTACCGTGGTCTGGTCTCCCTGACCCGAGGGTGTGGGTTCAGGGGTGGGCTGGGGTGTCGGCTGAGGCTCAGGGGTCTCTGGCATATACACATCTAATTCGTATTCCCGGGTGACCTCCTCACCGCGCTCCTCGCCGGAGAGTCTTAAGTAGATGCTGTGGTCTTGCAGCTTATCGACCTCCACGGGCTCACTGGCATCGTAGACAGTCTCGGTGTCGTTGACATCTACCAGCACCAGCTGGGCCTTGACACCGGTGTCATTGGCACAGAAGATCGTCTTTGTTCCCTCGGGCAGGTAAATGTTCTGATCCTGATCGATGGCTTCAAAGATCTCTAAAACGGTGCCCTCGGCGTCTAAGCAAACGATATCCACCTTGGCGGCCTCGGGGATGACGGTCATGGTATCGGTATCGATGGTTAAAGCCTTGATCGTCGCGTTGCCCACCGTCATATTGCCAAGCAGCCCGCTATTCACATCAGTAATCGGAATGGCGAGGGTTTCCTGAAGCTCAGGGTCGGTGACATCCTGCCAGATGCCCTCGGCATCGGGGTCGTCCAGGGTGTTGGCCCCGTAGATAAAGCTTTCGCCGGGCTGGGCCTTGACGGTGTATTCCATCTCGTAGCTCCCCAGGGAGTAGGTCCTGTCGAAGCCAAGCTCCACGGGCAGGGCCTGAAAGTCCTCACCGTTAAAGGTGTAGGTGACATGCTGAACGATGGAGTAGTACTCACCCGCCTCTAAGACCACCGGCTCATCGAGGGCAATTCTGTCGTAAACCGCGTTTTCTATGGTGTCCGTCTGGATGGTGACCAGCTCGTCGCTGACGGGGGAGCTGTTGTCCGGCAGTCTGTATATTGCCGTTTCCACCGTCGACACGTTGCCTAAATTATTTCCAAGGCTCAGGCCCACGCCGGCCAGGGTCTCATTGTCCTCGGCCTTGAATACATTGGCCACCTTGATGACCTGATCTTCAGATTCAAGGGCCTTGTTGATCATACTCTCCGCGCTCAGCGCTGCGCCATTTCTCATATTAGCGTAATCATAGGTATGGATCGTATCGTAATCCTGATAGCCCGCATCGTTGGCCACGTCCATTTCCATGGTGGCAAAGTAGCCGATGGTGGTATCATAATAGGACAGGTAGAAGTAACCGTCCTCGCCCCAGGTATCACTCCAGCTGTTCTTGACAATCCAGGCGCCGTCTTCCGGGGGCTGGTTCTTGGCGTTGAAGTTTTCCTTGGGGTAGGTGTCATCCCAGCCCACGATGCTGACCGCGTGGTTCATATCCGTACCCACCGGATCGTACTGGGCGTTGGTGTCAAAATTGTAGTAGTCGTAGCTGGGATCCCTTTCATCCTCGGGGGTATCCAAATCCTCCGGGGTGGAGACCGGTGCGTGGAAAGCGATGAAGGCTGAGCCGGTATCGTAAATCATCTGCTTGGCCTGGGGGATAACCGAAGTTTCGACCGTGGTTTTATAGTCTATGGATGCATTGGACTGGGCATCTACAAAATACCCCTGATTCCCGTAGATAATATTGGAGGTGTCCAGGGTGTATTCGCCATCATAGAGGCCCTCGCCGTTCAGACTCCAATTACCCTTATCGCTGGGAAATTTTACGATTTCGGGATTGTCCTTCGTTCCGATGTTCATATCCAGCCAATCAAGCTTTTCGGCATTATCGTAGGGCACTGCCTCCTCGGTGGCGGCGCCGTTGCCCGTCGTCATCTGACTCACCAGATCGTAGACGCTTCCGCCATTGTAGATGACCTGCTTTTCAATTTCTTTAGCCTTTTCAGCATCTGTATCACTGCTGTGGACAGTTTTTCCCTCTTTCAAGCTGTCGTCCATGCCTTCGCCAGTCTGAAGGGATGATACGTACCAAATCATGGCCTTCTCGGAGTAATCCTCCAGACCGCCGCCCTGTTTTAAAACATTGCTTTCGACGCCGGAAAGGCCCGCAAAGGCCCAGCAGGCCCCCCAGGGATTCTGGAATTTCACCGGGCTCACGTCCCCTTCGTCTCTGCTGTCGTATTTTTCTGGCAGCAGAGCATTGGCTGCCGGTGCAGGCTCGGAGGATGTATCTGACAGAGTATCGGGATAGAAGGTATCTCTATTGTAGTAAAGCCCTCCCTCCTGAACCATCTCCACCTGAATCCCATCCGAGAGGGCGGAGGCGGCAGATACCGGCAGGGTCGTAAAGAACATTGCCGCCGATAAGCCTAAAACCGCGGCGCGTCTAAAAAATCCTTGCTTTTTCACCTTTCTTCTCCTTTTTGCTGTATAATTATACTTATTATACCATTTTCACCTCAGATTTAAAACGTTTTTAAAAGCTTTATTTGTGATTTTCACATCAATTATCTGCACCTTATAACTAAACTTGATGAGACGCATTTTTTGATGATGAAGTGTTTATCTGCCTTAAATTTCTAAAATTCCCGTCTCCGCCGCCTCAGAATCCTCCAGGGTCTCGGCGGATTTGTACTCCTCTAACGCCTTCTGGCAGAGATACGCCAGATCGAAGACGTTCACCCCGGGAATCCACAGGGTGAGGATGATCAGCAGGCGTGTCTTGAGGTCGAGACGCCTGGAGGCCGCCAGGATCCTGATGGCGCCGTTTAAAAAGATCAGCAGGGTCATGGCTAAAGTCACGATGGTATCGCTGAATAAAATGGCCTCGGGCACGTCCACAAAGCCGTGGGGGCCCAGGTAAAAATAGGCCATGGCCGCCGCCTGAAGGATCAGGGCAAGGGCGCCGGCGATGATGATGGCCCGGGCCTCCACAAGAATCCGTATCCTCGGGACGGCCGTGCGGTACTTACTTGGCGGGAAGGCCGCAAACAAAACCCACAGCACCGCCATCAGACAGACCGCCGCGGAAATCAGAGCCATGCCGCCAAAGGCGCCAAAGATGCTTCTTAAAGTCAAAAGCCGCCACACGATGATGACCACGTGGGGAAGCACCACATAGCTTCCCAGCATTAAAATCTGCAGCGCCCACAGCAGGGCGCGGCTTTCAATACGCTTCATTGTTCCCCCTTAAATAAAATCCTCGCTATTCCTGCCAGACACCCATCTTGGCCGCCTGGATAGCTTTGATATAATCCTCTTCGTTTTCAACGCCAAAAAAGGCCGATAAAATCAGGGCGTCGAGGCCCTTCTGATCTGCCTCTGCCAAAACCGCCTTTTCCCCCTTCTGCCTCAGGGTAATCGTCACCGCAATGGGGGAGGGCAGCGCCTCAGCCTCAGCCAAAGCCTCATTGAAGACCTCAGCCGCAGCAGCCCCCAGGGCCTCGGCGTCGTACTTCAGGCCGGGATTGGCCTCGCTTTCGGCGTAAATCGCCGTCGTCGCCTGCTTTAAGACCTCAGAAAAATTGAGGCCCGTCACCCCGAGATCTATCCTGACACTGCCGTCCCTCTCTGTTTTGGCCGCTGTGATCTCATAGCTGGCATTGGCCGCAGCCGCCGCCTTGACGGCCTCGGCCAGCGCGGCACTCTGATCCTCAGACCAGGCGGCGCCGATGCTTTTTACAAAGCTGTCCAAAATGCCAAAGTACTCATCCTCCCGCTGGGCCACCAGGGCGTCAAGGGCATCAGCTTCGGCAAAGCTGTTCTCAAATTCCTCTGAAGGCTGACCACCAACCACCCGTTCAAAAATCAACGCAGCCAGTTGATCGGTATCTAATTTTTGGGCGCTGCAGCCAGTGTACAGAAAAATAACTGCCAGCAGCACCGCCGTATATCGTATAAATTTCATCAGAATCCTCCATTTTCCCCTACACTATACCAAAAAAATTGAGGTCTTTGCAATAGTCCGCTTAAAACAATAGATTTTCTCATAAAAAAGGGCTGTCCAAGGCCGATTCCTTAAGACTTTTTGGGCCAATGGGCTTATTCAGGACAAAGACAGAAAAGTCTGTTATACTGATGTAAACGAATTCTTTTATTGAACACCGCCTCTAGCCCTCGTCTTTGGCCGCGGACATCCGAGGTAATTCCCACGGAGGTAAACCATGTGTTCCAAGGAAAAAAGCACCGGCATACAGGAAAATCCCTGGCAGGAGGCTCTGTCCATCCTCGATATGATTTTCTGCGGCGTCATCGTTCTGGACAGCCAGGGCTGCGTCAGACACTGCAACACCTCAGCTGCCGCTATTTTAAAAACGGATAAATCCCATATCGAGGGGGATCACTTTCTAAAGCATCCCTTTTTAGAGGAGCTCAACCACATCTCCGGCAATCTGCTTTTGGGCAGCGGCCGCCACAGCCTCAGAGACGGCAATGGGGAGATCATCTGCAACCTCAATCCCTGGATTTTTAACAAGGAGCGCCTGGGCACCGTGGTCATTTTCCACCAGTCCTACAACGCCAACTGCATCGCCCAGGAGCTCAGCGTCACCAACACCCTCCTGAAGGAAATCAATATCTTTATTGAATCCTCCTACGACGGCTTTCTGGTGGCCGACAGTGCGGGCAAGATTATCCGGGTCAACAAGGCCCTGGAGACAGCCTTAGATATGAACCGCACCGAGCTGGTGGGGCACAACGTCCGGGAGCTTGTGAAGCGGGGAGTCTACGAAAAATCCGCCGTCCTGGAGGTCTGCCGCAAAAAACGGATGGCCACCACCCTGCTCCGCCGGGGAGAGGAGGAGATGCTGGCCACGGGAATGCCCGTCTTTGGCAAGGATGGCCTTCTGGAATCGGTGGTGGTCAACCTGCGGGACGTGACGGAGCTCAACAGCCTGAAGAGCGAGGTGGAGCACCAGATGAAGCTGGCCAAGGGCTATTTTAAGCAGCTGACGGCCATCGCCCACAGGGCCAGCGGCAAGCAGGCCATCATCGCCGTCAGCAAGGCCATGCAGAACATCCTTCAAATCACAGACACCATCTCCGACGTGGACTCCACGGTGCTGATCACCGGGGAGTCGGGGACGGGGAAGGAGATGGTGGTCAGCGAGATCTACAAAAAAAGCCGGCGCAGCGACGCCCCCATCATCAAAATCAATTGCAGCGCCATCCCCTCGGCCCTATTTGAATCGGAGCTCTTCGGCTACGAGGAGGGCTCCTTCACCGGCGCCAAGAAATCCGGGAAAATCGGCTTCTTCGAGCTGGCCGACGGCGGCACCTTATTTTTGGATGAAATCGGCGAGCTGGACATGGAATCCCAGGCCAAGCTTTTGCGGGTCATCCAGGAGGGAGAAATTTACCGCGTCGGCGGCAGCCGGCCCGTCAAGGTGGACGTCCGCCTCATCGCCGCCACCAATGCGGATCTCTGGGAGCGCACCCGGGAGGGAAAATTCCGAAAGGATCTCTTTTACCGCCTCAACGTCATCAACATCGAGGTACCGCCCCTGAGGGAGCGCCGGGAGGACATCATCCCCCTAACCCTCCATTTTCTTGACCGCTACAACGCCCTCCACGGCCGCGATAAGCGCCTTTCCATGGAGCTGGGACAGCGCCTCTACGCCATGGACTGGCCCGGCAATATCAGAGAGCTGGAGAATTTTGTGGAGAACCTGGTGGTTTTGACCAAGGATGATCTGCTCATGCCAGAGCACCTTCCCCTCAGGTACCAAAAGAGCCTCGAATCAGATGCCCAGATCAAGATAGAGGGGATCATGCCCCTGAAGGCTATGGTCCGCGAGGCGGAGCGCCAGCTCCTTCAAAACGCCCAGCAGCGCTGCGGCTCCACCCGGGAAATCGCCCGGGCCCTGGGGGTGGATCAGTCCACCATCTCCAGAAAATTGCAGCAGCTCCTGCATAAGTGATGTGCTTTTACATCACCCCCTAAAACCGATAGATACGCTGATAAACGATGTTTTTTTTAAAGTGCTGATGTCTTTTTGCATCAGCACTTTTTTAATTGTCCCTTCTGGGCGCAAAAAATTCTGGCATAAAACTTGCTTTATTAAAAATATAAGCACAAGGACAAGCACAGCAAAGAAAGGAGGTGCTTCCTATGAGTTTATGGGAAAAAATGTATCAGGACAAAAGGATGACGCCCGAGGAAGCCGCAGCGCTGTTTAAAAGCGGCGATGTCTGTGTCAGCAACGGTCAGGTCACCGAGCCCGTGGAGCTTCTGGAGGCCCTGGCAAAGCGCGCCCTGACGGAGGATCTCAGGGATATCCGCCACTATATCCTGCTGCCCCTGAGAAATCAAAGATACATGGCCGAGGAAATGCAGCCCCACCTGCACCACGTCTCCCACTTTGTCAGCGGCTTTGACAGAGAAGCCATCTGGGAGGGGCGGGCGGAATACCTGCCCTCCCACTACAGCCGCGTGCCCTCGGTTTGGAGGGATGTTTTGGGGGCGCCTGATGTGTTCTACTGCACCACCGCGCCCATGGACCGCCACGGCTATTTCAGCTGCGGCACCGCCGCCGACCTCAGCGAAATCAGAAAGGGCGCCAAGAAAATCATCCTCGTGGTCAACAGCACCATGCCCAGAACCCTGGGCAGCCAGATCCACATCAGAGAAATCGACGGCTTCATCGAAAGCGCTGCCCCCATCACCGAGGTGGCGCCGCCGCCCATCACCGAGGACGACAAGACCATCGGCGCGATGATCGCCGAACAGATTCCCGACGGCGCCACCCTGCAGCTGGGCATCGGGGGCATTCCCAATGCCGTGGCCCAGGCCCTGATGGACAAAAAGGATCTCGGCGTCCACAGCGAAATGTTCTGCGACAGCATCGTCGATCTGACCCTGGCCGGGGTCATCACCAACGGCTGCAAAAATATCCACCGCGATAAGAGCACCGTGACCTTCACCTTCGGCAGCCGCGCCACCTACGACTTCATCGACGACAACCCCTCAGTGGAATTTCTGCCGGTGGACTACGTCAACGACCCCAGGATCATCGCCCAGAACGACAAGGTCATCTCCATCAATTCCTGCATGGAGGTGGATCTCTTTGGCCAGGTCTGCGCCGAGACCATCGGCCCCAAAAACTTCAGCGGCGTCGGGGGACAGATGGACTTTATTAGAGGTGCGGCGGCCTCCAAGGGCGGGAAATCCTTCCTGGCCTTTAAGTCGTCGGCCAAGGGCGGCACCATCACCAAGATCAAGCCGGTGCTGACCCCGGGGGCCTGTGTCACCACCACCAGAAACGACGTGGATTTCATCGTCACGGAGTACGGCATGGCACAGCTTCGGGGAAAAACCTGCGGCGAGCGGGCCAAGGCTCTCATCGCCATCGCCCACCCCAATTTCAGGGAGGAATTGACGGCCGAGGCGAAAAAAATGCACCTTATTTTTTAACCAGATTAAAAACAATTACCTAAGGGGGTAAATATCATAGCTATTATGACCAAAGAAGAATATCAGAAAAGCATCCGGGCCAGAAGGCCCATGAATGTTTGGTTTTTAGGGGAGAAGATCGAGGATCTCACCACCTTCCCGCCGCTGGCGGCCAGCTTCAACGCCATCTCCAAGGTCTACGACCTCCAGAGCGATCCCAAGTGGAGGGATCTTATCACTGTAAAGTCCCACCTAACCGGCGATCCCGTCAGCATCTACAACGCGCCCCTGCGCTCTCCCGAGGACGCCAACAATAAGACCCGGGCCGCCAGAGCCCTGGCTGAGGTCATCGGCTGCTGTACCCACCGCTGCACAGGCTCCGAGGCCTTTGCGGGTCTGGGGCCGGCCACCTACGACATGGATCAGGATCTGGGCACCCACTACTTTGAGCGCTTTATGAACTTCCTGAGATACGTCCAGGACAACGACCTCAGCTGCACCGTCACCGTCACCGACATCAAGGGCTTAAGAACCCTGCCGCCCCACAAGCAGCCCAACCGCGACAACTACGTCCACATCGACGAAATCAGAGACGACGGCATCGTCATCAGCGGCTACAAGGCCAATCAGACGGGGATATTGTTTGCCCACGAGGTCATCATCGTCCCCACCACCAACATGAAGCCCGAGGATAAGGACTTCGCCGTATCCTGCGCCATCCCTGCGGATTCGCCGGGCATCACCTTTGTCATGGGCAGAACACCCCAGGACAGACGCTTCTTCGAGGTGGGCGGCGACATCGAAGGCATCGATTTGGGCAAGCCCTACGCCGATCACCAGGCCCTGGTCTACTTTGACAAGGTCTTTGTCCCCAACGAAAGGGTTTTCCTGTGCGGCGAGACAGATTACGTCAGCAGATTATTGAGCTATTTTACCGCAGTGCACCGCCTGACCGCCGGCGGCTGCAAGGCCGGGGGCTGCTCAGCCCTGGCCGGTGCAGCCAGCCTCATCGCCGACATGATCGGCGTCCAGAAGGCGGGGCATATCCGCACCAAGCTCACGGAAATGGTCATGACCGCCGAGACGGTCTATGGCCTGTCCCTGGCCTCGGGGGTTGAGGGCTTTAAGCATCCCAGCGGCTTCTGGATTCCCAACCCGCTTTTGTCCCACACCTGCAAGTACACCTGTACCAAAATGCCCTTCGAGGCCATGCGAGTCGCCAGGGACATCATCGCCGGCACCGGCGAGACGGCGCCCTCGGAAATCGACATGCGCCACCCCGTCATCGGCGAGCTCTGTCAAAACGAATTCAACCCCGGCAACCCGGATTACGACGCCTTTGACAGGCTCAGGGCCACCCGCTTCATCGAGCACATGGTCCGCGGCTCCAACTGGTCGGCCATGGCCCTCCACGGCGGCGGAAATCAGGAGGCCTCCACGGTTATGGCCAGGGCCTTCACCGACTGGGGACATCTGAAAAATATCGTCAAGGTGGCCACCGGCATCGAAAAGGACGAAGCCAAACGCGACGCCTTCATCGGCAGCATCGGCGAGAAGGCCGGGCGCATCTGCACCTTCCAGGACCTTCCCCAGGCCGAGGAGGACAAAGAAAAGTAAGCGGCAAGCTTGAATTTAAATGCAAAAGGTCCGGAATCTCCGGACCTTTTGTGTTGGACTGTAACCCCCCAGGACTTGATACCTCCATCTCATAAGAAAATCCCCCTCAGGGATACTACCGGTACGGAATAAATGAAATAACCACAAATTATCTTTTTGATGGGCTGCGGTTATTTTTATTTGTGTTCCATACATGCTAATCGACAGCTTCGTCAAAAAATAAATTTTTTCACTCTTGATTTAATTCTAATCATTATTATAATAATGATTAGAACAATTATTAGAAGCGATTATTAGAATGGAGGTCGTTTTTATGATTGAAAATAAAATTACCGAATTTAAGCGCGAGTATATCGATGATATCAAATACACAGTAGTTGCTTTTGCAAACACAGAAGGTGGAAAAATTTATGTTGGTATGAGTAATGACGGAAGTGTTTATGGTATAGAAAACACCGACGCAACCATGCTTCGCATTACTAATATGATTCGCGATGCCATTCGTCCAGATGTCACTATGTTTACCGAATGTGCTGTTGAAGCTATTGAAGGAAAATCTGTTGTGGTTTTGACTGTGCAGAGAGGTACTGCCCGTCCCTACTACCTGGCCGGAAAGGGTATCCGTCCAGAAGGTGTCTATGTACGACAAAATACCTCTTCCGTTCCGGCTTCGGAAACTGCTATACTCAATATGATCAAAGAGACCAGTGGCGACAGTTATGAAAATGCTCGCTCTATTAATCAGCAACTGACTTTTGAGAAAGCGAAAAACTATTTTGCTAACCATAATCTGCCTTTCGGAGATCAGCAAAAGCGCACATTAAATATTATTGGCTTGGATGGAACTTATACCAATCTTGGTATGTTGTTGTCTGACCAGTGCAGCCATACCATTAAACTAGCCGTATTTGATGGAAGCAAGAAAAGCGTATTTCGTGACAGAAGGGAATTAAGCGGCTCTTTGCTCACACAGTTAGAAGATGCCTACTCCTACATTGATCAGTTTAACCATACCCGTGCAGAATTTGAAGGGCTGGATCGAATCGACAAGCGGGATTATCCCAGCGAGGCACTGCGCGAAGCACTGCTCAATGCCATTACTCACCGCGACTATAGCTTCAGCGGCTCCACACTGATCAGTATCTTTGATGATCGCATTGAGTTTGTGACCATTGGCGGTCTGGTTCGCGGCCTGACCTTCGATGATATCATGCTGGGTATATCTGCACTCCGCAATCAGAATTTAGCTAATGTGTTCTACCGGCTGAAGTTAATTGAGGCTTACGGTACAGGTATTTTGAAAATTAATGAGAGTTACGCAGAGTGTGCCGTAAAGCCGCAGTTTGAGGCCACAGATAACGCCTTCAAGATCACCCTCCCCAACATCAACTATATAGGAGAGCACAAGGATGTAACAAGCACAACACCTTTGAAGGTTATTGATAAATCAAAGCGGCAAGAAATACTGCTCCATTTGGCTAAAAAACAAGGATCCATCATTCGAAAGGATGTGGAGGCCGCGTTGAAGGTATCTCAGGCGACGGCTATTCTGGTTTTACGAGACATGGTCGAAAATGGACTTCTAATTAAGGAGGGCTCTGGCAAACATCAAAAGTACCGAATTACAGAATAGTACACATGCCGAAGTGGAGGTTAAGAGGTTGTTCCAAAACACAGCCTCCCTCCACGGGAACAAATATTAAGTTACATAGGTAGTTTCATAAATGGTCTCTATGCAAAAGGTCCGGAATCTCCGGACCTTTTGCACGACGTATAAAAAATCTCCGAAGCATTGAGCTCCGGAGATTTTTTTGCTTATATAATTTTGATCAGCTTATAATAATTCTTGGTAATTTTCTCGATGGTGTCTACCATAGCCTCGATGCTGTCAATTTCCTTTCGGTGCATGATTAAATACTGACCGATGGTCATGGCCAGACGACAGGCTTCGTTGCGCGCATCTCTGTCCTCGATGGTGTCGAGGTCGGGGAGGGGAACCAGGCCGCCCACCCGGCTGGTGATCTGGGTGCCGGTAAAGCCTGTGACCTCGTGGATGAAGCGGTCTAAAATATCCTGTCGGAAGTCGTCAAAATCCTTATAAGTGATTTTGGCATCCTGCTGCCAGCACTTGGTAAAGGTGTCGTTGTAGCTGTTGACGATGCGGCACATGAAGTCCAAAATATAGGCCCGGTAGTCCGCCTTGACGTCCTCGGGGGCGTCTGTGTAGAACCAGCGGATGTACTCGTAGAGCACTGATCCCAGAAGGTAGCCCATATCTGAGGAAAAGGCCCCCACAAAGCAGTACTCCTGGTCGATGATCTTCATGGCGTCATCTCCGGCCATGATATTCGAGGTGTGGAGGTCGCCGTGGACCAGGCACTCGGCGTGCTTCATGTGGATATCCCGCAGCTTGAGCATTTCCGTTCTAAAGGCCATGCTCTTCCAGGGGGCGTCGCCCATGGCCAGACGCTCTGGGTCGGCGTTGGGATCCAGGTGGGGATCCGGCGCGTCGATGGCGTGCTCGTCCTTTAAAAACAGACCGATCTCGAAGACCAGACGCTGCTGGGGATTCATGTATTTGCTTTGGAGCTCCTTAAAGATTGTGGCATCGAGGTAGTATTCGGAGGTGTAAAAGTTAGTTTTGGCGACGAATTCGCCGATTTTTTCGGGAAGCCCCGGAAATTTTCTGCCCTTCATGAGCTCGAAGCGCAGAATTTTTAAATCGCCGCAGTCCTCACAGAGATAGACGTGGTTGACGCGGTCGATATAGTAAACCTTGGGAATATACTCGGGCACAATGGCGCTTTTGATGGCCATGATTTCTGCCTCCATGGCATTTCTCTCCTGGACGAAGGGGCCTGCGCCCTCGTCGAAGGCCTTGAAATAGGTTTTGGCCTGCTTGACAATGACAGATTTGCCCTGTTCATCCCAGACGCGGTAGAGAAAGTTGATGAAGCCGTCGCCGTCCTCGTCGCCCTCGCCGATTTCGTAGACACTGAGGACAGCGTCTTTATCGAAATAATCGGTATGGCTTTTGAGGTAGTCAGCAATATTTTCTTTGGTGAGTTCTATATAATGTTTTGATGCCATAGGTACACACTCCGGATATTTTAAACTTTTACTTATACAGTATAGCACTTTATGTAAACGGATTGCGTGGAATTTTATGTGAAGCTCGGGTAGTTTTTTATGGTCTTCCACAGTAAATTAAACAAAAAAAATGCCGCCGGAGGTCTTGGGCGGCATTGGGGACTATTGGCCCCTGGTATAGGTATAGGTCATCCCCGTGTCCGTCTCGGTGACAGACAGGGTATCGTCGGCGTTAAAGACGTAGGTCATCACCTTCTCGGTGCCGCCGTAGGCCTGGGCGTAGTGCAGGGTGATGGTGCCCGCCGCATTGTCTGTGGTGTAGGTGGCCACGTCGCTGCCCTGGAGCTGAAAGACGCCGCCTGCTGTGTAGGTGACGTCGACGCCGGTGCTGGTGTCCACCCAGGTGCCCACCAGGGACTGCCCCGCCGGGGCATCTGCTTCCTTGGGATCTGAGCCAAAGGCCGCGCCGCTCAGGGTTATGGTCAAAAAGGCCAGCAGCGCGCCCACAACGAGGACCGCCGCAATGCCCAGGGGAATGATCTTTTTCTGCATCTTTCTTTTCTCCTAAAATTTTATGAATTTCTACTTTAAACGCAGGCTTTTTACCTTTTCTTAGAACATTATACCATAATCCCCGGGGCCTTGTGTGATTATTTTGTGAAGCCGCGAGATTTTAACCCCCTGTTTTTATGATTTTAACCAAAATTAAGAATAAAAAGCTATAATAGAAGGTATAGAAAAGGATAACCAAGGGAGGTAATCTCAATGAACGAAAATTTAAAGGAAACCCTGAAGGATATTAAGGGCTTCATCTGCGATATGGACGGTGTCATCTACCACGGCAACCGTCTTTTACCCGGCGTCCCGGAATTTGTGGACTGGCTCCAGAGGGAGGACAAGAACTTCCTGTTTTTGACCAACTCCAGCGAGCGCTCTCCTCTAGAACTCAAGGAAAAGCTGCGCCGCCTGGGCCTTGACATCGACGAAAGTCACTTTTACACCAGCGCCCTGGCCACCGCAAAATTCTTAAGCAGCCAGGCCCCGGGGTGCTCCGCCTACGTCATCGGCGAGCCGGGCCTCATCAACGCCCTGTACAGCGCCGGCATCACCATGAATGACGTCAACCCCGACTACGTGGTGGTGGGGGAAAGCTACAACTACAACTACGACACCATCGTCAAGGCCGTGCGCTTCGTCTTAAAGGGCGCCAAGCTCATCGGCACCAACACCGACCTCACCGGCCCCACGGAAAATGGCATCGTCCCCGCCTGCCGGGCCTTTACCTCTCCCATCGAGCTGGCCACGGGCAAACAGGCCTACTTTGTGGGCAAGCCCAACCCGCTGATGGTCCGCACCGGCATCCGCCTGCTGGGGGTTCACTCCGAGGACGCCGTCATCGTCGGCGACCGCATGGACACCGACATCGTCTCGGGCATCGAATCCGGCATGCACACCATCCTGGTGCTCTCGGGGGTTTCCACCCTAGAAACCGTCAATCAATTCCCCTACCGGCCTCAGTTTATCCTAAACGGGGTGGGGGATATCGTCATGGACCTCGATTAATTATACGGCCTATGGATGTTTTGAGGATTGCGGGAGCACTTTGTGCCAAGCAATCCGGTATCACAGCGTCCTGATCCCTGCATCATTATTATACGTTTTTTCACTAAAAAAGGTGAGCTGCGCTTTTGCACAGCTCACCTTTTTATTCGTCTTTTTCAGGCTTTTTTTAGAATCGCCATGAGCTCCTCCGTGGTTTTTTGAAGATTGATGCCCGTGAGAAAGGCCCTGCCATTCATGACGGGGATATCGATATCCGCGTCGATCTGACAGGTGCAGACCACGATGTCGGGGCCAATCGCTGCGATTTTCTCCTTGACCTCCGAGGCCTTGGCCTGATAGGTCACGCAGTTCACCCCCTGATCTGCCGTCAGCTTCTCAATCTTTTTCGCCACCACCGTGGAGGTCGCCACGGCTGCGCCGCAGGCTACAAGCACCCTTTTCATGCCTCGGCGCCCTCCATGATTGCTCTGAAACGATCTATATTTTCCTTCATGTCGCCGCCGAAGAGACAGGAGCCGGAGACGATGACGTCGGCGCCGGCTTCCACCACGGTGCTCAGGGTGTCAAAGTTGACGCCGCCATCCACCTCCAGGTGAACCTTGCGGTCGCCGATCATGGCTCTGAGGCCCTTTAGGCGCTGGGTGGTTTCGGGAATGTATTTCTGGCCGCCGAAGCCCGGGTAAACCCCCATGACGAGGATCATGGAGATGTCGTCTAAATAGGGGGCCGCCGCCTCGATGGGGGTGTCCGGAGACAGAACGATCCCGGCCTTGCAGTCCAGAGACTTAATCAAATCGATGCAGGCCTTGGTGTCGTCGTCGGCCTCGACGTGGACGGTGATGATATCCGCCCCGGCCTTGACAAAGCGCTCGATGTATTTTAAGGGCTCGCTGATCATCAGGTGTACGTCGAAGGGCAGGGCGATGGTCTTCCTTAAGTTGGCCACCTGATCCGGGCCGATGGTGATATTGGGCACAAAATGTCCGTCCATGACGTCCACGTGGAGCCAGTCTGCGCCGCCGGCCTCCACCGACTTCAGATCTCTCTCGAGGTTGGCGAAGTCTGCGCTGAGCATGGAGGGTGAAATTAATCTCTTCATTGGTTGCACTTCCTTTCATGGGTGAATTCCTTAAACAGATTGTATACCTTTTCCGGTGTTTTTGCATGCATTATTTTATGTAAAACCATTTCATCTTGGATGATGGCCACCAGCTGCTGGAGGGTTTCCAGCTGGGCCTCGCCGTCTTTAATGGCCAAAAGAAACACAATGGACACCGGCACCTGCTCCTCGGGGGCGCCCATGGCCTGAAAGCTCACCGGCGCCTTGAGGGTGACCATGGAGACGGCCTCCGAGAAAACCCCCTCGGGGGCAGCGTGGGGGATGGCCACCCCTACGGCAGTGGGCAGTCCCGTGGGGAAGGCTGCCTCCCGCTCAAGGACAGCCTTCAGGTAGGTCTGATCGATGCTTCGATTTTTTAAAAGCGGCGCCGCGGCGGCCGCAATGGCCTCGCCGCGGTCCGCCGCCGCAATCCCTGTTTGGATATAATCGATGTGAAGGCTCATCTTAGTTGTCGGTCATGGTCAGCTGTTCGTCTTCCTGAGCCTCGGCCTCATCCTTGTGGACCTTGGAGATGGTGGCGATTTTTTCGCCGGTCTTGAGCTTCATCAGACGAACCCCCTGGGTGTTTCTGCCCACGATGGAGATGTCGCTGGCCTCGATCTTGATGACAACCCCTTGGTTGTTGATCATCATGATTTCGCCGTCCTCCCGGTCGATGACGCAGAAGCCGATGAGATCCCCGGTTTTCTTGGTGACCTTGTAGGTCTGAACGCCCTTGCCGCCGCGCTTCTGGGGTCTGTACTGATCCCCGGGGGTCAGCTTGCCGTAGCCCAGCTCGGAGACGCAGAGCACGTGGAGAGCGTCGGAGACGATGTCCATGCCCACGACCACGTCGCCGTCCCTGAGATCGATACCCCGGACACCGATGGAGGTACGCTTCAGGGGACGCACTTCCTCGGAGGCAAAGCGGATGGCGCAGCCGTTTTTGGTGCCCATGACGATTTCGTCATCCTCGCCCACCAGGCGGACGTTGATGAGCTCGTCGTCCTCCCTTAAGTTGATGCCGATGATGCCGTTTTTCCTGGAGGAATCGTATTCCTGGAGGGCCGTCTTCTTGATGATCCCCTGGCGGGTGGCCATGATCAGGAATTTGTTTTCCTCGCTGAAATCCTTGATGGGAATCATGGTGGTGATGCTTTCATCGGGATCCAGCTGGAGGATGTTGACGATGGCCGTGCCCCTGGCGGTGCGGCCGCCCTCGGGAATCTCGAAGCCCTTGAGTCTGTAGACCTTGCCCTTGTTGCTGAAGAACAGCAGGTAGTGGTGGGTGGTGGTGGTGAACAGATGCTCAACAAAGTCGTTTTCCCTGGTGCTCAGGGCCGTGATGCCCTTGCCGCCGCGCTTCTGGGAGCGGTAGGTGTCGGCGGAGATCCGCTTGACGTAGCCGATGTGGGTCATGGTGATGACCACATCCTCCTCTTCGATGAGGTCCTCGATGTCGAAGTCCTCAACGTCGATGTCGAAGGAGGTCCGGCGATCGTCGCCGTATTTATTTTTGATTTCCGTCAGCTCGTCCTTAATGATGTTTAAAACCAGCTGCTCGTCGGCCAGGATGGCCTTGAGCTCGGCGATTAAGGCGATGAGCTGGGCGTATTCTTCCTCAATTTTTTCCCGCTCCAAGCCCGTCAGTCTCTGGAGACGCATGTCGAGAATGGCCTGGGCCTGGATTTCCGTTAAGGCAAAGCGTTCCATCAGCTGGGCCTTGGCCTCCTTGCCGTCCTTGGCGGCCCGGATTAAGGCGATGACCTCGTCGATGTTGTCCAAGGCGATGCGCAGACCCTCTAAAATATGGGCTCTGGCCTCGGCCTTCTTGAGATCGAAGATGGTTCTTCGGGTGATGATTTCCTTCTGGTGATTGACGTAGTGGTAAAGCACCTGCTTGAGGTTTAAGACCTTGGGCTCCAGCTTCTTGGGATCCTTTTCGCTGCCCACCAGGGCCAGCATGATGACGCCGAAGGTGTCCTGGAGCTGGGTGTGCTTGTAGAGCTGGTTTAAGATGATGGTCTCGTTGGCGTCACGCTTGAGCTCGATGACGATGCGGATCCCCTTCTTTAAGTCGGTTTCGTCCCTTAAGTCGGCGATGCCCTCAACCCGTTTTTCCTTGACCAGCTCGGCGATTTTTTCCACCAGCTTGGACTTGTTGACCATGTAGGGAATTTCGGTGATGACGATCTGCTTCTTGCCCTTTTTGGTGGTCTGGACGTCCACCTTGGAGCGCACCTTGATGCGGCCCCGGCCGGTGCTGTAGGCCTCGCGGATGCCGGCCTTGCCCAAAAGGATGCCGCCGGTGGGGAAGTCGGGTCCCTTGATGTGCTTCATCAGCTCGTCCACGGTGATTTCCGGGTTGTCGATGTAGGCGATGGTGCCGTCGATGACCTCACCTAAATTGTGGGGCGGAATATTGGTGGCCATACCGACGGCGATGCCGGCGGAGCCGTTGACCAGCAGGTGGGGGAAGCGGGCCGGCAGTACCTCCGGCTCCATTTCCGATTCGTCAAAGTTGGGAATGTAGTCGACAGTGTCCTTGTTGATATCGCGAAGCATTTCCACGGCGATTTTGGACATCTTGGCCTCGGTGTAACGCATGGCCGCGGCGCCGTCGCCGTCGATGGAGCCAAAGTTTCCCTGGCCGTAAACCGTCATGTAGCGGGTGGAGAAGTCCTGGGCCATGCGCACCATGGCGTCGTAGACCGAGAAATCCCCGTGGGGGTGGTATTTACCCAAAACATCCCCGACGATACGGGCGGATTTACGGGTGGGCTTGTCCGGCGTCATCCCCAGCTCGTTCATGGCGTAGAGGATACGGCGGTGAACCGGCTTTAAGCCGTCTCTGACATCGGGAAGGGCACGGCCGATGATGACGCTCATGGCGTAGTCGGTGTAGCAGGACTTCATCTCCTTCTCAATGTAGACGTCCTTGATGCGATCGTATTCTAATATTTCATCCATTGATTCGTTCTCCTTGTCTTCGCCTAGATATCCAAATTCTTAACCTTGGCGGCGTTGCGCTCGATGAATTCCTTACGGGGCTGCACCTTGTCGCCCATGAGGATCGTGAAGATCTCGTCGGCGTAGGAGGCGTCGTCGATGTTGACGCGGTTTAAGATGCGCACCGAGGGGTCCATGGTGGTTTCCCAGAGCTGATGGGCGTCCATCTCCCCGAGACCTTTGTAGCGCTGAATGGTGTAGCGGCTTCTGTCCTCGCCGTCGAGCTTGCGCTCCAGATCGGCGTCATCGTAGGCGTATTCCACCTGCTTGCCCCGGCTGATCTTGTACAAAGGCGGCTGGGCGATGTAGACGTAGCCCTTCTCGATGAGACCGCGCATGTAGCGATAGAAGAAGGTTAACAGCAGGGTTCTGATGTGGGCGCCGTCCACGTCGGCATCAGTCATGATGATGATCTTGTGGTAGCGGGCCTTGTCCACGTTGAAGTCCTCGCCGACGCCGGTGCCGAAGGCCGTGATCATGGACTTCAGGGAGTCGGTGGTGAGGATGCGGTCCAGGCGGGCCTTTTCGACGTTTAAGATCTTACCCCGCAGGGGCAGGATGGCCTGGATCTTGGAGTCACGGCCGGATTTTGCAGAGCCCCCGGCGGAGTCCCCTTCCACGATAAAGATTTCAGACAGGGCCGGATCCTTTTCCCGGCAGTCCGCCAGCTTCCCGGGGAGACTGGTGGTGTCTAAGGCGCCCTTTCTTCTGGTCAATTCTCGGGCCTTCTTGGCGGCCTCCCTGGCCCTGGCGGCGCTTAGGGTCTTCTCGATGACGGCCTTGGCCACCGTGGGGTTTTCCTCTAAAAAGGCCGAGAGCTCGTCGCCGACGATGGTCTCGACGATCCCCTTGACCTCGGGGTTCCCCAGCTTGGTCTTGGTCTGACCCTCGAACTGCGGATCCAGAAGCTTGATGCTGACGATGGCCGTCAGGCCCTCCCGGACGTCCTCGCCGGAGAGGTTTTTGTCGTTGCCCTTGATGTAATTGTTCTTTCTGGCGTAGGTGTTGATGGTTCTGGTCAGGGCGCTTTTAAAGCCGTTTAAGTGGCTGCCGCCCTCGGGGGTGTAGATATTGTTGGCGTAGGAGTAGATGTTTTCAGAATAGCCCGTGGTGTACTGGAAGGCGATTTCTAAGCTGTAGTCATCCATGTCCTTTTCGTAGTAGGCAATCTGCTCGTAGAGGGGATCCTTGTTTTTGTTCATGTACTCGATGTAGGATTTGATCCCGCCCTCGTAGCAGTAGTTTTCCTTGACCTTGGGCTCCTCCCGCTCGTCGATCAGGGTGATGGAGACCCCCTTGTTTAAGAAGGCCAGCTCCCTGATTCTGTGCTCCAGGACGTCGAAATCGTAGACGGTCTCGTCGAAGATGTCCGGGTCCGGCTGGAACCACACGGTGGTCCCGGTGCGGTTGGTGTTGCCGATGACCTCCAGCTCCGAGGTCTTCTTGCCCTTCTCGAAGGTCTGGCGGAAGATCTGCTTATTCTGCTTGACCTCGACGGTCAGGGCCGAGGACAGGGCATTGACGACGGAGACGCCAACGCCGTGGAGGCCCCCGGAGACCTTGTAGCCGCCGCCGCCGAATTTACCCCCGGCGTGGAGCATGGTCAGGGCCATTTCAACCCCGGTTTTTTTGGTCTTGTGGTTCATGTCCGTGGGGATCCCACGGCCGTCGTCCACGACGGTGATGCCGTTGCCCTTGTCGATGGTGACGGTGATGTGGGTACAGTAGCCCGCCAGGGCCTCGTCGATGGAGTTATCGACGACCTCGTAGACCAGGTGGTGGAGCCCCTGCTTGCCGGTGCTCCCGATGTACATCCCCGGCCTCTTCTGAACGGCCTCCAGGCCCTCTAGGACCTGAAGGTTGTCCGCGGTGTAGCCGTTTTGTTCAACTTTTAAATGATCAGACATAATTCCTCCATATCGTGTAATCTTTCTTTATTCCAAGCTTATTTCAAATCACAGGGCGCCCCAAGTCTGCGGCCGCCCTGGATGTCGATGCGCCTCAGGGGCAGCCCCTTGAAATTTTCAATGAAGCTGCTGTCGGTGCAGGTGATAAAGGCCTGGGTATTCCCCAGGATGGACAAGATATTTTCCTGGCGCCTGGCGTCCAGCTCCGACAGGATATCGTCCAATAATACCACGGGGTAATCCCCGGTGTTTTCTTTGTAAATTTCAATCTGGGACAGCTTCAGGGCGATGGCCGCCGTCCGCTGCTGGCCCTGGGAGCCATACTTCTTGGCGTCGACGCCGTTTAAGTGGATGGCGATATCGTCCACGTGGGGACCGTAGGTGGTAGAACCCCGGTGAATATCTTCCTCATAGGAGGCCCTGAGCTTCTCCGTGAAGATGGCCTCGATACGCTCCAGCTCGCCGATGTGCTCCAGCACGTTGTTTTGATAAAACAGCGTCAGCGCTTCCAGATCCCCGCTGAGCTTTTTGTGCAGGGCCCGGGCCTTCTGGTTGAGGCTGTGGAGATAGGCCACCCGGTAGCGCATCAGGGATGCGCCGCTTTTAACCAGCTGCTCATCCCACAAAGCCAGGGTGGGCTTGAGGGCCTTATCGTAGCGAATCTCCTTGAGCAGGGCGTTTCTCTGGTTTAAAATCTTGGTGTAGCCCTTGAGGACGTGACTGTAGTTGGGCTTAAAGCCCGAGAGCTCCGTGTTCATAAAGCGCCTTCTCTTTTCGGGGCCCTCCTTGACGATTTTGAGATCGTCGGGCTCAAAGAGGATGGTGCTCAGGGCCCTGGAGGTGCGCTCCCGGCCGGGATCCTTCTTGCCGTCGATGAGGACCTCCTTTTTTTTGCCCGAAAGCTTAAACTCCAGGCGATGGGTGGTCTCCTGCCTGCAGACGGTTCCCTGCACAAAAAAACCGGCTTCATTAAAACCGATTAAATCCTGGAGGGTGCCCGCCTTGTGGGTGTAGCCCCGGGACAGCAGGTAGATGCTCTCCACCAGGTTCGTTTTGCCCTGGGCGTTTTTGCCGCGGATGACGTTGATGCCCGGGGAGAAGTCGAAGGTCTCGTCGGCGTAATTTCTGTAGTGGACGAGGCGCAGGCTCTTGACGATCATGGGGCCTGGACGACCTGAAGCTCGCAGGCGCCCTCCACCGCCACCCGATCCCCGGGGCGGATCTTTTTTCCCCGCTGGGTGCAGACCTCGCCGTTGAGGGTGACCATCCCCTCCTGGATCATGGCCTTGGCGTCTGAACCGCTCCCGGCGATCCCCGAAAATTTCAGCAGCTGATCGAGTTTAATGAATTCCGTGTTAATTTCGATATTTTCCATATTATCCTCTCCCTTGGGGTATATCCTTTTCTGAAATGCTTTTCTTCCCGTTTTCCCCTTAAAATGGGTAAATAATTGAAAATTCGTGTAGATAAATACACACTTTAACTATTATAACATAAAAAAGAGGATTTCCATCATGAAAATCCTCTTTTTTGATCCAAATTTACGCAATTTAAAGGCCTAGGCTTCCTCGGCGATTCTGACGGGCAGAATCAGGTAAATAAAGGCGTCTGAGCCGCCCTCGGGGACGATGACCGCCGGGCCCACCGAGGTGGTCAGGCAGATTTCGATGTCGTCCTGCTCGATGACCTTGAGGGCGTCGATGAAAAACTTGGAGTTAAAGGCGATGCGGATGGCTTCGCCGCTGTTTTCGATGGGGATGACCTCAAAGACGTCGCCGATCTCCGCGTTGGAGGTGATGATCAGCTGGTCGGCGTTGTAGTCCATTTTGATCAGGTTGTTTTTGCCCTCCCTGGCCAACAGGGCCGCCCGCTCGCTGCTGGCCAACAGCAGCCGTCTGGAGACCTTGACCCTGGTGGTCTGCTCCTTGGGGATGATATTTCTGTAGTTGATGAACTCGCCCTCCAGAAGCCTTGAGGTGAACTGGGTTTCGCCCATCTCAAAGAAGATCTGGGTCTTGGAGAATTTGACCACCACCTCGTCGTTGTAGCCCGAGAGCAGCTTTAGAAGCTCGTTCATGCTCTTGCCGGGGATGATCACCGAGAGCTCGCCGTCCCCGGGGGTTTTTAAGGCGCCCTGGCGCAGTGACAGGCGGTAGCCGTCCAAGGCGATGAGCCTGAGCATCTCCTTGTCGATTTCCATTTTAAGCCCCGTCAAAACCGGGATGTTTTCGCTGACGGCCACCGAGAACAGGGTGCCCCTGATCATCTCTCTGAGCACCGGCGCCTCCATGGAGAAGCTGTGCTCCTCGATGATCTCCGGGAACTCCGGAAATTCGTCGGTGGGGTAGCCCTTGATTTTAAAATTGGACAGCAGACAGTCGATTTTAATCTGGTTGCCCTCCTCCTTATCAAAGAAGACCTCGTCGCCGGAGAGCTTTCTGATGACCTCCAGAATTAAGTTGGAGGACAGGATGATCTCCCCGTCGGTGTCGACGTTGGCGGGGATGCTGGTCTGAACGCCAATTTCTAAGTCTGTGGCGGTCAGCACTAATTGATTATTGTATACCTGAAACATGATCCCTTCCAGGATAGGCATCGTACTTCTGTTCGACACCCCCTTCTGGGCAATAGATAAAGCGTTAATTAACTGGTCGCGGGAGCAGCTGAATTTCATAAAAACACCTCCTTGAATGATAGGCGAGCTAACGCCTCTGATTATATATATTAGTATAGTATAAATAGCAATAATAGTAATAGGGACTGTGGGCTCTGTGGATAACCCGGGAAAGGGGCAAAACCCCTCAAAAAGGCCCCTGGATAAGCGTCAAGAAGCTGTGGATAAGTCGGCAGATAAGCTGTGGGTACTGAAAGGCTTGTCCACAGGCCGCTTTTTAGTTGTCCTTGGTGATCTCGGTCTGGATGCGGACGATGAGATTTTTAAAGTCGGTGTTGGCTTCCATCTCCTCGGTGATCTTCTGGCAGGCGTGGATGACCGTGGAGTGGTCCCGGCCGCCGAAGTCCTCGCCGATTTTTGGGAGGGACAGGTCCGTGAGATTTCTGGTGAGGTACATGGCCACCTGGCGGGGCAGGGCAATGGCCTTGGTGCGCTTCTTGGAGTCCATGTCCTCCACGGTGACGTTGAAGTACTTGGCGGTCATCTCCTTGATGTAATTGCTGTCGATGACGATGTTCTCCTTGGCCTTGAAGATGTCCTTGAGGGCGTTTTTGGCGATGGGCAGGGTGATGCTCTCGCCGTAGAGCTTGGCGTAGGCCACCACGGTGGTCAGGGCCCCCTCCAGCTCACGGATGTTGGAGTGGATGTTGTCGGCGATGAAGCTTAAAACATCGTTGGGGATCTCCTCCTTGTAAGACTCGGCCTTCTTCCTTAAAATGGCGATTCTAGTCTCAAAATTTGGGGTGGAGATATCGGTGATGAGCCCCATCTCGAAGCGGGAGCGCAGCCTGTCCTCCAGCTTGGGGATCTCCTTGGGAGGCCGGTCCGAGCTGATGACGATCTGCTTGTTTTCCTCGTGGAGGGCGTTGAAGGTATGGAAGAATTCCTCCTGGGTTCCCTCCTTGCCGGTGAGGAACTGGATATCGTCGATTAAGAGGATATCCACCTTTCTGTACTTATTTCTAAAGGCGATGTTGTTCTTGTTTTTGATGGAGTCGATGAACTCGTTGGTGAATTTTTCACAGGAGACGTAGACCACCTTTTTGTTGGGGGCGTAGGACAGGATGTAGTTGCCGATGGCCTGCATGAGGTGGGTTTTTCCCAGACCGACGCCGCCGTAGATGAACAGCGGGTTGTAGCGCTCCGAGGGGGCCTCGGAGACGGCCACGCAGGCGGCGTGGGCAAAGCGGTTGTTCTCGCCGATGACGAACTTGTCGAAGGTGTACTTGGGATTCATGCTGCCCTGGGACTTGGCGCCCTCGGCCTTGGCCTCAGGGGCGTTTGTCATCGGGGCGGCGGGCATGGCCTCATCCTGGGGAAGATCGGCTTCGGAGGAGAGGATGTGCAGGGTGTACTCCTTTTCGGTGACCTGGGCGACGGCGTTGGTGATGAGGGCGGCGTATCTGGATTCCAGCATTCCCCGCTCAAAATCATTGTCGGACAGGATATAGAAGCTGTCGTCTATGATTTTTAAGGGATTAATATTGAGAAACCAGGTTTTGTAGCTGATATCTGTAAGCTCTTCCTTGACGATGGTGAGCACCTCGTCCCAGATTTGGCTGATTGCGTTGTCCACAGGTGAACCTCCGAATTCTAGAAATTAAAAACCCAAGCGCCCGCCTTTGGGCGTTTGGTATAAGGTGTGCATAAGTTATTTTCACGACAGGTATTAACAAAGCTGTGCAGAGAAAAATCCGGCTTATCCCCGGAAAAAACCGCAGAATAAAGCGGGTTTTAGGGCCTGTCCACAAATTATTCAGGGGTAATGCACAAAAAGGCGCACCCTGTGGAAATTGTGGATTCTTTGTTAACAGTACAGTTAAGTATATCAAAAGCCTGTGGACAATTCAATACTATTGACGGGAAAGTAAAAAGAAAAAAATATCTTTTTTTAGAAAAATCTTGACAAGAAATGGGTAAAATTATATAATCCTAAAGTAAAAGTCTAATATGCTTAGTAATATCAAAAAGATGATAAATAACAAATGTCAGGGGGTGCTTGTCGATGAAAAGAACTTTTCAGCCTAAAGTAAGACAGCGTAAAAAAGAACATGGTTTCAGAAAAAGAATGTCTGCTAAAAGCGGTCGTTTAATCTTAAAGAAAAGAAGACAAAAAGGTAGAGCAAAATTATCTGCATAGACTTAATTTCAGGGCCGTTTTTACAAACGGTCTTTTGTTTATCAGAAGAACTCAAAGTCCGGCGGGGAACTTCTCCCCGGTCTGTGCCGCGATAACAGCCAGGCCTTGGGCCCGGCCGTTTACCTGCGATTTTTAAAATAAAATTCAGGAGAATTTGTTTGGCAAAAATTTTTACACTTAAAAAGCAGAAAGACTTTCAGCAGCTATACCAAAAAGGAAAGGTTTTTGGAAACCGCAACCTTGTGATCTACTATTTAAAGAATGGGAAGGATACCAATCGTCTGGGTATCGTGGTGAGCAAGAAGATCTCCAACCGCGCCGTGGTGAGAAATAAAATCCGGCGTCAGATCAAGGAGGCTTACCGTCAAAATGCATCTGGTTTTTCACAGGGCTACGACCTTATTTTAATCGCCAAGGCCAGCTGTAAGGAGGCGCCCTACCAGGTCATCGAGAAATCCCTGGGACACCTCTTTTACAAGCAGCGGCTCCTTAAGGAAAAAAGATGATCAAGGCGTTTTTGTTAAAGCTCATCCGGGGCTACCAGAAATACATCTCCCCGGGACTGCCGAAATCCTGTCGGTTTACGCCGACCTGCTCGGAGTACTGCTACCAGGCCATCTTAAAATACGGTGTTTTCAAGGGACTTTTCCTCGGCATCAAAAGAATTTTAAAATGTCATCCCTTTCATCCGGGAGGCTACGATCCTCTTCCTTAATAAGGAAGCGTTTAAAGGAGTTAATCCATGAGCATTTTATACCGAGCCTTCGGCTTCGTGTTATTTCAAATTTACAATTTCGTTCAGAACTACGGCGTGGCCATCATCCTGTTCACACTGTTAGTCAATGTTTGTTTATTGCCCCTGGCGATCAAACAGACAAAGTCGATGAAGGAAATGCAGGCTCTTAGACCAGAACTGCAAAAGCTTCAAAAGAAGTACAAGAACAATCCGGAAAAGCTGAACCAGGAGACCATGAAGCTCTACAAGCTTTACAACGTCAGCCCCATGGCCGGCTGTCTGCCGCTGCTGATCCAGCTGCCCATCATCTACGCCCTCTTCGGGGCCCTGAGAGATCCGGCGCGCTGGGTGTTCACCTCGGGGAGTACCGAGGCCGTCAGCCAGAGCTTCGCCTGGATTCCAAATATGAGCGAGCCTGATCCCTTTGTGATCCTGCCCCTGCTCTGTATCGTCTTCACCTTCATCACCCAGAAGTTTACCATGTCGGCCCAGAAGGGCACCATGGATCCCTCGGCGGAAAAATCCCAGCAGATCATGCTGTACATCATGCCCGTCATGATCGGTGTGGCGGCCTGGCAGATGCCCGCCGGTGTGGCTCTGTACTGGGTGGTTAGAAATATCTTCACCTTTATCCAGCAGGTTATCATGCTGCGCAAGCCCGCTGCGGTCATCGATCCCAGGGAGGCTGAGAGAAAGGTAGAGGAAGCCAAGCGCGAGGAAATCAAGCGCAAGAAGGAAGAGCGCAGACAGCAGAGCGAGGCCAGAGCCGACGCCATGGCCGCCCAGATGGGAAAACCGGTTAAGAAAAAGGAAGCGCCCGAAGATAAAAAACCCTTGACCCGCCCGGCCTCAGGCAAGAAGGTCAAGCGCAAAACCATCACCAAGATTCCCCAGCGGGATGACCATTTCGATAAAAAATAGCTGATGGTTTAGGTTTTTCAGGCAGAGATACCAAGGAGAAAGCAAATGAATAAAGTTGTAGAGGGCAGAGGAAAAACCATCGAGGAAGCCATTAACAACGGCCTCCTTCAGCTGGGGGTAACCCAGGAGCAGGTGGAGACGGAGGTCATTCAGGTGCCGGAGTCCGGCGTCTTCGGCATCTTTGGCAAAAAAGAAGCCGTCGTCGAGGTCAGGCTCTTGAATACGGCGGCTCGCCGGGCCGAGGAATTCCTCGGGGAAATGCTGGCGGCCATGGAGATCCCCTGTACCATCGAGAGCCATCAGGAGGACAACAACCTCTTTATCGAGCTCAAGGGCGAGGACATGGGCATCCTCATCGGACGCCGGGGTCAGACCCTAGATTCCCTGCAGTACCTGGTGAGCCTGGTGGTCAACCGCAGCGGTGACCACTACATCAGAGTCATTTTAGATACGGAAAATTACCGGGATAAGCGTCAGAAAACCCTGGAGGCCCTGGCGGATAAAATGGCCTCCAAGACGGTGCGCTACGGCAGAAAGATGTCCTTAGAGCCCATGAATCCCTCGGAGCGCCGCATCATCCACGCGAGACTCCAGAAGGACGATCGGGTATTCACCTTCAGCGAGGGCGACGAGCCCTACCGTCACGTGGTTATTCAGCTCAAGGAAAGATAGAGCTCAAATCACAATCATAGACCTCGACCGGGGTGCTTATGTCATGCTTCAAATACCTGCGGGTATTTTCAAGGGAGAGGACGGGCGCCCCGGTTTTTAATTGTAAAAATAGATTTAAAAAATCCAGACTTGTCTGGTTTTTTGGAAAGGTGAAGAAAGTGAACAAGTCTTTGTTTAGGGAGGATACCATCGCGGCCATCGCCACGGGCATCGGCGGCGCAGGCATCGGGATCATCAGGGTCAGCGGCCCCGAGGCTGTGGCTCTGGCAGAGCCCCTGTTTAAAAACCCCGCCGGAAAAACCCTGAAGGACGCCGAGAGCCACAAGCTGCTCTACGGACATATCGTGGATCCCGAGGGCGGCCGGGTGGTGGACGAGGTGCTCGTCTCCAAGATGACCGGCCCCTTTTCCTACACCGCCGAGGACGTGGTGGAAATCAATTGTCACGGGGGCATCGTCTCCTTAAAGAAGATTCTGGGGCTTTTGCTCGCGGCCGGGGTGCGGCTGGCCGAGCCCGGGGAGTTTACCAAGCGGGCCTTTTTAAACGGCCGCATCGACCTCACCCAGGCCGAGGCCGTCATGGACATCATCTCGGCCAAGACGGAAAAAAGCATGGAGAACTCCGTGGGTCAGCTGGAGGGCCGGCTGTCTGAGCGCATCGACGCCATCGACGACCGCCTGGTGGACATGCTTTCGGACATGGAGGCCAACATCGACTACCCCGAGTACGACATCGAGGAGGAGACCACGGCGGCTTTGGAGGAAAATATTACCCGGGTAATAGAAATGATCGACGCCCTGCTGCAGTCCGCCCAGACCGGCAGGATCTACAGGGAGGGGATTACCACGGCGATTCTGGGTGAGCCCAACGTGGGCAAGTCCTCTCTGCTAAACGCCCTGCTCATGGAGAACAAGGCCATCGTCACCGATATCCCCGGTACCACCAGAGACGTCATCGAGGAGTACGTCCACATCCAGGGCATTCCCTTTAAGATCATCGACACGGCGGGGATTCGGGAAACCGATAATCTGGTGGAAAAAATCGGCGTGGAAAAATCCAGGCAGCTCATCAAAAACACGAGCCTGGTGCTCTTTCTCACCGACGTCACCAGGCCCTTTTCCGAGGCGGAGAAAGCCCTGCTCAAGGAGTTAAACCCCGCCAAGACCATCTTCGTGGCCAACAAGATGGACGCGGTGGACTCCCTGCCCGAGCTTCCAGGACAATGGCTGCCGGTGTCCATCAAGACCGAGGCCGGGGTGGAGGCCCTAAAGGAGCGGATGGTGGCTGTGGTCATGGGGGGCGAGGTGGACCAGGAGGCGGACTATTTGGTCAACAATGTGCGCCATATCCAGCTTTTAAAGGAAGCCAAGGCCTGTCTTGGGGCGGGGCTTGAAACCATCGCCATGGCCATGCCCCTGGAGCTTGTGTCCATCGATTTAAAAAACGCTTTAGAGAAGCTTCGGGAGATCACCGGCAGAGCCGTGGGCGAGGACATCGTCGACCGGATTTTTTCAAAGTTTTGTATTGGAAAGTAGAGGAGAACCATGCAGTATTCAGGAGGAGCTTTTGATATCATCGTCATCGGGGCGGGCCACGCCGGCGCCGAGGCGGCTTTGGCCTCGGCAAGGCTGGGCATGAAGACCCTGCTTCTGACCATCAATTTAGATTCGGTGGCCATGATGCCCTGCAACCCCTCCATCGGGGGCACGGGCAAGGGCCACCTGGTCAGAGAGATCGACGCCTTGGGCGGGGAGATGGGCAAGAACATCGACGCCACCATGATCCAGTGCCGGATGCTCAACACCGGCAAGGGGCCGGCGGTCCACTCCCTCAGAGCCCAGGCCGACAAGAAAAAATACCAGTTTCGGATGAAGCGGGTCATCGAGGAACAGGAAAACCTGTTGTTGAAGCAGCAGGAGGCCACCAGGCTGATTGTCGAGGATGGAAAAATCACCGGGGTCGAGGTTCAGACCGGCGCCGTTTACCACTGCAGGGCCTGCGTCATCTGCACCGGCACCTACTTAAAGGGCAGGATTTTCATCGGCGACGTCCAGTACGACAGCGGCCCCAACGGCCTCTTTCCCGCCATGCAGCTCTCGGACAGCCTTAGGGAGGCGGGAATTGACCTTCAGCGCTTTAAGACGGGAACCCCGGCCCGGGTGGACAGCAAAACCGTGGATTACTCCAAGATGGAAATTCAGCACGGCGATGAGAAGATCACCCCCTTCTCCTTCGAGACTGAGGCCATCGACATCGACCAGGTGCCCTGCTACTTAACCTACACCAACCCCGAAACCCACGCCATCATAAACGCCAACATCGAGCGCTCGCCTTTGTACACCGGCGAGGTGGTGGGGGTGGGGCCCCGGTACTGCCCCTCCATCGAGACCAAGGTCATGCGCTTTGCCGACAAGTCCAGACACCAGATCTTCATGGAGCCCGAGGGGCTGGACACCAATGAGGTTTATGTCCAGGGCATGTCCTCCTGTCTGCCCGAGGACGTCCAGATTGCCCTGTACCGGACGGTGCCGGGGATGGAGAATGTCGAGTTCATGCGCTCGGCCTACGCCATCGAGTACGACTGCATCTATCCCACCAGACTCCAGGCCAGCCTGGAGTCCAAGGACGTTGACAACCTATTTTTCGGCGGCCAGATCAACGGCACCTCGGGTTACGAGGAGGCGGCGGCCCAGGGCCTTGTGGCGGGGATCAACGCTGTCAGAAAAATAAAGGGCCAGGACCCCCTGGTTTTAAGCCGCTCCGAGGCCTACATCGGCGTCCTCATCGACGACATCATCACCAAAGGCACCGAGGAGCCCTACCGGATGATGACCTCCCGGGCGGAGTACAGACTTCTGCTGAGGCAGGACAACGCCGACCTGCGCCTAACCCCCATCGGCCACGACATCGGCCTGATCTCAGAAGAACGCTACCAGGCCTTCCTTAAGAAAAAGGCGGCCATCGAGGCCGAAAAGGCAAGGCTCAAAACCGTCATCATCAAGCCCAACTCTGAAAACAACGCCCTTCTGATGGCCCTGGGCATGACCCTCATCAAAAACGGCATCTCGATCTACGAGCTTTTGAGGCGGCCAAAAATCAGCTACCGGGAGACGGCGGTCTTCGACGCCCAAAGGCCGGAATTAAAGGACGCCGTGGCGGAGCAGGTGGAGGTTCAGATCAAGTACCAGGGCTACATCGACAAGCAGATCGCCCAGGTGGAGCAGTTCAAGAAAATGGAAAACAAGCGGATCCCCGAGGGGATGGATTACAGCCAGGTGACGGGCCTCAGGCTGGAGGCGGTGGAGAAGCTCTCGGACATCCAGCCCAAGTCTCTGGGCCAGGCCTCCAGGATCTCCGGGGTATCCCCGGCGGATTTGTCGGTGCTTTTGATCTACCTGGAGCAGCACAGAAGACAGCGAGGTGAGGACCATGAGTAATACAGAAAAGCTGATCTCTGCCGGGGCACAATGCGGCATCAGGATCACCGAGGCCCAGAGCGCCAAGATGATCGCCTACATGGAAGCCCTCCTGGATGCCAACAGCCGGGTCAACGTCACCCGCATCACCGACGAGGACGAGTTCATCGAAAAGCACCTCATCGACTCCCTGACGGCCCTGAAGTATATCGCAGACGACGCCCAAACCATCTTAGATGTCGGCACCGGCGGCGGCTTCCCCGGGGTGCCCCTGGCCATCATGCGGCCCCAGGCCCAGGTGACCTTAATGGATGCCACCGGGAAGAAGCTCAGGGTCATCGAGGAGATCTGCCGGGATATTGGCGTGGACAACGTGGCGGTTTTACACGGCCGGGCCGAGGAATTCGGCAAAAGCCCTGAGTACCGAGAGGTCTACGACTGCGTGGTATCCCGGGCGGTGGCAAATTTGGGGATCTTGTCGGAGCTCTGCCTGCCCCTGGTGAAGGTCGGGGGCAGCTTTCTGGCCCTCAAGGGCAAGAACTATCAGGAGGAGATGGCGGCGGGCAGACAGGCCATCGCAGGTCTCGGCGGAAAAATTAAAGCCGTGGAGGACTGTTTATTACTGCAAACCGACTTGGTTCATGTTATAATATGGGTTGACAAAATCTCAAGGACACCGGAAAAATATCCCCGAAGCTTCGGTCAGATGAAGAAAAAGGGCTTTCCGGGATAAATGTTTCGCGGGAGACATTTAAAGGAGTTGATAGGATGAAAAATGAGAGTGCATTAAATTTTGAGTATATACCGGTGGATAAGATTCTGCCCAACCCCAACCAGCCCAGAAAGCATTTTGAGAAGGCGGCCATCGACGAGCTGGCGGAGTCCATCAAGGCCTACGGCGTCATCCAGCCCATCCAGGTCAGAAGGCTCAGCGACGAATTCTACGAGCTGGTCTCCGGGGAGCGCAGGCTTCGGGCCAGCAAGGAGGCGGGGCTCGAGACCATCCCGGCCATCATGGTCACCATGTCCGACAAGGACTCGGCGGTGGTGGCCATCGTGGAAAACGTGCAGCGGGAGGATTTAACCTTCTTCGAGGAGGCCGAGAGCTACCGCCAGCTCATGGAGTACTACGATTTAACCCAGGACAAAATCGCCGAGCTTCTGGGGAAATCCCAGTCCTTTGTGGCCAATAAGATTCGCCTCTTAAAGCTGCCCAAGGACATCATCGACCGCATTGTTGAGGCGGGGCTCTCGGAGAGACACGCCAGGGCGCTCCTCAGAATTCCGGATATCGAGCTTCAGACCGAGGTGCTCAACCAGATCATCAAGAAGGATATGACCGTCAAGAAAACCGAGGAGCTGGTGGAAAAGATCAGAAAGGACGTCCTCACCAACAACTACGAGGAGAAGCTGACCCCGGAAAAGAAGGCCCGGGTGAAGTCCTTCATCAACGCCCAGATCTATATCAACACCATCAAGTCGGCCTTCAAGGCGGTGAAGGAAAGCCGGAACACCGCCCAGTACAAGGAAATCGAGAAGGACGACTGCGTGGAGATTAAAATCATCATCCCTAAGTAGGGAAGGACGGCGCAATAGCTATTTTGCCCCTTCGGGGGCTTTTTTATTTTCCGGGAAATAATTTTAGTCCAGGGCAAATAGATGTGAAATATTTCTTAAAACCCGGTAATTTCAGTTTATATTTTTAGGTTTTTTGTTATAATAGACTTTGACAAATCATTAGAGCGAAAAATAATGTTTCGGGTGAAACAGCATGGAAGGAAACACAAATGGCCAAGGTGATTGCTATTTTTAATCAAAAAGGCGGCGTCGGGAAGACGACGACCACCATGAACCTGACAACCGCGCTGAGTATGATGGGCAAGAAGGTCCTGACGGTGGACATCGACCCCCAGGGCAACACCAGCAGCGGCTTCGGCATAGATAAATCAGAGCTTGAAAAAAGCGTCTACGACGCCCTCATCGAGGGGGTGGATCTCAGGGAGATCATCCTCACCACCTCCTACAAAAATTTACATATTCTGCCGTCGAATTTGGAGCTGGCGGGCAGTGAAATCGAGCTGGCCAGCATGCGCCAGCGGGAGCTCAGGCTCAGAAGCTGTCTCTCAGAAATCGACGAATACTACGACTATATCTTTGTGGACTGTCCGCCGTCTTTGGGGCTTTTGACCATCAACGCCCTGGCGGCCTCGGACACGGTGCTGATTCCCATCCAGTGTGAGTTCTACGCCTTAGAGGGGGTGGGTCAGCTGATGAACACCGTGGCCCTGGTCAAGAAGGGACTCAACCCCAAGCTTGAAATCGAGGGCGTGCTCATGACCATGTACGACGGACGAACCAATCTCTCCACCCAGGTGGTGGGGGAGGTCCGGGACTACTTCAAGGACAAGGTGTACCGCACGATGATCCCGAGGAATGTGCGCCTGGCGGAGGCGCCCAGCTACGGACAGACGATTTTCGAGTACGCGCCCAACTCCAAGGGCTCCCAGGCGTACACCGAATTTTCCCGTGAATTCATGGAAAGGCAGGCATAGGTATGGCAAAGGCAAGGGGCCTCGGCAGGGGCCTGAAGGCATTGATTCCCGACGAGGCGCTTTTGGACCTCGGGGATGACAACGACACAGAGGCATCCGGGGATGCCCAGAATACGGTGCTCTACCTGAGCCTCAATCGGATTCGCCCCGACGAGGATCAGCCCAGAAAGTACTTCAACAGAGAGCGCCTGGAGGAGCTGGCGGCCTCCATCAAGGAGCACGGCGTCATCCAGCCCCTGGTGGTCAGGCCGGAAAATGACGGCTACACCATCATCGCCGGGGAAAGACGCTGGCGGGCCGCCACCATAGCGGGCCTCAAGGAGGTGCCGGTGATCATCCGGAATTTCTCCCAGAAGGAGATTTTGGAGATCGCCCTCATCGAGAACGTCCAGCGGGAAAACCTCAACCCCATCGAGGAGGCGGCGGCCTACAACGTGCTCATCAACCGCTACGAGATGACCCAGGAGGAGATCAGCGACCGCATCGGCAAGAGCCGAACCACCATCGCCAACATGATCAGAATGCTGAAGCTGCCCAAGGAGGTGCGCCAGGAAATCTTTGACGGCCGCCTCTCCCCGGGCCACGCCAAGGCCCTTTTGTCCCTGGAGAACAACGATCAGATCGTCTTTCTCTGCAAGGAGATCATCGGCAAGGACCTAAGCGTCAGGGAGACGGAGAAGCGGGTGAAAAGCCTTAAAAAGCCGGCGCCGCCCATCGATCAGATCAAAATTGAGGACCGCTACATCATCGACATCGAGGATCGCCTCAAATATCAATTTGGCACCAAGGTGCGCCTCAAGGGCACGGAAACAAAGGGGAAAATCGAGGTGGAATACTACTCCCTAGACGATTTAAACCGCATACTCGACATACTTGGATACGAAAAGGACGGAGGTAAGGATGAACAATAATTATCGCATCAAAAAACGCATAGGGGCCTTTGAGTCCGCCCTTTTGGGCAATGTGCTCTACATTCTCGGGGCCCTGATCTTCAAGGTGGCCCTGGACATCATCGGGACGGCCGGGGGCTATAATCTGATCTTCGGCGCCGTGGAATTCGGCGTCATGTCCCTGTTCTGGGTAATCTTTAACTGGCTGATGTTCAGAAACGTGGCCGACGGCAAAAAAGGCGGCTACGGCAGATATATCTTTTACGCCTGTCTGCCCATTATTCTGTTTACCGCAGGCAGCTTAGTCGTCATGTACGCCTTTCCGGGTCAGGGCTTTTCGGCCACCTGGAACCAGTTTTCCTTCGTGGTTGCGCCCACCCTGTTCTGGTATCTGCCCTTTGGCCTGATCTACCATTTTATCGGCAGCTACCTGCCGGTGGCGGCCTTTTTCGGCATCAGCCTGGTGTGGGTGATCCTGCTCCAGAGCGTCGGCATTGCCCTGGGCGCCAAGCGCCGGGCCAAAATGCATGAGCGGGAGGAAAAGCGCATCGCCTACATGGAGCGCCAGGCCAAGATTACGGCGGAAAAGGTGGCGGCCAGCTACAGCCGCAACGAGCGGCGTAAGGCGGCCAAGGCCCAGGCCGAAAGCAAACGGGCCGCAGAGGAGGGCCGCCGCTCAAGAAGACCCAATCCCAAGGATCCCTTCGGCGACGACGGCGACAACACCCAGATCATCTACACCGAGGCCTTTACGGCCATCACCGACGAGATGTTAGAGGAAGCTGACCGCAAGAAGCGGGAAGCCCTAGAGGAAAAGATGGAATGGGCCAAGGCGCCCTCCCCCAAGGTCAGACGGGTCAAAAACCAGGTTGAGAAAAATCTGGCCGACGAAATCGACACCGAGGCGGTGAACCGGGCCATCAGAGAAACCCAGGCGGGCTTAAACACCCAGAGCGGGAATAAGGAAGCCCAGGCGCCGGATATGGACCGCCGCCGCTCAGAAACCCAGGACATCGCGGCGGAACTGGCGAGCATCCGCAGACGCTTTGCCCAGGAGGACAGAAATTCAAAGCATAAAGGAAATTAATATGGATATGACAAACCTCATTTTAAGCATTGTGATCCTGGGGTTTGGCATCATCGGCTATGTCAAAGGTGCAGTCAATACCCTGATCGGTTTTCTGGGGATGATTGCATCTTTTATCATAGCGGGAATCTTTTCCCCGATGATCGCCTCCGGGATCATCGACAGCCCGGTCGTCCAGTCCTACCTCTCGGGGTCTGTGGCCCCGGGGCTTTTGGAAAAATTCAGCCAGTACAGCGCCGATGCCTTGAGTCAGTTTGGCGCCCAGGCGGGGCTTGACAACCTCCAGGGCGTGGCGGACGCCGTGCTCCAGGGGGGCACCGAGGCCCAGAGCGCCATCGCCGCGGCCCTGACGCCGGTGGCCTACCAGCTGGTCTACGGCGCCGTTTTTCTGATTTTACTGATTCTGTCGGGCATCGTCATCGCCGTCGTCAAGCGGGCGGGGGCCGGGGTCAACCAGGTGCCGGTCATCGGCTTTGCCAACCGGCTTCTGGGGGGGCTCATGGGCCTGGTCATGGGTCTGGTCATCGGAATCGTCGTCACGGCGGCTGTGCTGTACTTCGGTATTTTAAGCGGAGATGTGGATTTGGTGCAGTCGGTCCAGGCCGGGCCTGTGACCGGTGAGCTGGTTCAGCTGCTGAAGCTGGGAGGGGCCCCATGACCTACGACAACATCGGCGAGGTGGGCAGCAATCTTCTAAACGCCATCGACCACGTCAACCTGGTGGAGAAGGGGGTGTCGGTGCTGGTGACCGTCATCGTCTTCCTGATTCTCCGACGGGTCTGCGACGCGGTGATTCGCCGGATCTTCGACGAGCAGAAGCGGGGAAGTACCCCCCAGGAGGAAAAGCGGATCATCACCTTAAGGAAGACCACCGCCACCTTCACCCACACCGCCCTTTTGATCTGCGCGGCTCTGATGATTCTGTCCTTTTTCATCGACGTCGGGGCTCTTTTGGCGGTGGCCGGGGTCGGCACCCTGGCCATCGGCTTCGGGGCCCAGGGGCTGGTGGAGGACGTCATGAGCGGCTTTGTGATCATCTTTGAGAACCAATTTGCCGTGGGGGACTACGTCACCATCGACGGCACCCACTACGGTGTGGTGGAGGCCATCGGCGTCCGCACCACCAGGCTTCGGGAGACCGACGGCAGCCTCTACATCATCCACAACGGCAAAATCGACCGTCTCATCAACCACTCCAAGGGGGCTGTCAAGGCCCAGGTGGCGGTGGACGTGGCCTACGGCGAGGATCTGGACCGGGTGATCAGGGTGCTTCAGGACACCTGTGCCGCGATCTACGAGGGCAGCCCCGGCCTGTTTTCGGCCTGCCCCGAGGTGGCGGGGGTGACCCAGCTTAAGGCCTCGGTGGTGACGGTGACCCTGCTGGCGGACATCGACGTGTCCAAAAAATACCGGGCGGAAAACGCCCTAAGAAAGGCCGTCAAGGAGGCCTTCGATAGAGAAGGGATTGCGGCCCCCTACGACAAGTACGTGGTCTATTCGGGGGACGAGGAAGGAGAGAGCCATGGATGAAAAATATAGTCTGGGGGATATTGTGGAGATGAAAAAGCAGCATCCCTGCGGCTGCAACCGGTGGAAGATCATCCGCCTGGGGGCAGACATCAAGATCAAGTGTACGGGCTGTGATCACATCGTCATGCTGCCCAGAACCAAGTTTAACAAGAGCGTTAAGCGGGTGCTGACCGGGGAAGAAGAATAAAGATATAGTACAAAAAGGCCCTCTGCGGCGCCGCCTGAAATGATTCTGGCGGCAGTGCAGAGGGCCCTTTTATTTACAATTGGCGGTGGGCGTTTTCGTAGGCCGCCCGGATGTCCGCCGGCATATCCTGGGGAGCCATGGCCGCCAGGCGCGCTTCGCTGCCCTCGGCCAGGGCGGTTTCGTAGTACCAGGTTTTGTACACAATCATGTCTAAAACCTGGTTCATCCGGTCAATTTCCGCCTCAACCTGGGCCCGCTGGGCTTTGAAAAGGGCCAGGCGTTTAGGGTAGGTTTCGGCCCCCTCCCGGCACCAGGCGATGAACTGCTTGATGTCCTTGATTTCCAGCCCCGATTTTTTAAGGCATTCGATGACCCTGAGGGTTTCGATTTCCTCCTCGCCGAATTTTCTGATGCCGGAGTCTCTTTTCATATTGGGAAAGAGCCCCTCTCTGTCGTAGTAGCGCAGGGTGGAGATGGGCAGCTTGAACATTTCTGAGATTTTGCCGATGGTGTACATAAGGCCTCCATTTTAAAAATTTTTCAAAAATAGCTTGACCTGAAGTCAGGTTAAGGTTTTACAATGATTATACAGAAAAAATAAAAACAAGTCAATGGAGGATGAAAATGAACAATACATTAGAACTAACTCAGGAATGGGACAAAACCTTTCCCAAAAGCGACAAGGTTAAGCACAGCAAGGTGACCTTTCACAATCGCTACGGCATCACCCTGGCGGCGGATCTCTACGTGCCTGAAAACAGCACCGGCAAGCTGTCGGCCATCGCCGTCAGCGGCCCCTTCGGCGCCGTCAAGGAACAGTCCTCGGGGCTCTACGCCCAGACCATGGCGGAGAGGGGCTTTTTAACCCTGGCCTTTGACCCCTCCTTCACCGGGGAGAGCGGCGGCGAGCCCCGCTACATGGCGTCACCGGACATCAACACCGAGGATTTCCAGGCGGCGGTGGACTATCTGTCTGTCCGGGAGGATGTGGATCCCGAGAAAATCGGCATCATCGGCATCTGCGGCTGGGGCGGCATGGCCATCAACGCGGCGGCTCTGGACACGAGAATCAAGGCCACGGCGGCCATGACCATGTACGACATGAGCCGGGTCAATGCCAAGGGCTATTTCGACGAGGCGGATAACGCCGACGCCCGTTACACCCTGCGTCAGTCCTTAAATGCCCAGCGCACCGCAGATTACAAGGAGGGCAGCTACGTGAGGGCCGGCGGGGTGGTGGATCCCCTGCCCGAGGATGCGCCCTTTTTCGTGAAGGATTACTACGATTACTACAAAACCGACCGGGGCTACCATCCGCGTTCTTTAAATTCCAACGACGGCTGGAACGTCATTGGCACCATGTCCTTTATGAATCAGCCGATTCTGGCCTACAGCGACGAGATCCGCAGCGCCGTGCTTCTGGTCCACGGGGAAAAGGCCCACTCCTGCTATTTCAGCCGGGATGCCTATGGGAAGCTCACCGGGGACAACAAGGAGCTGATGATCATCCCCGGCGCCGTCCACACGGATCTCTACGATAAAATGGATATCATTCCCTTTGACAAGCTGGAGGATTTCTTTAGGACGAATCTGTAAATATTTTGGCGTGTTTTCCTGAAAAAATGAGCCTTTATGCTTGCTTTTTGACAGGGTTATGGTATAATTTATAGCTGTACCTTGCACATCAATTGTGTGATGTGCCATAGTCCATAAGGAGGTGAGTCGAATGAGAGCTTACGAAACAGTATTTGTTTTGCAACCTGAATTAGAAAAGGAAGTCAATGATTCCTGGATTGCAAAGGTCAAAGGCGCCATTGAAGCGGCAGGTGAAATTGAATCTGTCGACGAATGGGGTAAGAGAAAGTTAGCTTACGAAATTGACAAGAAGTACACCGAGGGTTACTACGTTGTCATTGAATTCAAAGCTGAACAGTCTGTCTTAGACAGCCTTGACTACTTATTCAAGATCAACGACGAGTTCATCAGAAGCATTATTGTAAAAAGAGAAAAATAGAGGTTGAACCGTGAATAAAGTAATTTTAGTAGGACGCTTGACGAAAGATCCGGATCTCAGAACAACGACGACCGGAAAGTCAGTGGCAAGCTTTTCTGTGGCGGTGGATCGCCGCTTTAAGCAGGATGGCCAGCCCACCGCGGATTTCATCAATGTGGTTGCCTGGGGAAGACAGGCCGAAGTCATTTCTCAATACCTTGGCAAGGGCAGACAGATCGCCCTGAGCGGTAGACTTCAGACCCGCTCCTACGACGCCCAGGATGGTTCCAAACGTTATGTGACGGAGGTTGTTCTGGAAGAATTCGATTTTATCGGAAGCCGTAATGACGGTGGTGGAAATTACAATGATAATTTCGGCGGCGGTTATGGAAATAATAATTTTAATAACGGCGGCTTTAACAACGCACCGGCTCAGGCGGCGCCTCAGCAAACGAACAATATGGACCTCGACATCGGCGATGATTTTCATCTGATGGCCGAGGATGATGATGTACCTTTTTAAGTTAGGAGGAAAACACAATGCCAAAACCGTTTAAGAGAAGAAAAAAAGTGTGCGAATTCTGCGAAAGAAATCAGGCAGAAGTCGATTATAAAGACGTGGCTACCCTGAAGAAGTTTATTTCTGAACGTGGTAAGATTTTACCGAGAAGAGCCACTGGCACCTGCGCTAAGCACCAGCGTAAGGTTACTGAGGCTGTAAAGCGTGCCCGCAACATTGCGCTGCTGCCTTACACTTCTAATAACTAAGAACAAATTTCCCGGAGCACTGCTTCGGGATTTTTTATTTTTTGTAGTTTCGCTTTGAGGGGTGGTTTGGTATTCTTTCGAAATGTTCCACGTGGAACATTTTTTAGCGGGTGCAGTGGGGGTGAAAACCGAGAATAAATCGCCGGGGAAATGCATACGCCCAGGCAGCGTACGGTTT
>JAUNGS010000031.1 GCA_030524435.1 Eubacterium sp.
CCCGCCGGTATGGAAGGTACGCATGGTCAGCTGGGTACCCGGCTCACCGATGGACTGAGCGGCGATGATACCGACAGCTTCACCGATTTCTACCGGACGCCAGGTGGTCATGTCGACACCGTAGCATTTTTTACAGACACCGTACTTGGAGTTACAATTGAACACCGCACGGATGGTGACCTTTTCGATGCCGGCGGCCTGGATGACCTCGGCCTGGTCACTGGTGATGACCTCATCTTTACGGGCCAGGACTTCGCCGGTTTCAGGATGAATGACATCCTCGAAGGCGTAGCGGCCAGCGATACGTTCCGCCAGGTTTTCAATAACCTCGCCGTGCTCGTTGATGGCCGTCACCTCGTAGCCGCGGGTGGTGCCGCAGTCCTCCTCACGGACGATGACATCCTGGCTGACGTCCACGAGACGTCGGGTCAGGTAACCGGAGTCGGCGGTTCTCAGCGCCGTATCCGCCAAACCCTTGCGGGCGCCGTGGGTGGAGGAGAAGAATTCCATGACATCCAGCCCCTCACGGAAGTTGGAGCGAATCGGCAGCTCGATGACACGGCCCGTCGGGTTGGTCATCAGACCACGCATCCCCGCCAGCTGACGGATCTGGTTCTTGGAACCACGGGCCCCGGAATCGGCCATCATGGTGATAGGATTCAGTCGGTCCAGATGGGACAGCAGAGAATCGGTAACCTCATCGGTGGCCTTGTTCCAGATGTCGACGACGTTCTGGTAGCGTTCCTCCTCGGAGATCAGACCGCGTCTGAACAGCTTGAGGTTCTTGGCGATCTTTTCGTCGGCTCTGGCCAGAATTTCTTCCTTGTCGCCGGGCACCTGCATGTCGGCTACCCCGACGGTGATGGCTGCCTGGGTCGAGAATTTGTAGCCCAGACGCTTGATGTCGTCCAGCACCTCGGAGGTGATGGTGGGGCCGTGCTTCTTGAAGCACTTGTCGACGATCTTGGTTAAGACCTTCTTGTCCACCTGGGTGTCGACTTCCAGCACAAACTGCTCTTCCAGGGTGTTTCTCGGCACGAAGCCCATGTCCTGGGGCAGGATCTGGTTGAAGATAAAACGGCCCACAGTGCTTTCCACCAGACGGGTGTAGTTTTCTCCCTCGAATTCCTTGGTCATCCGCACCTTAACCTTGGCGTGGAGCTCAACATCGTGGTTGAAGTAAGCCATTTCCAGCTCGTCCATATCGCAGAAGATGGATCCGGTTCCCTTGGCGTCCTCTTTGTAGAGGGTCATGTAGTAGGAGCCGAGGATCATATCCTGGGAAGGCACGACGACGGGGGTACCGTCCTGGGGCTTTAAGATGTTGTTGCAGGCCATCATCAGGAAGCGGGCTTCCGCCTGGGCTTCCACCGACAGGGGCACGTGAACCGCCATCTGGTCGCCGTCGAAGTCGGCGTTGTAGGCTGTACAGGCCAGGGGGTGCAGCTTGATGGCACGGCCGTCCACCAGCACCGGTTCAAAGGCCTGGATCCCCAGGCGGTGCAGGGTGGGGGCACGGTTTAAGAGTACCGGGTGTTCGTGGATAACGTCCTCTAAGACGTCCCAGATAATGGGATCCAGCTTTTCCACCATCTTCTTGGCGCTCTTGATGTTCTGGGACAGCTGTCTCGCCACCAGCTCGCGCATGACGAAGGGCTTAAACAGCTCGATGGCCATCTCCTTGGGCAGACCGCACTGGTACATCTTCAGCTCGGGGCCGACGACGATAACGGAACGGCCGGAGTAGTCGACACGCTTACCCAGGAGGTTCTGACGGAAGCGGCCCTGCTTACCCTTGAGCATGTCGCTGAGGGACTTGAAGGGACGGTTGCCGGGGCCAGTGACGGCACGGCCGCGGCGGCCGTTGTCGATTAAGGCGTCCACTGCTTCCTGGAGCATACGCTTTTCATTCTGAACGATGATGTCCGGCGCATCCAGCTCCAGCAATTTGATCAGACGGTTATTTCTGTTGATGACACGGCGGTAGAGGTCGTTTAAGTCGGAGGTGGCAAAGCGGCCGCCGTCCAGCTGAACCATGGGGCGCAGCTCCGGCGGAATGACCGGGATGGTCTCCATGATCATCCACTCCGGCTTGTTGTTGGAGGTTCTGAAGGCCTCTACGGCTTCCAAACGGCGGGCGATACGGATCTTTTTCTGTCCGGAGCTGTCCCGCAGCTCTTCCTTGAGCACCGCAGCCTCCTGGTCTAAATCCACCATTTTTAAAAGCTCCTGGATGGCTTCCGCGCCGATGGAGGCCACAAAATCGTTGCCGTAATTTGCCCGGGCCTCTCTGTACTCTGTCTCGCTGAGAACCTGCTTGTACTGCAGGGGTGTATCCCCGGGATCGGTGACCACATAGGAGGCAAAGTAGATGATTTTTTCCAGGTTTCTGGGGGACATTTCAAGGATTAAGCCCATGCGGCTTGGGATACCCTTGAAATACCAGATATGGGATACCGGCGACGCCAGCTCAATGTGACCCATTCTCTCCCTTCTGACCTTGGATTTTGTAACTTCAACGCCACAGTTTTCGCAGACGATGCCCTTGTGACGAATCCGTTTATATTTACCGCAGTTACATTCCCAGTCTTTGGTTGGTCCGAAGATTTTTTCACAGAACAGACCTTCCTTTTCAGGCTTTAAGGTTCTGTAATTGATCGTTTCGGGCTTTTTAACCTCACCCCGTGACCATTCTCTGATTTTTTCAGGTGATGCTAATCCAATTTGTAAGGACTTAAAGTTAAATTCTTCGTTTAACAACTTGGTTTTGCTCCCTTCGGTTTCTAAATTCATTCTATGTCTGTCGGCGGTGCAGAGAAGCCTCTGCCCCGCCGATGCTTTTTCCCTATTCTAAAGCAGATGGTCGTCGCTGTCGATATCCTCGGCGTCGACGATGGACATCATGTCCGCGCCTGCGTAATCAGCCTCGGTGGCCACCTCGGCTGCACCGCCAATTTCCTGGGTCAGCTCTTCCACCGGATCATCCCTGAAATCGCCGTCCAGAATTTCAACGACCTCTTCATCGTTGAGAATCTGAACATCCAGGGCCAGACTCTGGAATTCCTTCATGAGTACCTTGAAGGATTCCGGAATACCCGGCTTCGGAATATTTTCACCCTTGACGATGGCTTCGTAGGCCTGGACACGTCCGACCACGTCGTCGGACTTGATGGTGAGGATTTCCTGGAGGGTGTGGGCGGCGCCGTAGGCTTCCAGGGCCCAAACTTCCATTTCACCGAAACGCTGACCGCCAAACTGGGCCTTACCGCCCAGGGGCTGCTGGGTAACCAGTGAGTAGGGGCCTGTGGAGCGGGCGTGCATCTTGTCGTCAACCAGGTGGTGAAGCTTGAGGTAATACATGTAGCCGACGGTTACCGGGTTGTCGAAGGGCTCCCCGGTACGGCCGTCGTAAAGCTGGATCTTGCCATCCTTGGGCTTGCCGGCCTTTTCCAGGAGTTCTTCGATGTCTTCTTCGTTGGCCGGGTCGAATACCGGTGTGGAGATATGCCATCCCAGAGATTTCACGGCCATACCGAGATGGACCTCGAGGACCTGACCGATATTCATACGAGAAGGTACGCCCAGGGGATTCAGAACGATATCCAAGGGTGTGCCGTCGGGCAGGAAGGGCATGTCCTCCTGGGGCAGAACTCTGGAGACAACCCCCTTGTTCCCGTGGCGGCCCGCCATCTTATCGCCCACGGAGATCTTACGCTTGGTGGCGATGTAAACCCGAACCATGGTGTTGACGCCAGGCTTGAGATCCTCGTCCTTGTTGGCTCTGGAGAACACCTTGACGTCGACGACGATACCAGATTCACCGTGGGGCACCTTCAGGGAGGTGTCGCGGATTTCACGGGCCTTTTCACCGAAGATGGCCCGCAGCAGTTTTTCTTCTGCCGAGAGATCGGTTTCTCCCTTGGGGGTAACCTTACCGACTAAGATATCCTCGGACTTGACCTCGGCGCCGACAAAGACGATGCCGCGCTCGTCGAGGTTTTTCAGGGCGTCCTCGCCCACATTGGGGATATCTCTGGTGACTTCTTCTGGTCCCAGCTTGGTTTCACGGGCTTCACACTCGAATTCTTCGATGTGAATGGAGGTGTACTTGTCGGTTTTGAGCATGTTTTCGTTGATCAGAACCGCATCCTCGTAGTTGTAGCCCTCCCAGGTCATGAAGCCGATGAGGGCGTTGCGGCCCAGGGCCAGCTCACCCATTTCCGTGGAGGGACCGTCGGCGATGATTTCGCCGGCCTTAACCTGCTGTCCCTGAACCACCAGGGGCTTCTGGTTGACACAGGTGCCCTGGTTGGAGCGCTTGAATTTCAGCAGGTCGTGTTTTTCCAGACTGCCGTCCTCGTGACGGATGCGGATGGTCTTGGCATCGACGTATTCCACGACACCGTCTGCCTTGGCGATGGCGCAGACGCCGGAGTCCTTGGCTGCCTTGTGTTCCATCCCGGTACCAACCACCGGCGCTTTTGGAATTAACAGCGGCACGGCCTGACGCTGCATGTTGGCGCCCATGAGGGCACGGTTGGCATCGTCGTTTTCCAGGAAGGGAATCAGGGCCGTCGCCACAGAGACAACCTGCTTCGGCGAGATATCCATGAAATCTACGCGGTTCGGCGCCAGCATCATGAACTCACGGCTGGAGCCCGCACGGCCGGTGACCTGCTCGTGGAGGAAGTGGCCTTCGTCATCCAGGGGCTCATTGGCCTGGGCGATGGCGTACTGACCTTCCTCGTCGGCGGAGAGGTATTGGATTTCGTCGGTGACCACCCCGTCCACAACCTTGCGGTAGGGGGTTTCGATAAAACCGTACTCGTTGACCCGGGCAAAGGTTGCCAGGGAGCCGATGAGGCCGATGTTGGGACCTTCAGGGGTTTCGATGGGACACATACGGCCGTAGTGACTGTGGTGAACGTCTCGAACCTCGAAGCCGGCGCGCTCTCTGGAGAGACCGCCGGGGCCCAGGGCCGACAGACGGCGCTTGTGGGTCAGCTCTGACAGCGGGTTGTTCTGGTCCATAAACTGGGACAGCTGGGAGCTTCCGAAGAATTCCTTCAGCGCTGCGTTGACGGGACGGGTGTTGATCAGTCCCTGGGGCGTCAGGATTTCGTCATCCTGGACGGACATTCTCTCGCGAACCACACGTTCCATACGGGAGAGGCCAATGCGGAACTGATTCTGCAAAAGCTCGCCGACGGAGCGCAGACGACGGTTGCCCAGGTGGTCAATGTCGTCGGTGGTTCCGATGTCGTAGTCGAGGCCGATGAAGTAGGATACCGTCGCAAATAAGTCGGACTGAAGAATGTGCTTCGGCATCAGCTCGTCCATACGGCGCTTCATTTCATCGTGCTTTTCTTCGTCGCTTAAGTCAGATTCGAGGATTTCCATCAGGACCTCTCTGTAAACCAGCTCCTTGATCTCTAAATCGCTGATGTCAAAGGGAATATCCTGGGCCTTGATGTCCACAAAGCCGTTGCCGATGACCCGGACGATTTTATCCTCGCCGCCGTGCTGTACCTTGACGTTGACAACGTCGATGCCGGCGTTCTGAATTTCCCAGGCCACATCCTTTTTAAAGACCTGTCCCTCCTCGGCCAGCACCTCGCCGGTTTCGGGATTAACCACATCCTCGGCGGCGACCTGACCGATGATACGGGTCGCCAGCGCTAATTTCTTATTGTATTTATAGCGGCCAACCTTGGCAAGATCGTAGCGTCTGTCGTCGAAGAACATGGAGTTCAGCAGGGACTGGGCGCTTTCCACTGTCGGCGGCTCACCGGGACGCAGGCGCTTGTAGATCTCCAAAAGACCGTCGCGCTCGTTTTTCATGCCCGCATTTTCATCTTTTTTGATGGTTTCCAAAAGGCGGTAGTCGTCGCCAAAGACCTCCAGAATTTCCTCGTTGCTGCCCAAACCAAAGGCTCTTAACAAAGCGGTGATGGGAAGCTTTCTGGTACGGTCAATTTTGACGTACATAATGTCGTTGGAATCGGATTCGTACTCTAACCACGCCCCGCGGTTCGGGATAACCTGGGCAGAGTACAGCTTTTTACCCAGCTTATCGCGGGTAAGGGTATAGTAGGCACCGGGGGAACGCACCAGCTGGCTGACGATGACACGCTCGGCACCGTTGACAATAAAAGTCCCGGTTTCTGTCATCTTGTGAAGGTCGGCCATGTAGACCTTCTGTTCCTTTACTTCGTTCTTTTCTTTATTGATCAGACGCACGCGAACCTTCAAGGGCACGTAGTAGGTTTGATCACGTTCTTTACACTCTTCAATGGTGTATTTAGGCTCGCCTTCGATGGCGTAGTCGACGAACTGCAGCACCAAATTGCCGGTGTAATCAGTAATTTCGTGGATGTCGTCAAAAACCTCCTGAAGACCTTTCTCTATAAACCATTTGTAGGAATCAAGCTGAACCTCCAACAGATTAGGCATATCAATGACTTCTTTGATCTTTGAAAAGCTCTGTCGTGTTCTTAATCCATCTTTTACAGGATGTAACATAACCATCCATTATCACCCCTTGCAAATTATTTCGGCATCGAAAGCTTTTACCCGCGTCACTGCTTCACGCTGTCGCAAAACTCTTTCCATCTTCTCAATGTCCGAAGCCCTGAGACGTCCGCCCTGCCTTTGATCAGCAGTGCAGGCGCAGCCTATCCTAGGATATTTGGTCTGCCTTTGATCAGCAGACCCGCACCTCATCCTTCAAGCCCCGTTGTTCTCCAACCGAACCAATTGAGTTTTTATAGTAAATAGTAAAATTCACCTTCTAATGCAGTATATTATCCTATCATACTCTAAAGAAGGCGTCAAGTTTTTTTCTTGACACCCTGCACATCTAAAAAAATCCCCGCTCCGCAGAGCAGGGATTCTGTATAAAGAATCGAGTTTAAAGCACCTTTGCTTAAACTTCCATTAAAATCGGTAAAATCATCGGCTTTCTCTGGGTTTCGTGGTAGAGGTATCTGAACAGCGCATCCCGGATCTCGTTTTTGATGGAGCTCCAGTCGGTGACGCCCTTTTCCTCGCAGGCCAGCAGAGCCTTCTTGACCTCGCTGCGGGCGTGGTTGATCAAATCCTCGGACTCTCTGACGTAGACAAAGCCCCGGGAGATAATATCCGGGCCTGAAACCGCCTTACCCTTGCGCATGGTCACCACGACGATGAAGAGACCATCTTCCGAGAGGCGCTTTCTGTCGTTGAGGACGATGTTGCCGATGTCGCCGACCCCCAGGCCGTCCACCAGCACAGGCTCCGCCTGGATTTTGCCGGTGATTTTGCAGCTGCGGTGGTCCACCTCCAGCACCGAACCGTTTTCGGCGACGAAGATATTCTGCTTTTTGGTCCCCACACTCTCCGCCAGGGCTGCGTGGTGAATCAGCATTCTGGCCTCGCCGTGGACCGGCAGAAAGAATTTCGGGCGCACCAGGGTCTGAACGAGCTTCAGCTCCTCCTGGCGGGCGTGACCGGAAACGTGGATGTCTGCGAATTTCTTGTAGACAACCTCGGTGCCCAGATCCACCAGCTTGTTGATGATATCCGCCACCATCTTTTCATTGCCGGGTACCGGCGACGCCGAGATGATGATGGTGTCGTCCTTGGTGATGTTTAAGAAGCGGTGTTCACCCTGGGCCATACGGCTCAGGGCCGCCATGGGCTCGCCCTGGCTGCCGGTGGTGATGATCACCAGCTCGCTGGGCTTGTAATTCTTCATGTCCTTGATGTCGATGATGGTGTTTTTAGGCACCCTCAGGTAACCGAGATCCGAGGCGACCTCCACCATATTCTCCATGCTGCGCCCGTTGATGATGATCTTGCGCTTGTAGCTCACCGCCGCGTCGATGATCTGCTGGACACGGTGGACGTTGGAGGCAAAGGTGGTGACGATGATTCGGTTCTTACAGCCTCTGAACAGGTTGTAGAAGGTGGCCCCCACGGAGCTCTCCGACGGGGTGAAGCCCCCCTCCTCGACGTTGGTGCTGTCCACCATCAGCAGATCGATGCCCTCGCTGCCCAGCTTGGCAATGCGCTGCAGGTCCATGATCTCGCCGTCGATGGGATGGTAGTCGATTTTAAAGTCCCCGGTGTGGAAAACCGTCGCCGCCGGCGACTTGATGCAGAAGGCCACGGAGTCTGCGATGCTGTGGTTGACCCGGACGGCCTCCACCTCAAAGATACAATCCTTGACGACCTCGCCGGCGCTGATGATGTGACGCTCGACCCGGCTCACCAGACGGTGCTCGTTGAGCTTCTTGTCGATGAGACCCATGGTAAACTTCGTGGCGTAGATCGGCACCTTCCCCGACAGCTGCTTGACCAGATAGACGATGCCGCCGATGTGATCCTCGTGGCCGTGGGTGATGTAAAGTCCCTTGAATTTCTTCTGATTTTCAACGATATAGCTGAAATCCGGCAGGACGATGTCGATGCCGTACATGTCGTCATCGGGGAATTTCAAACCGCAGTCCACGACGATCATCTCGTTTTTGTACTCGAAAACCGTCATGTTCTTTCCGATTTCGCCGAGACCCCCGATGGGGATGATCTTCAGCTTTTCCCGCTGTTTCTGATTATTGTTATTTTTACGTCGTCTCTGACGGTAATTGTTTCTCTGCTTCGTCTCTTTTTTTACTTCTCGTGTTTCTTTTACGTCGTTCAAAATAATCTCCTTTCCTGTTTTTCCGTTCTCGTCTTTTATCGTCTTTTATTTCGGTGAGCTCAGGTCTTTAATCCAGGACAACTGGAATTTCCGCCTCGATGGCAATATAGTCCTCAGACACCCGGCATCTCAGGGCGCGAATATCCAGCCCCCGGGCCCTTCCCTGGCGCAGCAGCGCTGCAAATTTGGGATCCGTGGCCTCATTGGGCGCAAAAAAGACAGCGTCCTCTCTCTGAACAATAAAGAACACGCCTGTCCTGTAGCCCTCGGTCTGGGCCTCCATCAATTCCTCCAGGTGCCTGGCACCCCGCTGGGTGGGGGCATCTGGAAACATGGCGCAGCCATCCACCACCAAATTGGCGCTTTTGACCTCGTAGAGGCAGGCCTTCTTTTCCAAGGAAAAGGCCAAATCAAAGCGGCTGTTTCTGTAGGTGACCTCCCGCCGGGCCTCGGTGACCCCGGGCAGCCCTTTCACGTATTCAAAGGCCAGGGCATTGGCCATGGCGGCGTAGACGCACACCCAGATTCCCTGGTACTCAACGCTTAACAGCGTGTAGTCCGTCTTGCGGGACGGCGACGGCGCATAGGCCAGCCGCACCGGCGCCCCCGGCGTAAGCAGCTCCTGCATACGGCCGGTGTTGGGCACGTGGGCCTTGATCTCCTGCCTGAGGCCATCCTTGATGACGGCGATCTCTGCGATAAAACGGTTGGGCCTTTTTAAAAACTCCCCGGATACGATGGGAAATGTGCTGAGGGGCACCCTATTCGTGGTCGTGATGGTGTCCTTCGCAGCCACAGTCGCAGTCATCGTCCTCTTCCGCCAGCTGGGCGTAGGTTTCTTCAATTAAGGCAAATTCTTCTGCATTTTCCACGGGCATCAGAACCTCCTCGCCGTTTTCGTCCTCCTGGATCACAAAGGGGAATACGTCCTCACTCTCCTCATCGGTGGCTAAAAGCACGTAGGTTTTACCCTCGACATCGAAGCTCATCACCAGCTCAAATTCGTTTTCCTGACCGTCTTCGTCCAATAATACTACCTTGTTTTCTTCCATGTTCTTTCCTCTTTCTTATTTTTTAAATTTTTCTTTATCGTCGCTGTCCAGATAAACCTGCAGGATCATCTGGGCCGCCAAAGTATCAATATAATCCTTGCGGTGCTCCCTTCGGGTATTGCCCTGGATCAAAACCGCCTCGGAGGCCCTTGAGGTCAGGCGCTCGTCGATGTAGATCACCGGGATTCCCAGCCGTTTTTTTAAAAACTGGCAGAAGTTCACCGTCTTGCGGGTCTGGGCTGACTCGGTACCGTCCATGTTCAGGGGCTTCCCCGCCACCATGAGCTCGACGTTAAACTGCTCGGCCACATCCGCAAAAAATTCTAAATCCTCGTCCCTGGATTTACGCTTCCAGGTTCTGTAGCCCTGGGCCGTAACCCCCAGGGGATCGCTGACTGCGATGCCGATGTATCTGTCACCCACATCCAGTCCAAGTACTCTGTTGGTCATGCTTTCTCTTTCTTTCTAGATCACTTTTATACAGAATAACGGACAGACCGCCGCACAATAGCAGCAGGTCAGACATTTGCTGTGATCTACAACGGCCTTGCCGTCGATTAAAGCCATGGCCTTCTGACTGCATTTTTTCACACAGGCGCCGCAGCCCTCGCACCAATCGCTGATGTGAAGCCTTTTTTCAGCCCGGCTGACCCGCTCCTCCAAAGCCTGAGGGATGGGCTCTCCGTTGAGCTTTGCCACGTTGTAGCGCACCTCGTCCACGGACTGCATGCCGAAGGCGATGGCGTCGAGATCCGAAAGGCCTAAAATATAGTCGAAGCAGGCTTCCTTGGAGGCCAAGAGATTGCCGCCGCCCAGGGGCTTCATGCCGAAGACGCCCTTGCCGGCTGCCCTGGCCGCGTGAATGGCCTGGGCCATTTCATCCCGGCTGCCGTCCTCGATGCCGATGCCCGTCAGGTTGATCAGCGGAAACAGCACCTCGATTTCGTCAAAATCCAGGGCGTCTCTGACGGCAGAGATGCGGTGGGTTGAGACGCCAAAGGCGCGGATAACCCCCTTCTCCTTCATTTTCAGAAGATATTCAATGGCCTCCCAATGCCCCTGAAAGGTCTGACGGCTTTCCTGCTCGTGGAGCATGTAGATATCGATGTAATCCCGGCCGCACTCCCTTAAGGCGCGATCCAGGCTTTTGGCCACACCCTCGGCGGTGTAGTCGTAGGATTTTGTGCAGATCACGAGATCAGATTTCATCTGAAGGGCCTGTTTGACATAGGGATAGCAATCGTAGAGGTCCGCCGTGTCAAAAAAATTCACCCCGGCGTCGATGGCCGCCCTGATGATGGGCGCACTTTCCTCCAGGGTCTTGTTCTTCTGGAGGGGGCCGACGGTCAGACAGCCAAAGCACAGTCTGGAGACCTCGATGCCTGTGTTTCCCAGCAGGTTGTATTTCATAGCTCTGTTCTTTCCGTTATTTCTATTGTAAACGGACCAGGGTGGTCGGCTTACAATAAAAATAACTCCCTGTATAAAACTTTGGCGGCGCTGCCTTTGGCGCCGCCAGACTAAAATTTTCTAATTAAAAAGTCTTAGGCAAATGTTTAGATTCACCTAAGACCAAAGTTCATCTGTCCTTTATTTCTGGATGCTTGCCAGATAACGCTTTACCAGTTCCTCGAGCAGCTCGTCCCGCTCGATTTTCTGAATGATACTGCGGGCTTCATTATGGCTAGTAATATAAGTCGGATCGCCTGACATAACATACCCAACAATCTGATTCACCGGATTGTATCCCTTGTCAACCAAGGCCTGCTGCACTCTGTGCATGATCTCGTCGATCTGGCGGGCTTTGTCATTATTGACATCAAACAGGATGGTGCCGCGATCAGCTACTGTATTGTTGTCACTCATTTGCCATACCTCCTTCTTATATTGGTCTACGCCTATTTTATCGCACTTACTGGTAAAAGACAAGTTTTTTTTCATGAAACCTTTCAGGAAAGCTGATTTTTAATAATTTCTTTAGCTTTCTCTAAGGCAGCCTCCATCATCTCCGGCTTCTTGCCCCCGGCCTGGGCCATATCGGGACGTCCGCCGCCGCCGCCGCCGGCCACGGAAGCCACTTCCTTGATGAGCTTGCCAGCGTGGAAGCCCTTGTCCAAAAGGTCCTTGGTAGCGGTGGCGATGAAGTTGACCTTGCCGTCGCCCCGGGTGCCCAGCACAACGACGCCGCTGCCCAGCTTATCCTTGATTTTATCGCTCATGCTTCTGAGTCCGTCCATGTCCACATCCTCGACACCGGCCACAACACTCTGAACGCCGGCGATGTCCTCGGACTGGATATCGTCGATGAGGCTTCCCGCAAATTTGCTCTTCATTTCGGCGATGACCTTATCCTTCTGACGGCTCTGCTCTGTGATCTCGTTGACCTTTTCCAAAAGGTGCTCCGGCGTGGTCTTCAGGGTGCCGGAAACGTCGGCCAGGGTGTCGTCCATCTGCTCGACGTGGCGGACGGCGTTCATACCTGTGGCCGCCTCAATTCTGCGGATTCCGGCGGCGATGCCCGTTTCGCTGAGAATTTTGAAGAGACCCACCTGGGAGGAGTTCTGGATATGGCAGCCCCCGCAGAGCTCGATGCTGAAATCCCCGACCTTGACGACACGAACGATCTCGCCGTACTTTTCGCCAAAGAGGGCCATGGCGCCCATGGACCGGGCTTCGTCGATGCCCGTCTCAAAGATATCCACCTTCATGGACTTCAGAATCGCCGTGTTGACGATCTCCTCAACCTGACGTTTTTCCTCGGCCGTCATGGGCTGGAAGTGGTTGAAGTCAAAGCGCAGACGATCCGGAGAGACGTAGGAGCCGGCCTGCTCGACGTGATCCCCCAGCACCTGCTTCAAGGCCTTCTGCAGCAGATGAGTGGAGGTATGGTTTCTCTGGGTGGCCGCTCTGAGGCCGGCGTCGACCTTGGAGGTCACCTCGTCCCCCACCTTAAAGCTGCCGGAGATCACCTTGCCGTAGTGGATGTGGCGGCCCAGACTGCCCTTTTTACAGTCGTTCACCTCGATGACGCTGTCACCGCAGACAATCTGGCCCTTGTCCCCAACCTGGCCGCCGCTCTCGGCGTAGAAAGAGGTGCGATCCAAGAGCACCAGCACGTCTTCACCGGCGGAGATGGTGTCGGTGAGCTCCCCGGCCTGGCCGATGAGACCGATGATCTTGCCCTGGGATTCCCATTCATCGTAGCCCACGAATTCCACCAGGGCGTCGGCCCCCAGGGGATTGAAGGGATCGTCGGCCCAAACCGCCAGATCGCTTTCGGCTCTGGCCTTTCTGGCCCGTTCCTTCTGCTCCTGCATGGCTGCATTGAATTCCTCTTCGACGATTTCAAGGCCCCGCTCCTCGACGATTTCCTTGGTTAAATCGTAGGGGAAGCCGTAGGTATCGTAGAGTTTGAAGGCGTCCACACCCGGGAATACCTTGCCGCCCTTTTCAAGGACTGCCGCCAGTTCCTTTTCCAAAAGGCTCAGTCCCTGGTCGATGGTTTCCTTAAAGCGTTCTTCCTCGATTTTGATGAGCTTCTGGATATAGTCCTGCTTTTCCGCCAGCTCCGGATAGGCGCCGGAGGAAACGGCGACCACTTCCTTGGCAATGTCGTAGAGGAAGAGATCCGTCATACCCAAAAGCTTGCCGTGGCGAACCGCCCGGCGCAGAAGACGGCGCAGCACGTAGCCCCGGCCCTCGTTGCTGGGCATAACACCGTCGGCGATCATGAAGGTGACGCTGCGGATGTGGTCGGTGATGACGCGGATGGAGACATCCTTCTGGGGATCATCGCCGTATTTGACCCCGGCCTTGTCACAGATGTAGTTGAGGACGTGGCTGATGGTGTCCACCTCGAAGATATTGTCTACCCCCTGCATGATGGTGGCCAGACGCTCCAGCCCCATGCCGGTGTCGATGTTGGGGTGATCCAGGGGATTGTAGTTGCCCTGCTCATCCCTGTCGAACTGGGTGAATACCAAATTCCAGAATTCGACGTAGCGGTCGCATTCGCATCCCGGGCCGCAGTCGGGCTTGCCGCAGCCATACTGCTCGCCGCGGTCGTAGTGCAGCTCAGAGCAGGGGCCGCAGGGTCCAAGGCCGTGCTCCCAGAAGTTGTCTTCCTTGCCCAGGCGCACGATGCGTTCCTCGGGCACGCCGATTTCATCGTGCCAGATATCGTGGGCTTCATCGTCGTCTAAGTAGATGGTGACGTAGATTTTTTCGGGGTCCATCTCCATGACCTCGGTGCAGAATTCCCAGGCCCATGGAATAGCCTCGCGCTTGAAGTAATCGCCGAAGGAAAAATTTCCCAGCATTTCAAAGAAGGTGCCGTGGCGGGCGGTTTTGCCGACGTTGTCGATATCCGGGGTCCGGATACATTTCTGGCAGGTGGTGACCCGCTTTCTCGGCGGAATCTCATCGCCGGTGAAGTAGGGCTTCATGGGTGCCATACCAGAATTAATTAACAGCAGGCTCTTATCGTTGATGGGCACCAAGGGAAAGCTTTTAAGACGCAGGTGACCCTTTGTCTCAAAGAAGGCCAGGTACTTTTCACGAATCTCGTTTAAACCTAAGGGTTTCATTCTATCTCTCCTTTTATGATAAATATAGTCTTTTTCGGGCAATGCTTCCGCAAATAAAAAAACTCCGCCCCACACTGGGACGAAGTTCTGAAATTCCGCGGTACCACCCACATTAGCAGAAAGCTCTGCTCACTCAAGCAAATAACGGTTTGCGGCCGTCGGCCCTTACTCTCCTGATGGGATTTCACAGCCAAAGCTCCAATGGGGCGGCCCTGGCCTGTCATGGAAATTTTCAGCAGCCATTTCCTCTCTGGGATGACCTTGGTCAGGGGTGACATTATCATTGCTCTTTATTAATATGATGCAGGGACAAAAGACCTTTTATCCCTATAATTATGATACCGGATTGTTTCGCGCAAAGCGCTCCTGCACTCCTCAAAACCTTCGCACGCCGCTCGTGTTTTGACCTTAGCATCATAACAAGTATAGTCATTCCACTTTAAATTGTCAATGGCAATTTTCCCAAATTTCCTTGGAAAAATCACCCCCGATTTTCCTCCCGGGAGGAGGCAAAGCCTGCGATGATGTACTTCATCACCACGTTGATGGTGCCCATGATGGGAACGGCCAGAAGCATGCCCCAGCCGCCCAAAAGGGCTCCAAAGAAAAAGATGGAAAAAATGATGACCACCGGGTGCAGCCCCACGTTGCCCGCCATCAGTGCCGGCGCCAGAACATTGCCGCAGACCACCTGGACCACACACATCCAAATCAGCATGTATACCATCATCACCGGGCTCACAATCAGGGACATAAGGCAGATGATCACCATCCCCACCACCAGTCCGAAGTAGGGCACCATGGTCGTCACCCCGGCAATGACGCCGACAACCGGTGCGTAGGGCAGCTTCAGCAGGTAGGCTCCCAGCCCCGTGAGCACCCCGGCGATGACGGACATGATCCCCTGGCCTCTGATAAAGCCGCCGATGACCAGATCGATGTCACAGCACATCTTGCCCACGGCGCTCCTGGCCCCCATGGGCACCAGGTAGCTGAGGCTTCTCAAAAAAATCTCCTTGTCCAAAAGCAGGAAGATTGTCACCAAGGGCGTGATGACCACATTCATCAGCTGCCCCGTGTTGGCGATGATGGCGTTGGACAAGTCCTGGAGATTTTTCCCGATCATGGTGGCTATACTCGCCACGCTTTCCTCAAGGTTGAAAAACTTTGCGGCGTCGGAGGTATTGTACCAGTCGATCATCTCCCGGAGACTGTCGCTGTACTTTCCAAGCTCCCTAAGCATCTGGGGGATGCTCGTCACCATCTGGGAAATGTTTCTGATCAGGCTGGGCACAAAGCTCATAAAAAGGACTGCAATCATCGCTGCCACCAAAATAAACACGCAGAGCACCGACAGCCCCCGACCCAGACCCAAGCGTTCAAAAAAGCCCACCAGGGGATTCAGCAGGTAAGCCAAAATCACAGCCACCACAAAGGGCATGCTGACCTCCGCCAAGGTCGGCCACAGAAAAAACAAAAGCAGCGCCGCCAAAAAAATCACGGTGAGATTGAAAATCAGAATTCTCTTTTTATCCTGGGACAGCTTCATCGGCCTGCCTCCTCTCCCAAAATCTTGGCGATGGCGCCGCCCTCCCGGCCGGTGCGCGCGATATCCAGCATATCTCTGGCGTAAACCAGCGCGCCGGAGGCGTCCAGCCGCAAATCCGCCGCCGCGACGATACCGTAGCCCCGGTCGAGATCATCGAAAAAGCTGCGGGAAAGCTCGTACTCCACCACCCTGTAATCCTCGTCGAGGACCGCATCCGCCGTGCTGGCAAAATCCTCGCCGTCCACATCCTTCACCCTGACCCCCGTCACGCTGTGACTTCCCCGAAGGCGCGCCTTAAGGGCCCGGGGCGACATTTTCTGAATGGCCGCCTCAGAGGTCAGGGCAATGTGATCGTAGGCCGCCGACACAATGGCCTCGGGGGTGAAAATCTGGGCTCTGCTGAAAAGGCCGCCCTCGGACAGCACAAAGGCGTCGACGGCCTGATCTCTGATTCGGATATCACAGACCTTTCCCCGCCACCTGCCGTCCTTGTCCAAAACCACAACCGTATCCAATAAACTGCTGGCTTTCATGTGCCCGCCTCCTTTGTATCCTTTCCTGAAATTTTCTCTTCGGTCCATTATAGCACAGCCCCTCCAAAAAGGCGGCCCTGCATTTATCTTTTTTGCAATGTACCTTTCAAAGTTATCTGCTTTGTAAAATTTTGAAAACAATTACCCCAGCCATCACAATATCTTACCCTTGTGACTTTCAGCCGCATCATATATACTAGGTGTAAGAAAAAACCAAAATTCACAGGAGGTATTTTTTCGATTATGTTAGTATCAGCTAAAGACATGCTTACCAAAGCAAAGGCAAATCACTACGGTGTTGGCCATTTCAACATCAACAACCTTGAATGGACAAAGGCTATCCTTCAGACTGCCGAAGAGTTAAGATCACCCGTCATCTTAGGGGTTTCTGAAGGCGCTGGAAAATATATGTGCGGTTACAAAACCATCACCAACATGGTCAACGGCATGCTGGAAGAACTGAACATCACTGTTCCTGTCGCTCTGCACTTAGACCACGGCAGCTACGAAGGCGCCAAGGCCTGCATCGCAGCCGGCTTCTCCTCCGTCATGTTCGACGGCTCCCACCTGCCCATCGATGAAAACATCGAAAAGACCAAGGAACTCATCGCCATCTGCAACGACAAGGGCCTGTCCCTGGAAGCAGAGGTTGGCTCCATCGGCGGCGAAGAAGACGGCGTTGTCGGCGCCGGCGAATTCGCTGATCCCGACGAGTGCAAGGCCATCGCTGATTTAGGCGTCACCATGCTGGCCGCCGGCATCGGCAACATCCACGGCAAATACCCCGCCAACTGGCCTGGCTTAAACTTCGACGTTCTGGCCAAGATCCAGGAAAAAACCGGCGACATGCCCCTGGTTCTCCACGGCGGCACCGGTATCCCCGCCGACATGGTCAAGGAAGCCATCACCCTGGGCGTTGCCAAAATCAACGTCAACACCGAATGCCAGATTGTCTTTGCTGAAGCTACCCGCAAGTACATCGAAGCCGGCAAGGATTTAGAAGGCAAGGGCTTTGACCCCCGTAAGCTGCTGGCTCCGGGTACAGAAGCCATCAAGGAAAAGGTTAAGGAAAAAATGGAACTCTTCGGTTCCATCGGCCAGGCCTAAGCCTCTTTCTATTAAAAGCACCAACAGCCCGATTTAAATCGGGCTTTTTTTATGCCCGCATCAAAAAAAAGCTGAAATTTCAGCTCGATCCTGCAAGAAGCGCTGCCTTCCAAAATCGACTGCTAAAATTTCAGCCTGTCTTTTAAGTTTATATTTGTTTATGCCTCTTTATTTTTGTGATAGTCCTCAATGGCTGCCTGGATGGCCTCCGCCGCCAAAACAGAGCAGTGGATTTTTTCTGAAGGCAGTCCCCCCAAGGCTTCCACGACCTCGGAGTTTTTCAGCTTGGCCGCCTCCTCGATGCTTTTGCCCTTGATCATTTCCGTGGCCATACTGCTGGTGGCAATGGCCGCGCCGCAGCCAAAGGTTTTAAATTTGGCGTCCTCGACGATGCCGTCGTCGTTGATTTTAAGGTACATCTTCATAATATCGCCGCAGGCCGGGCTGCCTACCTGGCCGACGCCGTTGGCATCCTCAAGCTCTCCCACATTTTTGGGGTTCTGAAAGTTTTCCATTACCTTATCTGTATATTCCATCATGATTCTTTCCTCCTGTTATTTCTTTATTTCTATATCGCTTCACTGCCCAAGGCTTAGTGATGGTGATGTCCGTGATCGTAAACCGCATCGTCGATGGGGGTATTGGCATCGATGGGCGACATTTTTCTGAGGCGCTCGATGATAACCACCAGGTTGTCGACGACGTACTGAATATCCTCTAGGGTGGTGCTCTTGCCGATGGTCAGTCTTAAAGAGCCGTGGGCAATCCCCGCCGGCAGCCCGATGGCCAAAAGCACGTGGGAGGGATCCAGGGAGCCCGAGGTACAGGCCGAACCGCTGGAGCCTGCAACCCCCACGAGGTCGAGGCTTAAAAGAATGGATTCCCCTTCGATATAATCGAAGCAGAAGTTGGCGTTGCCCGGCAGCCGCTTTTCCGGATGGCCGTTGAGCCGCACCTGGGGAATTTTTTCCATAACCCCGGCGATCAGGGCATCCCTCAGGGTTTTCATGTGGTCTATATTCTTTTCAAGCTCGGTGGACGCCAGCTCCGCCGCCTTGCCGAAGCCGACGATGGAGGCGGTGTTTTCCGTCCCGGCCCGGCGCCGTCTTTCCTGGGCGCCGCCGTGGATCAGGCTGTCGATGGGCACACCCTTTCGGATGTACAGGGCGCCGATGCCCTTGGGCCCGTAAACCTTATGGCTGGAGATGGACATGAGGTCCACGTTGAGGTCTTTAACATCGATGGGCACATTGCCGAAGGCCTGAACCGCATCGGTGTGGAAGATGATTCCCTTGGCCTTGACAATTTCGCCGATTTCCTTGATGGGCTCCACGGTGCCGATCTCGTTGTTGGCAAACATGACAGATACCAGAATGGTTTCATCCCTGATGGCATTTTTAAGATCCTCCAAGGAGATCAGCCCCTTGTCATCCACCGGCAGGTAGGTGACCTCGAAGCCCTGCTTTTCCAGGTACTCACAGGTGTGAAGCACCGCATGGTGCTCGATGGCCGTGGTGATGATGTGGTTGCCCCGCTTTTTATTCTTCATGGCCACGCCCTTGATGGCCCAGTTGTCGGACTCGGAGCCCCCGGCGGTAAAATAGATTTCCTTGGGGTCGGCGTTGATGGCCTGGGCAAGCTGGAGCCTTGCTGCCTCCACCGCCCGGCGGGCCTCACGCCCCTCCAGATACACCGAGGAAGGGTTGCCGAATTTTTCTGAAAAATAGGGAAGCATTTCCTCTAAAACTCTGGGATCCACCGGCGTTGTCGCCGCATTATCTAGGTAAATTCTTTTCATAGCTAAGCCTCACTTTCAAATCTCTGCTGCATTTTTCACTTTTCCCGATGCCGTCAAATCGGCCAACGTCTTGTGGTCGATGATGTCGTTCACCGCTGCGCTGATTTCCTGCCACAGTCCCCGGGTCACACAGTCTGCCGCCATGCTGCAGACCTGGCCCGAAGCGCCGCCTGCACAGTCCGCAAACTCAATGGGACCCTCCAGCACCCTGAGAATCTCACCCACAGTGATGTCCTCCGGCGGCCTGGAAAGCCTGTAGCCGCCTCTGGCGCCCCTGAGGCTTACAATCAGCCCCGATTTTTTCAGGCTTGAGAAAAGCTGTTCTATATAAGAATCAGAAAAGCCCTGATTCACCGCAATCTCCTTGATGGACATGGGTGCGTCGCCGTAGTGCTTCGCCAGCTCATACATGGCGCGCACACCGTATCGCCCTTTGGTCGATAACCGCATGATGCACCTCCTAAATCCTAGTATTCCGCTTGGAATTACTTTGATTATAGCATGATTTTTGAACATTGCAAGGGGCTTTGATCAATTTTTAAGAAAAATTTCCTTTCTTTTTGGCTGTAAACGGCCCTCACCACCATTATTTTCAAAAAAAACTTGACAGTGAGGGAAAAATATTTTACTCTGTTAAAGTAATAAGAACATTGTATACAAACCAGGAGGTATAAAATATGTCTTATGTAGATGAAGTGATTCAAAGAGTCATCGATAAAAACCCCGCCCAGCCCGAATTCCACCAGGCTGTCCGGGAGGTACTGGAATCCCTGCGCGTCGTCATCGAAGCCAACGAGGATGCCTTCCGCAGAGAAGCGCTGCTGGAACGTCTGACTGAGCCGGAACGCCAGTTCATTTTCAGAGTGCCGTGGGTTGACGATCAGGGCAATGTCCAGGTCAACACCGGCTACCGCGTTCAGTTCAACAGCGCCATCGGACCCTACAAGGGCGGCCTGCGTCTCCACCCCTCTGTCAACCTGGGGATCATCAAATTCTTAGGCTTTGAACAGGTCTTCAAGAACTCCTTAACCGGCCTGCCCATCGGCGGCGGCAAGGGCGGCTCCGATTTCGACCCCAAGGGCAAATCCGACCGCGAAATCATGGCCTTCTGCCAGAGCTTCATGACCGAGCTCTGCAAGCACATCGGCGCTGACACCGACGTTCCCGCCGGCGACATCGGCACCGGCGCCAGAGAAATCGGCTACCTGTTTGGCCAGTACAAGCGCATCCGCGGCGTCTACGAAGGCGTCCTCACCGGCAAGGGCTTAAGCTACGGCGGCTCTCTGGCCAGAACCGAAGCCACCGGCTACGGTCTGCTCTACTTAATCTCTGAAATGCTCAAGCTCAACGGCAAGGATATCGCCGGCAAGGTTGTGGCAATCTCCGGCTCCGGCAACGTCGCCATCTACGCCGCTGAAAAAGCCTTCCAGATGGGTGCCAAGGTCGTCACCATGAGCGACTCCACCGGCTGGATCTACGACGCCGAAGGCATCGACCTCGACGCCATCAAGGAAATCAAGGAAGTTAAGCGTGAACGCTTGAGCACCTACAAAAACTACCGTCCCAACGCCGAATACCACGAAGGCAGAGGCGTCTGGTCTGTAAAAGTAGACATCGCCCTGCCCTGCGCTACCCAGAACGAGCTCCACTTAGAAGACGCCAAACAGCTGGTGGCCAACGGCTGCTTCGCTGTCGCTGAAGGCGCCAACATGCCCACCACCCTGGAAGCCACCGAATACCTCCAGGAAAACGGCATCCTCTTCGCACCGGGTAAGGCTGCCAACGCCGGCGGCGTGGCCACCTCCGCCCTGGAAATGTCCCAGAACAGCGAACGCCTGAGCTGGACCTTCGAGGAAGTAGACGCCAAGCTGAAAAACATCATGATCAACATCTGCCACAACATGGCCGATGCCGCCAAGCGCTATGGTGCTGAAGGCAACTACGTTGTAGGTGCCAACATCGCCGGCTTTGAAAAGGTCGTCGACGCCATGACCGCCCAGGGCATCGTTTAGGATTCATCTGCATTAAAAAAAGCCGTCTCTGCATGAGGCGGCTTTTTGATATCTAAAATCTGATCTAAAAAAATAGTCCTGCCGAGGCAGAACTATTTTTTCTTTTTAGTAGTTCTCAATTAATAATTCAAAGTAATCTCTGGCGTGTCTGCAGGCCGGGCATTCCTGAGGCGCTTCGTTGCCTTCATAAACGTAGCCGCAGTTACCGCATTTCCAGCGAATTTCGCCAAAGCGCTTGAATACCTTGCCCTGTTCGATGTTGGCAGCCAGCTTTTTGTAGCGGGCTTCGTGGGCCTTTTCGGCAACGCTGATCTGAGTGAAGGACTCAGCGATGTCTGCAAAGCCTTCCTTTCTGGCAACTTCAGCAAAGGCAGGATATAATTCATCCCATTCTTCTCTTTCACCGGCGGCGGCGTTGATCAGGTTGCTCTTGGTGTCGCCCAGAGCTACCGGGTAGTCTGCGTTGACGTTGATCATCATGGCAGCGCCCTCTTCCAGCTCTTCAGCCATGTATTTGTAGAAAATTTCTGCATGTTCCTTTTCATTGCCAGCAGTTTCCAGGAAAATATTCTGGATCTGTACGTAGCCTTCCTTTTTAGCCTTGGATGCAAAGAAGGTGTAACGGTTGCGGGCCTGGCTTTCACCTGCAAATGCCTTCATTAAGTTCGATAATGTTTCAGTTCCTTTTAAACGTCCCATGAGAATGACCTCCTAGTTTTAAAATTTCTCTGAGACCTATTATAACCCTCTGTCCATTAAATTTCAAACAATTTCAGCGCTAAATTAGAATTATTTTAAATTCTTAACAAAATCCACCAAAGCGGTGGCCGCCGCCAGGGGGCCGTCCTGCTCTCTGCCGGGGATTCCCAGCTGGGTGCGGATCATGCCGATCTCGATACCCTTTTCCTTCATGCGCTGGAAGTAGTTTTCTGCAATCCTTTCATGCTCCGGCCGCAGCTGCACTGCCCCGAAGGGATTGGCAAAGTAGGTCGCCGTCATCCCCACCTCGCCGGTGGTTCCCTTGGCCATGCGGCGTCCCTCGGAGAAGACCTCCAAGGCCTGGTCCAGGTTATCGAAGAACTCGATGGGCTTGAGGTCGCCCTCGATCTTCTCATAATTGTTAATGTAGAAAATATAGTCCACGGGGGTGGAGGCTGCAATGTCCTCGTAGGCCATCTGGGGCACGATAACCCGGGCGTTGATCAGATTGGGGTTCATGAAGATGGAGCGGTCCATGGTGCTGTAGGCGTAGCCCGGCTGGAGGTCGTCCAGGCGGACGAAGGCGCCGATTTCCGTACCGACAGCCATGAGCTCGTCCTCCCGGTTAAAGTGCAGGGAGCCCATATCGTCGATGAGGATATCCACCTCACACTCCATTTCCTTGGGCAGCTTGTGGATGGCCTCCAGGGTTTCGGATTTTCCGGCACCGCTGTCCCCCACCAGCATGATGTTGACGGGCTTGGCGCCGCCGATGTGAATTCTGGCAAAGGCACCGTGGATGGGCAGCCAGAAATTTTTAATCTGAATGATGTTGTGGAGGGTCAGGATCATTTTCTTCATATAGCCAAAATAATCCACCGCGGGATCGTTGGGCAGCATACCGTAGTAGACCCCGTCCTCCTTGACGATGAAGCCCAGCTTCTCGTCTTCATCAAAAAGGCTTTTGTCCAGGCCAAAGAACACGACGCCGTCGGGCTTTTTGCCGAGGAATTCCTCGGGGGTAGCCAGCTGGAACAGGTTGAAAAGCCCTGCCCCCAGCTCCAGGAAGTTCTTGTGGCAGTACACCATGATTAAAAGCCGGCCCGCCTTGACGGGAATGGCAAACCAGGAGTCGCAGTCCATATAGAAGCGCTCTAAGATTTTCTTATCCTTTTTGATGGGAAAGACGCCGTTTCTCTTGTTGGACTGGGTGTAGAAAATCACCGGCGGCTCAAAGATGGCCTCCCAGACGTAGGGCACCCGGTAGAGGGAATCGTTTTTGCTCTTGACGCTGTTGCTAAACTCAAAACGATCCACCAGAAAGGCCACCTGGGCGCCGCTGGGCAGCTGTCTGTAAATATTAAAGCTTTCCCCTGTCACATTGTACATAATGTTTCTGTAGAGCTCCAGCACCAACTTCTTCAAAGACTCGTTGTTGGAGGACAGGGAATGGGCCTTGGAGCGCTTGGATTCATCATCGGCGATATAGGGCTCATTTTTAACCATGAAACGCTGGAAATTGCGCCAATAGTTGTACAGGCCCTCCAAAAATTCGAGCATGGCCGTGGCGTACTCGTCGACGCCGTACTGGATGTCGAAATAGCCGGAGACCATGACCTCCTTCAGGGGCTTCATGTTTAAGAGGATCAGAAAATCTCTGAATTTTTCCGTGTCAAACTGCTTGGCCTCATTTCTGAAGGGCTTGATGGCCTTCAGGCGCTTGGAATGTCTGGATTCCAGCTCCTCCACAAAATTGTTGAGCATCTTGCCAAAGGTTCTGGATTTCAGAATCTGACCTACATTGGTAAATTTTAAATCGCCGTTGATCACGGCGGTGCGATGAATATTGGTATTTTCCATAATAATCTCCTTTATCTATTGCGCTCCGGCGGCGATGTCCACAAGGTCCGCCATGCGATCCACCACAGCCACAGCTCCGGCGCCCAGAAGCTCTTCTGTGGTGCCGTTGCCAAAGGCCACGCCGGCGCCGTCAATGCCGGCGGCCGCCGCGCCCTCAATGTCGTAATAGCGGTCTCCCACCATCAGCACCTGGGCGCGCTTTTCCGGGGTGTCGCAGCCAAAATCTCTGAGAAAGGCCTGGATGATCTCCACCTTGTTGGTTCTGGTGCCAGCCTCGTCGGGACCGTAAACCTGCTCCAGGGGAATATTCAGCGGTGATTTTTCAATGATCTGCCGCGCCGTGGTCTCTCCTTTGTTGGTACAGATCCCCACAAGACACCCCAGGGCCGTAAGCCTGTCGATGGTTTCCGCAGCGCCGTCGAAGAAGGGATCCTTGAACATTCTGCCGTGGGTAACGTACTCCTCTTGGTAGAAATCGTGCCCCCGCCAGCCATCTTCGACGCTGTAGCCGTAGTTTTCCACAAAAACCCGCTCGATGGGCGGCCCGATTAAAGGCTCAATATCTTCAATCTTAGGATTGGGGTGCCCCAGCTTTTCCAGGGCATACTCAAAGGAACGCCAAACCCCCTCCTTGGAATTCAGCAGGGTTCCATCCAGATCAAACAGCACACATTGGTATCTCATAGCCGTATCCTTTCTCATTTATAGCGAACTCTGTCTTTAATTATAATACATTTGTCTTTAAATTAAAAGCAGACTTTTGTCCTAAAAGGTTTTCAGATTTACGAATTTTAGCCCTGCTCCCCAAAGTACTCCCTTTATTTTTCAAAACCATCTGTACCCTCCCGGGGTTTTGTACTATAATAATGCCGTAAAGCTTTTACAAAAATTTCTAAAGCAACTATCTTATCATAATTTTATCATAAAGAGAAAGGCATCCAATGAACACTTCTATCCTTGAAACCATCGGCGCAACGCCCCTGGTCAAGCTCAACCATTTTAGTCCCAGCCCCAACGTCACCCTAGCTGCCAAGGTCGAGGGCTTCAATCCCAGCGGCAGCATCAAAGACCGCATCGCTTTGAAAATGATCGAGACAGCCGAGGCCCAGGGTATCCTGACCAAGGACAAAATTATCATCGAACCCACCTCGGGCAACACGGGCATTGGTCTGGCCATGGTCGGCGCCGTCAAGGGCTACGCCGTGGAAATCGTCATGAGCGCCGCCGTCTCCGTGGAGCGCCGGAAAATGATTGAGGCCTTTGGGGCCAAGGTGACCCTCACCGCCGCCGATGAGGGGACCGACGGCGCCATACGCAGGGTCCGGGAGCTGATGGCGGCATCACCCGGGAAATACTTTAATCCCGATCAATTCAGCAATCCCTGCAACTACCAGGCCCACATAGACACCACCGCCCGGGAAATCTGGGAGCAGACCGAGGGCAAAATCACCCATCTGGCGGCATCCCTGGGAACCTCCGGTACCCTCATGGGCATCGCCCGGGGCCTCAGGGCTTTCAACCCAGACATCAAAATTATCGAAGCCCAGCCCGAGCCCGGCCACCGCATCCAGGGTCTTAAAAATATGGAGGAGGCCATTGTCCCGCCGATCTACGATCCCAGTGCTGCCGATATCCGCCTGATGGTGGAGAGCGAAACCGCTTTTGCCTTCGCCAGGGACATCATCAAAAAAGAAGGCATCTTCGTCGGCATGAGCAGCGGTGCCGCCCTCTGGGCGGCCTGTGAGGTCGCCAAAACCCTGGACAATGGTCTGATCGTCGCTGTTTTCTCTGACCGGGGTGAAAAATATCTCAGCACTGAGCTCTTTGATTTTTAGTCCCGCATCATCCCGAAGCCTTAAATACCGCCTTTATGGTGGTATTTTTTTACCGACCTATGCTATAATAAAGTATACTTTAACCCAAGGAGGTCATTATGATTCCCATTATTGTCATCATTGCGGCGATCGTCATCATCGCCCTGTGGGTTATGCGCAGCTACAACGGCCTGGTCAAACTGAAAAATCAGGTTGAAGAGGCTTTCTCTACCATGGACGTCTACATGAAAAAGCGCTACGACCTGATTCCAAACCTGGTGGAAACCGTCAAGGGCTACGCTGCCCACGAGTCCAAAACCCTGGAGCAGGTTACCGCAGCTAGAACCGCGGCCATGGACGCCCGGACCATCGATGATAAAATTCAAAAAGAAAACGCCCTGAACAGCACCTTAAAAACCCTGTTCGCCGTCAGCGAGGCCTATCCCGATCTGAAGGCCAACACCAATTTCATGGATCTTCAGCATCAGCTCCAGACCGTCGAAGAGGATATTGCCAATGCCAGAAAATATTACAACGCCTCGGTCAAAAATTTAAACAACAAAATTGAGATGTTCCCCAGCAATATCATTGCCGGGATCTTCCATTTCTCCAAGCAGACCTTCTTCGAGGTTGGCGCTGAGGAGGAACGTCAGAACGTCAAAGTTCAGTTTTAATCTGATCGACAACGGCAGTGCTTCTTAAAGCTAAGCCTCAAAGCGTTTCACATCTCTGCAGCTAAAGCCTGGTCATCCAGGCTTTTTGACTTTTTATTTACACAGGAGCATTTATGAAAAAAAGATCCATTTCGGCGATCCTAATGGCGTTTGTCGTCTGCTGTCTTTTTTGCGGCAGCGTCTCGGCCCAGGAATACTTCACCACCTCCAGCTACGACGTGGAGATGACGGTGACCGAGGACCACGCCTACCACATCACAGAAACCATCGCGGTCAATTTCACCAGCCCCCGCCACGGCCTCTACCGCTACATCCCCTACCAGGGCAGCTTTTACAGAGAGATCGATGGCCAGGGCATCGCCGCAGGCTACAGAGCCCATCTCTATGATATCGATGTGCCGAACTTCAATTTTGACACCGACAATGAGGACGGCACCACTGTCATTCAGATTGGCGATGCCGACACCTACGTAGAAGGGCCTGTCACCTACACCATCGAATACATCTGGAACCCCGGGGACGATAAAATCGACAGCTTCGACGACGTTTATTACAACATCATCCCCCACAATTGGAACACGGCCATCGACAGCGCTTCCTTCACCATTCATATGCCCAAGGACTTCGACGCCTCCACCCTGGAATTTCTCACCGGAGAATACGGCAGTGTCGACACCGGCAAGGTCAGCTATACCGTCGACGGCAACACCATTTACGCCACGGTCAACGGCGCTCTGGCCCAGGGCGAAGGCATCACCGTCAATCTGCGGCTGCCCCAGGGCTACTTCTCAGAAATCCCCACAGGCAATTACTGGAAGGTGCTGATGGTCGGCGCCGCTGTCATCTGTGTGATTGCCGCCGCTCTGCTGTGGACAAAATTCGGCAGAGACGACAAGCCCCTGGAGCCTGTGACCTTTTATCCGCCGGACAATCTGACCCCGGCCCAGATCGGCACCATCATCGACGGCAAAACCGATGTCCCCGAGGTTTTGTCCATGATTATCTGGCTGGCGGACCAGGGTTATCTTGCCATTGAGCAAACCGACAAGAGCCATTTCACCTTTAAAAAGCTGCGGGAACCCTCGAATGAACTGCCCGATTTTGCAAAGACCGTATTTTCGGGTCTCTTTCCCAACAACCGGAAAAGCTCTGACATCGACGATCTGGAGGATTTTCACCAGGATATCATGGTCGCCATGGATCAGATCATCGGCTTTTTCAAAATTCCGGAAAATACCTTATTTACTGATCTGTCCTTAAAGGTTCAGGGACTTCTCTGTCTGCTGACTGCAATCCCCATGATATTTTTGGGAGCGGCCTTCGCCTATTACTATAACGGCTACTTCTCCCCGCTGTTCTCCCTGATCTGTGCCCTTCTGGGGATCATTCCAGCTGGACTGTTCATTCTTTTGTTCAGAAACGCAGCGCTGCGCCAGGGCACCACCAAGGGAGATTTTATCTTTAAGATGATTATCCTGAGCTTTTTGCTGCTTCTGATTTTCGGCTCTGCACTCATCCTGAGCACAGGGCTCCTCTCCCCGGTATTTCCGCTGCTCTGCTTTATCGCTTCGGGCATCACCTCTGCCTTCGCGGCCTTTAGTGGAAAGCGGACCCCCACGGGAAACCGCTGGCTTGGGGAAACCTTGGGCTTTAAGCATTTTATTCAGACGGCAGAGCTGGACCGAATCAAGGTACTGGTGGATGAAAATCCCAGCTATTTTTACCATATTCTGCCCTACGCCTATGTTCTGGGCGTCACCAATCGCTGGGCCAAGCATTTTGAAAGCCTGGCCGTGGAACCCCCAACCTGGTATCACACCTACGATGGCTACAGCACCTTTAACTCCATCTATTTTACCCACGCGCTGATGCACAGCATGAACAATATTCAAACCACCATCAGCG
>JAUNGS010000032.1 GCA_030524435.1 Eubacterium sp.
AAGGGGCTTAGGGAATAGCCCACCAGACGGTCTAAAATACGCCTGGCCTGCTGGGAATTGACCAAATCCATGTCCACCGCCCGCTTGTTGTCGATGGCGGCGTTGACGGCCCGCTTGGTGATCTCGTGGAACTCGATGCGGCACTTTTCTCCGGTGTCGATGCCGAGGAAATTGGCCACGTGCCAGGAAATGGCCTCGCCCTCACGGTCGGGGTCAGTGGCCAGCAGGATGTTGTCCGCCTTCTTCGCCTCTTTCTGTAATTTTTTTAATAGCTCACCTTTTCCGCGAATTTTAATGTAATCCGGGGCAAAATGATTTTCAATATCAATGCCGATTCTGCTCTTGGGCAGGTCGATGACGTGTCCCATGGTCGCCTGAACCTCATAGCCCTTGGGCAGGTATTTTTTGATGGTTTTCGCTTTAGCTGGTGACTCAACAATGACGAGATTTTTTGCCATTGTGTCCTCCTCTGTATTTTTTAAATTAAAATTCTGCCCCTGCACAATGTCTTTTAAACCTCTGGGCAGAAGTCAAAGGATATTATAACAAAGCAGACTGGTTTTTTCAAATTTTTCATAAAGTAAATCTAAGCTAACTCAGCCGATGCCTCCGGGAACCAGGACAATCTTTCCCCGGCTCACCGCCACCGCCCCCAAAAGCTCCAGCATGGAGACCGCCACGTTGACCCGGCGAATATCCAGCCCTGTGACCAGGGCCAAATTGTCCAGGGTGTCGCAGCCCTGGACTATCTGCTTGAGACAGCGACGCTGATCCTCGTCCTCAAGGGTCTCGATGAAGGCCTCTGTCTGGGGCTTTCGGGACTGTGCTTCTGCCGGCGGGCCCTCCTTGGCTGCAAAATCCTCAAGGATTTCCTGGGGCGCTGTGATCATCCGGGCGCCCTCCTTGATCAGGCGGTTGGTCCCGGCCTTCTGGCTGACCAAAATATCCCCGGGGAGGGCATAGACATTTTTGCCCTGCTCCAGGGCGTAGTCCACGGTGATCATGGCCCCGCTCTTCTCCCGGGCCTCCACCACCAAAAGCCCGTCGGCAAGGCCGCTGATGATCCGGTTGCGCTGGGGAAAATGGTAGGGCTGGGGGCGCTCTCCGGGAAAGAACTCCGTGAGCAAAAGTCCCGCCTGGGCAATTTTTAAGTACAGGGCCCGGTTTTGGGCCGGATAACAGCGGTCGATGCCCGTGCCCATGACGGCGATGGTGGCGCCCGGACCCTCCAGGGCCCCGATGTGAGCCTCGCCGTCGATGCCCTCGGCCAGGCCGCTGACCACCGTCACCCCCGCCGCAGAAAGGCTCTTGGCAAAGCTTCTGGCCAGTATCCTCCCCGACAGGGTCGCATTTCTGGAGCCCACCACAGCGATGCTGCAGTCGGTTTTTAAAAGTGCCAGCTCCCCCTTGGCAAAAAGGCCCAGGGGCGGGGTGTAGAGATTTCTAAGGCCCTGGGGATAGACCTCCTCCTCCGGTGTGATAAAGGCCGCGCCCTCCCACCGACAAAAGCTCAAAACCTCCCGGGCCTTTGTGAGATCCCTCCCCCCTAAAATTTTGTCGATCTCCTGTGGCTTTAACAGCCCCGAGGCCGCCAGGGTCCCCCGGTCGCTGTCAAACAAGGCCTTGGGATCTCCAAAGGCCTCCAGCAGGCACTGCTTTTTCTTGGGCCCAATGCCCCTGAGGCCCATCAGCCAAAGCCAAAAAATTTTATCTGCCATCACACCCTCCTGTACACCGGCCCTAATTTTGAGGCCCCTGAATTTTGATACAAAAAAAGACTGCCTGGGCAGTCACGGTGATACTGAAGGCGAAAATCAGCCCTGGATCTCAAAGGATCGGTACTGGATGGCTTCGCCCAGATGGATGCTTGAAATGTCCTCGGCGCCGTCGAGATCGGCGATGGTTCTCGCCAGCTTCAGGATACGGTGGTAGCCCCTGGCGCTGAGGTTCATCTTTTTGTAGATTTTCTCCATCAGCATCCTCTCAGAGGATCCCAGCCGACAATGGCGCTCCATGAGCCCCGGCGTCAGCTGGGTATTGAAATAAATCCCGGGTTCTTTCTGATAGCGTTCATTCTGGCGTTTTCTGGCAAGATTAACCCGTTTTCTAATGCTTGCCGAGGTCTCGGCCCGCCCCACTCCCGCCAAATCCTCGAATCTTGTGGCGGGGACCTCCAGACGGATGTCGATTCTGTCCAGCAGGGGACCCGAGAGCTTACCGGAATAACGCTTGATTTCTGTGGGTGTGCAGGTACAGGTGTGATCTGGATCGCCGAGGTAGCCGCAGGGGCAGGGGTTCATACTGGCGATCAGGGTAAAGGAGGCCGGATAGGTCAAGGCAGCGCTGACCCTGGATATGGTCACCTGCTGATCCTCGATGGGCTGGCGCAGCACCTCTAAGGCGCTTTTCTGAAACTCTGGCAGCTCGTCTAAAAAGAGCACCCCCAGATGGGCCAAGGAAACCTCGCCGGGCTTCGGAATCCGGCCGCCGCCCACCAGAGACACCTTGGATATGGTGTGGTGGGGCGACCTGAAGGGCCGTGCCGTCATCATGCTGCCCCCGGTCATCAGCCCTGAGATGGAGTAAATCTTGGTGATCTCCAGCGCCTCCTCTAAGGTCAGCTCCGGTAAAATCGAGGCAAAGGCCTTGGCCAGCATGGATTTTCCAGAGCCCGGCGGACCGCAGAGCAGCACGTTATGAGCCCCCGCCGCCGCAATCTCCAGGGCGCGCTTGGCGCTGTCCTGGCCGCGGATCTGGGAAAAGTCCAGAACCTCCGGTGCCTGGCCGCCCTCCTTTAAAACGCTCTGGGCATCCAAGGCAAAGGGCGCCTTGATTTCGGTCCCCGCCAGATGCTGTGCCGCCTCCTTAAGGTCTGCCATGGGATAGACTTCAATGTCCGACACAATCCCCGCCTCCAGGCGGTTGGCCTCGGGCACAATGATCTTTTTAAAGCCCTGCTTTCTGGCCGCCAGCACCATGGACAGCACCCCGGCCACCGGCCGGATCTCTCCGCTTAAGGACAGCTCACCGATGAGCACGTAGTCCTTGAGGTCCGGACAGCTCAGCTGCTCTGTGGACACCAAAAGCCCCAGGGCAATGGGCAGATCGTAGGCTGCCCCCTCCTTTTTTAAATCGGCGGGGGCCAGGTTGATGGTCACCCGCTTCATGGGAAAGCTCCAGCCGCTGTTTTTAATGGCCGAGCAGACCCGCTCCTTGGACTCCCTGACCCCTGCGTCGGGAAGTCCCACGGTGACGTAGGCCGGCAGTCCCCCGGCCACGTCGATTTCTACGGTGATAATCACCCCGTCGATTCCCAGCACACCACAGCTGTAAACCTGGGATAGCATGATCTTACTCTTTGCCGTCCCAGCAGTAGGTACAGACCTTGCAGCGGTCGATACCGATGGAATCGATCATGTCATCCAGCTCGTGGTATTTTAACGAGGTGAACTTGAGGCGCTCGCAGATGGTGTCCACCATCTCCTGGTGATTGGTGGAGTTCTGGTCGGCGTAATCCGCCACCATCTCGGCGTCCTTGTCGCCCTCCCGCTCCTTGATGATCCGTCGGGTGATCAGATCGTACTCCGAGGTGGAGCGCGAGAAGTTCAGGTATTTGCAGCCGTACATAATCGGCGGGCAGGCCGAACGCACGTGGACCTCCTTGGCCCCCTCCCGCAGCAGCTGACCGGCGGTGTCGCTCATCTGGGTCCCCCGGACAATGGAGTCGTCGATGAACAGCAGGCGCTTGTCACGAATTAAGGCGTCCACCGAGATGAGTTTCATCTTTGCGATGAGATGGCGCATGCTCTGCTTCGGCGGCATAAAGCTTCGGGGCCAGGTGGGGGTGTACTTGATCAAAGGTCTGGCAAAGGGGATGCCGGACTCGTTGGCATAGCCGATGGCGTGGGCGATGCCGGAATCGGGGACGCCGGCCACGTAGTCCACCTCAACCCCGGCGTCACGTTTGGCCAGGGCATGGCCGCAGCGGTAGCGCATATCCTCGACGTTGACCCCCTCGTAGGTGGAGGTAGGATAGCCGTAGTAGGTCCAGAGGAAGGCACAGATTTTCATCTCCTTCTGGGCCGCAGAGACTGTTTCGTAGCCGTCTGCATCCATGAACACCACCTCGTTGGGGCCCAGCTCGTAGGCGTCCACATAGCCCAGATTCTGATAGGCAAAGGATTCAAAGGAGGCGCAGTAGCCGTCCTCTCTCTGGCCAATGATCAAAGGGGTTCTCCCCAGACGGTCTCGGGAGGCGTAGATGCCCTCCTTGGTCATGACCAGCATGGTCAAAGAGCCGTCCACCATTTCCTGGGCCGCCTTGATTCCCTCGAGGATATTGTCCTTGGCGGCGATAATAGAGGCCACCAGCTCCGTGGCGTTGATCTTTCCGCTGCTCATTTCCATGAAGTGCGCCCGGTGTCCCTCAAAGACCCGGCCGACAATATCGTCGGCATTGTTGATGCGGCTGACGGTGGTCAGCACGAAATTGCCAAAGTGGGCCCGGACGATTAAAGGCTGGGGATCGCTGTCGCTGATGCAGCCGATGCCGATGCTGCCCTTCATCTGCTGAACGTCCCGTTCAAATTTTGTTCTGAATGGTGAATTTTCAATGTTGTGGATCGCGCGATCGAAGCCGCCTTCATTGTTGTAGACCGCCATGCCGCCGCGCCGGGTTCCGAGATGTGAATGGTAATCTGTCCCGAAAAACAGATCTTCAACACAGTCACGTTTTGATACTACTCCAAAAATTCCTCCCAAAGTATTTCTCCTTTTTACAATCTCAAATTTAACGACCGTTATAACCGTTTTTTTTATTATAACCCATAGGCTCCGGGGGACGCAAACAAAAATAGGCCAATTTATGTCTTTTTTCAGAACATTTTCTTTCTGTTTTATATAAACATTCGCTATTTTGGCCCAAAAGCCCTTGATTTTTTGGAATAAATTACAGTTGATTACATTTTCTGAAAATTTTCAGGTCAAAATCCAAACATCACTGGAGGCATACCACACCCTGGGTATAAAAAAACCTCCTGAAAAAATTTCAGGAGGTTACAAAGAATAATGCTGATTATTCTTCGGTGTCGTCGTCGAAGGATAAGCCTTCCAGCAGTGCGCCGAAGGCATCGCCTAAGGTTACGTTGGCGGATTCTTCGTAAACAGTCTTGTTCTTAGCCTGCTGCGGCTTTCTTCTCGGTGCTTCGGAGCGGGCCGGTCTGTCGTAGGAGGACTCGGATCTTCTCGGTCTTTCCTGACGGGCCGGAGCTTCTAAGGTTGCCTTGATGCTCAGGCTGATCTTTTCCTTGTCGGTGTCGATGCCGATGATCTTAACCTTAACAACATCGCCTGTTTTCAGGACAGATGCAACAGATTCCACACGTTCGTAGCTGATTTCAGAAACGTGAATCAGGCCTTCTACGCCCGGGATAATTTCAGCAAAGGCGCCGAAATCCAGAACGTTGGTGATTTTAACTTCAACTTCATCGTTAACCTTGTAGTTCTTGATGAATTCTTCCCAGGGTCTTTCCTTGAGGGCTTTGACGCTGAGCTTGATCTTCTTATCTTCTTCGTTTTTGGAAATAACCTTAGCTTCGATTTCCTGACCCTTTTCTACCAGGTCCTTGGGTTCGTTGGCTCTTTCCCAGGTTAAGTCAGAGCGGTGTACGAAACCGTCGATGCCGTTTAAGTCAACGAAGATACCAAAGTTGGTGATGGTCTTGACGGTACCCTTGACGAGATCGCCAACTTCCAGTTCACCAAAGCGTTTTTCCTTGGCTTCTTTTAAAGCTGCCTGTTTTTCCTTTAATTCCTTTTCCAGGATAACCTTCTGGGATAAAATCGCTCTTCTGCGTTTTGCATTGTAGTCGATGATGATACCCTTGACGTCTTCGCCAACCAGGGCTTCCAGATCCTTCACGTAGCGCACGTGATACTGGGAAGCGGGCATGAAGATATCGGTGAATCCGATGTCTACGATGAGACCGCTGCCAGATACGCCCTTAACCTTACCTTCGAGAACAGTTTTGTTTTCGTAGGCTTCGGCCAGCTGACGCTGTACCTTCTGGTTGTCGTATTTAATCTTGGATAACTTAACGCTGCCAGAACCGTCGTTGAGATCTGTGACGATGGCGGTAATCTTATCGCCAAGCTTGACGAGATCTGTCAGTTCTTCGTCGTGTTTCCATGTAAAATCATTCTTTTTAATGACGGCATCAGCCTTGTAGCCAATATTCAGGATAATTTCATCATTGTCAATATGAATAACTTCACCTTCGACCGGGGCACCCTTTCTGATTGGTTTGAGGGACTCTTCAATTTCGGCGGCGAAATCGAAATCTGCGTCTGCTACGTCCGCAGGGTCTACCTTAGCCGCTTCCACTTCCTGAGTTACCTCTTGCTGTTCCATTTTGTTTTCTTCCATACTTTCCGTTACCTCCTTAACGATCCAATCCGGCGTCGATGCTCCTGCAGTGATTCCAATAACATTGTATTTTTTAATCTCATTAGGATTTAATTCTCCGGCTGTTTCTATGTGACAAGTATTTTTGCAATAGGTTTTACAGATATCTAGCAGCTTCTGGGTATTGGAGCTGTGATACCCGCCTATTACAATCATATATTCTACTACCTTTGCAGTTTCTGCGGCTGCCGCTTGTCTCTCGGCGGTTGCGCTGCAAATGGTATTAAATATAACAATTTCATCGGCCTTGTCCTTTAAGGCCTCTGTGATAGCATTGAATTTTGATTCAATGATGGTGGTTTGGGCCACAACACATATTCTATCATATTTTGGGATTTTTTCTACACTTTTTATGTCATTTAAGATTATTGCCTGATCGTCGCACCAGCCGCAGGCCCCAATGACCTCGGGGTGCTCGGCGTTGCCGACGATGATGATCTGGTAGCCCTGGGCGTAATAGTCTGCCACCTTTTTCTGCATGGCCCGCACAAAGGGACAGGTGGCATTGATGATTTTAAGCCCCCGGGCAGAGGCCTCCTCCAGCACCGATTTCCCCACACCGTGGGATCTGATGATGATGCAGCCGCCCTGGGCCTCCTCGACGCTGTCGATTTTCTTTACACCCTGGGCGATGAGCCTGTCCATCTCCTGGCGGTTGTGAGAAATATCGCCCAGACAGTATATGGGTTCACCCTGATATTTTTCCAGGGTGTCCTGCACCATCCGCATGGCATTCTCGATACCGAAGCAATAGCCCGCTTTATCCGCAATTATGATTTTCATTGTCTATCTCCACTATTTTAATGTAAATCGTAGATATTGTCCATAATTTTTTCACTAATTTTTGATATTTCTTCAGCTTTAAGCTTTTTCCCATAATATTCGCTGAGATCGATGGGCTTTCCGAAGATCACATCCACCTTTCCCCTAAATTTAAACTCGCCCCGGACATGCACCGGCAGCACCGGCGACTTGGTTTTCAGGGCAAAGACCACAAAGCCATCCATGGGCTTGATCCGCTCGCCCCTAACCCGGGTGCCCTCGGGAAAGATGCCCAGGATGCCGTCGTTTTTCAAAACCGTCATGGCCTCCCGCATGGTGTGCATGGACACATTGTCCCTATCCACCGGAATGGTGCCCAGATGAACCATGAGCCACCGCAGCAGGGGATTTTTATAGAGCTCTATCTTGGCCACGTAGTGAACCTGCCGTTTGATCTGGGTGGCGATGACCACCGGGTCGTAGAGACTCATGTGGTTGGCACAGAGGACATAGCGTCCCTGGTCCGGAATATTTTCCTTGCCGTAAAAGGTGAAGTTAAACCATATGATATTGATGATAGATACCAGAGCTCTGCAAAATCTATAGACCACGCTGACCTCCCCTTTCAATAAAAGACAGAATATACTGGCTGACGCCCTGGATGTCCATGCCTGTGGTGTCCACCACCACGGCGTCCTCGGTGCAGACCAGGGGCCCCTCCTCCCGATGACTGTCGTTGTAGTCCCGGGTGATGATGTCCGCCTTGATTTCCTCCAGACTTTTGTCCGTTCCCTTGGCCTTGAGCTCCTCAAAGCGCCTGCGGGCCCGTTCCTCCACGCTGGCGTCCAGATAGAATTTATAATCCGCCTCGGGCAGCACCACCGAGCCGATATCCCGGCCGTCCATGATGACGGACTGGCGTCCGGCAATGGCCCGCTGCTGGGCGACCATACACTGGCGCACCGCCGCGATACAGGCAACCCTGGAGGTGTTTTTGCTGACCTCCGGCGTCCTGATCTCCTCGGTGACCCGCCTGCCGTCCAGAAAGACCTCGGAGCCCTCAAAGCTGATCTCGCTGTTTTGGGCCAGGGCGGTCACCGCCTGCTGATCTTCAAAATCGATACCCCGGCTCAAAACGCCGTAGGTGATGGCTCTGTACATGGCGCCGGTATCCAGATACTGGATTCCCAGCTGCTTTGCGATAATTTTCGCGATGGTGCTTTTGCCGGCTCCCGCCGGACCGTCAACTGCAATCTGCATCCTTTTTCTCCTTTATTCCTCTTCGCTTAAGCCCGCCAGCCAGCCTGTGCTGGCGGCAATCTGAATATTAAAGCCTCCGGTTAAGGCGTCGACATCGATCATCTCCCCGGCAAAATACAGGCCCTTGACCTTCCTGGAGGCCATGGTGCCCGGATCAATTTCCTTCACCGAAACACCGCCCTTGGTGATGATGGCCGTGTTGATGTCCTGGAGGCCCGAGACCTTGAGGGTCATGGCCTTAAAGGCCTTGGCCAGCCGCTGTCTTTCCTCCCGGGTGATCTGGTTGACCACCTTTTGAGGGGGAATGCCCGAATATTCTACCATAACGGGTATCATTTTTGAAGGCAGCAGATCCCCAAGGCCGTTGATAAAGCTTTTCCTGTGGTATTTTTCAAAGTCCCTCTGAAGTCTCTGATCCATCTGCTCCGGGCTCAGGGCTGGCTTGAGGTCGATGATCAGGCTGTAATCCTCGTAGGGGGGATTCATGTAGGCACTGGCCGTCAGCACCAGGGGACCAGATACCCCAAAGTGGGTGAAGAGCATCTCCCCCATTAAGGTCTTGACTTTTTTCTTGCCTTTAACCAGGGTCAGCCCCACGTTTTTCAGGGCCAGCCCCTGAAGCTTTTTAACCCAGGCTTCCTGGGTTAAGACGCCCACCAGGGAGGGCCTGAGATCGGTGACGGTGTGGCCCAGAGCCCTTGCCATGGCCAGGCCGCTGCCGTCGGCGCCGGTGAAGCGGTAGCTCACGCCGCCGGTGGCCAGAATGACCTTGTCGCAGGCCACCGTCTCGCCGTCTTCAAGACGAAGGCCCCGGACTGCGCCGTTCTCGACGAGAATCTCCTCCACCCGGGTATTGAGGCGGACCTCCACCCCTGCCCCGACCAGCATTTTTTGCAGGGTTTTGATGATATCGCTGGATTTATCGCTTTTGGGAAAAACCCTGCCGCCCCGCTCCGTTTTTAAGGGACAGCCATTATCCTCCAGCAGGGCCATCAGCTGATCGTTGGTAAAGGTGTAGAGGGCCGAGTAGAGGAAATTTTTATTCGTCACGATATTGTCAAAAAAATCCGACAGCTCGCAGCTGTTGGTAACATTGCAGCGGCCCTTGCCTGTAATATAGAGCTTTTTTCCCAGCTTCTCATTTTGCTCGTAGAGGACGGCCTCGCAGCCGCTGGCCCTGGCCGAAGCCGCCGCCAGCATACCCGCCGGACCGCCGCCGATAATCGCTGTTTTCATCGTTTCTCCTATAAATCTTTCACAAATTCGTCGCCGGTGTAGACGTAGTGCTCCTTCCAGATTTCCTCCAGCTCCCTGAAGGTCTGCTTGGTGGCCTGAACGTCCTGGAAGCCGATGGCCACCACCAGGGCATTGATGAGGCTTAAAGGCGCCACCAGGGAATCCACAAAGGAGTAGACGTTGCTTCTGGCCAGCAGGGTGTAATCTGCAAAGCTGTTAATGGGCGCATTTTCACTGTCAGAAATGGTGATGATCTGGGGTCCCCTGCCCTGGAGGAATTCCACTGCCTCGTAGGTTTTCTGGGCGTAGCGTGGAAAGCTCATGGCCACAACCACATCCCCCTCGCCGATTTTCACCAGATGCTCGTAGATATCCGTGACGCTGTGGTCGATGACCCGGACGTCGTCGAGGATCAGATTGAGGTAGTAGCCCAGATGCTGGGACAGCAGGGAGGTGGTTCTAAAGCCGATGATCACCAACCGCTTGGCCTGGCGAATCAGGGTGGCACATTTTCTGAAGGTATCGAAGTCGATGGCCTCCAGGCTCTCGTCGATGCTGTAGCTGTCGGTCTTTAAAACCGCCCGCACCGATTTTTGCAAAAGCTTATCCTTCTCCTCCTCCCCCAGGGTCATGTTGATGCGCTCGATGGTGGTCAGCTTGCTGTTGATCTCATTTTTCAAAGCCTTTCTGAACTCCGGGTAGCCCTCGTAGCCCAAGGACATAGCAAAGCGCACCACCGTGGCCTCGCTGACCTTAACGTATTTCGCCACCTTGATGGCCGACATATCCGGCGCCTTCTCGTAATTTTCCAGAACGAAGGCGGCGATTTTTTTATGGCTCTTGCTCAGTCTGGGATAGCAGGCCTTGATCTCTGAAAATATGTCCCGAAGCGACTTTCGGGTCTCGTCTCTGTTCATCCTCTGTCACTACTCCGTTTTTTCCACCACGATGAGATAGGGTGGATTATTTTTGTTGATGGTTTCTATCTTGTGAACATTATAGCCTCGGCCCAGGGCAGAGGCCCAGGCCTCCACCTGGCGGCTCTCCTCGTCGCCGCCGGGATGTCTGTACAGCGCCAAGGTCATGACGCCGCCGGCCCGAAGCCGCCCTAAAGCCGACTGTACCGCCCGAAGGGTCGTTCCGGCTTCGGTGGCCACCTTGGGATCGCCGCCGGGCAGATAGCCCAGGTTAAACATGACGCCGGCAATGCGGTCGTCCGCCGCAAGCTCCGGTATTTCCTCCAGGGTTTCGTGGCCCTGGTGAAAAAGACGGGTCTGGGCCAAAAGCCCTCGGGCTTCAAGCTTATCCCTGGTCTGCTTTAGGGCCTCCTTTTGAATATCAAAGGCATAGACCCGGCCAGCAGGGCCCACACAGTCCGCCAAAAGACAGGTGTCCTCGCCGGTGCCCGCCGTGGCGTCGATGGCGCTGTCGCCGGCCTTAAGGCTGTCCTTCATCCAGGCCGCAGCCAGCAGAGTTATCCTTCTGAAATCACTGGGCTTCATGGGCACACCCCGGACAGGGCTTAAAGAAGGCGTCGACGTAGGCCGGATGCTCCAGGCAGTCCCCCCGGTCCACAAAGCCGTGGTTTTCAAAATAGCCCCGCATCCTTTTGGGAAAATCGTAGAGCCTGCAGGCCTCACAGCCCACATCCGCCGTCTGGAACAGCACATTGCGCACCAGACCGTCCAGCACCGCGCCCGGCACCCCGGGGTCGATTTCCACAATCTCAAAAATCGAGACCCAGTCCTCCTTGTATTTAAACCGGCACGCCGCCAGGGGTCTGCCGTCATCCCAGGCTGCCATATACAAATCTTTTTTCAGATGCTCCCCGGTGAAAAAAGGGGCAATCTCCCCAAAGCTTTTGGGGACGCCAATTCTAATCATCTGCTTCTTCTCCTTTAAGGTAGGCGATCTCCTGGGGGCTCAGCTCCCGCCACTTGCCTGTGCCGAGGCCCTCCAGGGTCAGTCTGCCGACGGACACCCGCTTTAGGGCCACCACGGGATGGCCCACGGCGGCGCACATCTTCCTGACCTGGCGCTTCTTGCCCTCGTGGATCGTCATTTCTATTTTTGTGCCGCCCCGGGTGGTTCTAACCAGCCGCACCCTGGCCGGCGCTGTGCGGTAAACCTCGCCCTCGTTGTCAATGTCCACCCCCGAGGCCAGGGCCCTGAGGGCCTCCTCCCCGGGATGTCCCTTGACGAGGCAGAGGTAGGTCTTTTCAAATTCGTGGCTGGGGTGGGTCAGCCGGAAGGTGAGGTCGCCGTCGTTGGTTAAAATCAGCAGCCCCTCGGTGTCCTTGTCCAGTCGGCCCACGGTAAAAAGACGTTCTCTGTGCGGCAGAAGCTCCATCACCGTCCTGTCGGCGTGACGATCCTCCGACGTACAGACGACGCCCTTGGGTTTGTTCAGCATAATATAAATTTTCTGATCCTGGGCCACAGGCCTGCCGTCCACGCAGACCGCATTTTCTGCGGGGTCGACGTCATAGCCCGGGGTCGTGACGACCACGCCGTCCACCGTCACCCGGCCTTCGGCGATGAGCGCCTCGGATTTTCTTCTGGAGGCCACCCCGCACTGGGCCATGTATTTTTGAAGTCTCATTCTGCCCTCTCCTCATCCTCGGGTTTTTGAAGGTCCATCAGCTGCTGCTCTCCAAAGGCAAACTGGTCAAAGGAGGGCAGCTCCTCCAGGGTGGTGATGCCCACGGTCTTTAAAAACACCGGTGTCGTCTTGTATAAAATAGGCCGGCCCGGTGCCTCCAGACGCCCCGCCTCCTTGATCAGACCACGATCCAAAAGCTTTTGGACGGAGCTGTTGGAGCTGACACCCCGGAGATTGTCGATGTCCACCCGGGTGATGGGCTGGCGGTAGGCGATGATGGACAGGGTTTCCAGGGCTGCCCGGGACAGGCCCGTGGGCTCCTGGCGGTTGGTGATTCTTGAAATATACTCGTAGTACTCCGGCTTCGTCGAGATCTGCCAGCTGTCCCCCACCTGCACCAGGCGCAGACCTCGGCTTTTGTCGGCGTAATCCTCGCCGAGGCTGTACATCAGCGTCTTGACCGCATCGGCCTCCAGGCCCAGAATCTGACACAGCGCCCTGAGCTCCACGGCATCCCCGGCGGCAAAAAGCACCGCCTCGGCGATCCCTTTAAAACGGCGTGTATTTTCCTTTGACAAAGGCTCCATCTATTCTTCCACTTTCCTCTTAATAATAATTTCCTGAAACACCCGATCCTGGTACAGCCGCACCGCATTGATCTTGTACATTTCCAGGATGGCCATGAAGGTGACCACCACCTCGCTTCGGCCCACCCGCCTGTAAAAAAGCTCCGAAAAATGAAGCTCCTGGCGATGCCCCGTCTCAAACTGCGCGTTGATGAAGGCGATTTTTTCCTCCACGGTGTACACCTCCCGGACAATCTCCTGGGAGTAATCCTTGAAGGTGATATCGTCATTGTAGAAGGAAAAAATCCGGGCGAAGGTCTTTTCCAAATCCTCGGGGGAGAGCTCGATTTCGGTGGCGGTGGTGATTTCCGGAATGTACTCCGGATCCTTGTACACCACCCCCAGCTCGACGGCCTCCCGTTTTTCCAGATAATCGCTGATATTTTTAAAGATTTTGTACTCGATGAGCTGCTTAACCAGCTTTTCCTTGAGATCCTCCTCGGATTCCTCCTCGGGCTTAGACCGGGGAAGGAGCATCTGGGACTTGATCTCCAAAAGCTTGGCGGCCATGACGATGAACTCGCTGGCCACCTCCATGTCCAGCTCCCGCCACTTGTCGATGTGGGCCAGATATTGGTTGGTGATCTCCGCAATTGGAATATCGTAGATATCAATTTTGTTTTTCTGAATGAGATGAATCAGAAGGTCCAGGGGACCCTCAAATTTCTCAAGGCTCACTGCATAACCGCTCATGGCACCTCATCAATATATGAATCCAAAAATAAACCGCAGAATCGTTCTGAACAGGCCATCCACCGCACTGAACACCGGCGTGATCACCCGCCCGAAAAGCCCCGTCACCAGCAAAATCATCAGCAAAATCATGCCGTACCGGGCCAGGCTCTGGTACTTAAACCTGGCCTTCGGCGGCAGAAACTCCCCGAGAATCTGGGAGCCGTCCAGGGGCGGGATGGGAATCAGGTTAAAAATTGCAAAGATGATGTTGTAGGCGTAAATCTGCTCCAGAATAATCAAAAGAATGATATTGTCCTGAATCAGGGGAAACACCGCGTACTCCACCGTCAGGGCGATGAAGCCCAAAAGCAGATTGGTGAGACAGCCCGCCAGGCTGACCACCACAATCCCCTTGCGATGATTTTTAAAGTTGGCCGGATTGACGGGAACCGGCTTGGCCCAGCCAAAATGGAACAGCAGCATACAGATAAATCCCAGGGGATCCAGATGTTTCAAGGGATTGACCGACAGCCGTCCCGCCAGCTTCGGCGTCGGATCCCCCATGGCATCTGCGGCGTAGCCGTGGGCAATCTCGTGAAAGGTGATGGCCAAAATAATCCCCGGCAGACTCAGAACCAGGCTCAGCAGAGCGCTCGATGAAAAGTCAAACATCTCAGTCCTCTAGCCAGGCGGGAATTCTGTCGTTTTTGACGAGGTCAGCGTAGCTCTCCCGGGCCACCAGCACCGCGTCCTGATCCCCTTTAAGCAGCACCACCGCCGGCCGTCTGAGCCTATTGTAGTTGCTGGCCATGCTGTAGTTGTAGGCGCCGGTGTGCAGCACCGCCAGGGTGTCCCCCGGCGTCGGCTGGGCCAGGGCGATATCCTTGATCATCAAATCTGTCTCACAGGCCTTGCCGCTGACGGTGACCACCTGGGTGTTGTCCTCAGTTTTCGCCCTGTCGCAGATCACGGCGTCGTACTCGGCATCGTAGAGGGCCGGCCGCGGGTTGTCGGCCATGCCGCCGTCGATGCTGACGTAGGTGCGGATGCCGGGGATGGTTTTGACGGTTCCCACGGTGTACAGGGTAATCCCCGCCGGTGCCGACAGGGAGCGTCCCGGCTCCACCACCAGCTTGGGTACATCGATGCCCATCTCGGCACAGAGGACCCTGACGTGGGCCACCAGCTTGGGAATATAAGCCGTCACGTCGAAGGTGGGATCCTCGGGCAGGTAGGGAATGCCGAAGCCGCCGCCGAGGTTTAATTCCGTCAGGGGCACCCCGGCGTCCTTAAGCTTCTTATAAAGGGTCAGCATGACCTCGGAGGCCCTGAGGAAGGGCACCTCGTCGGCGATCTGGGAGCCGATATGACAGTGGATCCCCACGGTTTTAACGTAGGGCATCTCCAGGGTTTTCAAAATAACCGCCTCGGCCAGCTCCAGGGGCAGGCCAAACTTGGTGTCGGTTTTGCCGGTCTGGATGAGCTCGTGGGTGTGGGCCTCGATGCCCGGCGCAATTCTGAAAAGAATCTGAACCTCCTGCTGTTTTTCTCTGGTCAGACGATCCAGATTGTCCAGCTCAAATTCAGAGTCCACAACGATGTGGCCCACGCCGTAATCCAGGGCCATGGCCAATTCCTCTGTGGATTTGTTGCTGCCGTGGAGACAGACGCGCTTGGGATCAAAGCCGCTCTCCATGGCCGTGTACAGCTCCCCGCCGGAGGCCACATCCAGACAGATCCCCGCGCTGTCGACGATTTTGCACATGCCCTTGTTGATGAAGGATTTTCCGGCGAAATTAATGCTGTAGTCGATGCCGGTGGCCCCAAAGGCGTCGGAAATTCTTGCAATATTGGCCCGAAGAATATCCTCGCTCATCACGTAGAGCGGCGTGCCGTATTTTTGTGCCAGCGCAACGGTATCGTGTCCCGAAAAAATAAAATGTTCTGTCATTGCATTTCCTTTCTTCAAATTGTCCGGGGCTCTCGCCCTGCGGATAATAAAAAAGTGATCTGATATCCCCGTAAGCTTGGAATAAGAGACCACTTTGTGTTTTTTAATTACATCATGGAAAAAAAGCGGCCAAGGGCGCAGGCAGTTTTAGCATCGCTGAACATTCCGCGAAGGTACAATGCTCTCACTGTCCGTATTGGCATTTCGACAATTTCAATAAATTCGTCGTCATCAGGCGCTTTGACCGATGGGGTAAATTCCGTCGCCAGATACAGCGTGGTTACCTCATTGCAAAAGCCCGGTGACGGCCACATCTTTCCAAGAGCAAAAAGCTCCAGCGGCTTCAGATTGATTTCCTCCTGAAGCTCGCGGACGGCTGCCGCCTCGGGATTTTCGCCGGCTTCCACCAGGCCTGCCGGAATCTCCAAAATCACCCGCTCGATGGCCTTTCTGAACTGCCGTACAAAGACGATCCTATCCCCTTTGACGGGCAGCACCGCCACGCCGTCCTTATGGTCGACCAGCTCGCGCATGGAATGGGCGCCGTCGGGCAGCGCCACCTCGTCGACCCTTAAATTGAGGATGCGTCCGCTGTAGATCTCCTGGGACGCAACCGTTTTTTCAAATAGTTTCATGCCATTTACTCCATCGGTCAAAAATTGTCGCCGTTGCTGCGCTCCGAGAGCAGCGCGTTGAGCTCATCCAGGAAGGACTCCACGTCCTTAAACTCCCGATAAACCGACGCAAAGCGCACGTAGGCCACCTGGTCAATGGATTTGAGGGCGTCCATCACACATTCTCCGATGTAGGCGGACTCCACCTCCTTCTCCTCGACCTGATAAAGCTTTTTCTCTAGGGCGTCCACCGTCCGCTGAATGGTTTCGATGGGCACCGGGCGTTTTTCACAGGCCTTGATCATGCCGCCCAAAAGCTTATTTTTGTCAAAGGCAACCCGCTGACCGCCTTTTTTGACGACGATCAGCGGAATATTTTCAACCCTTTCGTAGGTCGTAAACCGCTTTGAACATTTCATGCATTCCCTGCGCCGCCGAATCATGGTACCGTCCTCTACAGGGCGGGAATCGACGACCTTGCTCTCTTCATAATCGCAAAAGGGACACTTCATTTTAGTCTTCGCCGTTTAAAAAGCCAGGAATATCGAATTCGCCAGCGCTGCTGGTTCTCGGCTCAGCGCCTCTGGCGGTTGCTTCAGCGTTGACCGCTGCCTGGTGCTTTTTAGCTTCCACCTCTTCGGCGGGTAAAAAGCCGGTGGCGATGACGGTAATCTGGATTTCGTCGCCGAGGCTGTCGTCGATGGTGGCACCGAAGATGACGTTGGCGTCGTCGTCGGAGGCTTCACGGGCGATGGTGGCCGCTCTGTCGACCTCGAAGAGGGACAGGTCTTCCCCGGCGGTGATGTTTAAGAGCACACCGGTGGCGCCGTCGATTTCAGTTTCCAGAAGCGGGCTTTCGATGGCCTGCTTGGCGGCCTCTTCGGCACGGTTTTCACCGGAAGCGCGGCCGACACCCATGTGGGCCAGACCGGCGTCCTTCATGATGGTCTTGACGTCGGCAAAGTCGAGGCTGACGAGACCAGGCATGGAGATCAAATCTGAGATACTCTTAACGCCCTGGAGCAGGACGTCGTCGGCCAGCTTGAAGGCTTCTCTTAAAGAGGTGGATTTGTCGGCCATTCTTAACAAACGGTCGTTGGGAATGGTCACCAGGGCATCGACGTTGTCCTGTAAGAAATCGCTGGCAATCTGTGCGTTGCGCATGCGGACACGGCCTTCAAAGGAGAAGGGCTTTGTGACGACACCAATGGTTAAAATACCCATTTCGCGCGCAATTTTAGCGATGATCGGCGCAGCACCGGAACCGGTACCGCCGCCCATGCCGGCAGTTACAAACAGAAGATCCGTATCCTGGATCAGCTCAGCGATGGCATCGCGGCTTTCTTCTGCGGATTTCTGACCCATTTCCGGGTTTCCGCCGGCGCCCAGACCACCGGTGGTCTTTTCACCGATCTGGAGACGCTTTTCAGCCAGGGTTAAAGCCAGGGCCTGGTTATCGGTATTGATAGAAATGAAGTCAACACCCTTCAGACCGGCTTCGATCATGCGGTTGACAGCGTTGTTGCCGCCGCCGCCGACACCAATTACACGAATCCTTGCAAAGTTATCATTGTAACCATCTAATTCAATCACTTTTTTTCCTCCTCTATCTCACGTAGAACGTTTCTTTACTTTTCTTCGTCCAGCTCTTCGTCATCTTCAAAAACCTCATCGTCGTCGAGGATTTCACTCAATTCCTCCACCGCTGCAGTTTCTTCGGTGTCAAAATTCTCCTCATCGCTGAGATCATCGGCTTCATCAGCGCCGGAACCAGATGAATCTATTTCCTCAGGTGACCCGTGCCGTCCTTCGCGCCCGTCACAAGCCGCCTCCGAAATCCTTGGTGTATCCCCATCCTTGCTCTCGGTTTTAAAATAGTAGCGTCTGATTTTCGCAAAGTTGGAAAACAGACTGGTGCCGAAATAAAAGATGGCGGCATAATAAATGGGAATTCCCACGCGGTCACCGATGTAGGTGAGCAGCGCTGCGAGAATGGTGTTCCCAAAAAAACCTGTTACAAACAGCTTTTGATCAAATTTGCCTTCCAGATCTGCCTGAATGCCGCCGAAAACGGAATTCAGCGCAGCCAGAATCGCTATCGAAAGGTAAGATGAATACGCTATGGGAATCTCAAAGGGCAGTACCACGCCGAGCAAAAGCCCCAGGAGCAGCCCTATTAACGGATATAACATTGCGTTCCCCTTCCTAAGTCAGACTACAGCTTATTGCTTTTATTCAGCAAGAGATACTCTGACTTTTCTATATTAACCTTTATTTCCCAATATTTCAACAGTTGAATGACACTTTCCTCAGAATTTAAGTAAGTATACATTGAATCTGCGTCGCCGACGGCCTCGATGACAAAGGGATGGGATGAAATTTCATCGTCAACATTGATGACGGCGCCGCCGCAGTCGATATTGCTTTTACTGGTGAGGCGGATATTGTTGATCTGAATCCCCTCGGCGCCGGCGGCCTTCAGCTCGTTGATGACCGCAAGGATGTCCGAGTTGTGCACCAGATACTTGTTGGGATTTTCTCCCGCCTCCACCACCTTATCGCTGTCCGACAGGGTGATGCGCACCCCCGGCCCCTCGATGGGAATGGAGCCGTCAAAAATTTGGTAGCTCTCTATTTTTTCATCGAGGTAGGCCTCGAGATTGTCGCTGCCCTCCTGGCCGCCGGAAGCCAAGGACGCCTCTGCGTCCTGGTGCATCCTGAGATGCTCCTGCTCCGAAGCGATTTTATTTTCGAGCTCCGCATTTTTATTTTTGAGATTATCCGCCATCAGATCCTGATTGTACAGGGTCTTGGCGTTGAAGAACTCCCGCTGGGCGGGTATATTGCGGGTTGCGATGTTTTTCACCGCCACCGCCATGAACACCCCCACCAGAAAAAAAACGCCGATGATAAACACATTTTTGTATCTGCCTTTTTTCATGGGCTATTCTTCTTCGGCGGCATTGTCCGCCGCCGGTCTCGCATACTTCTGGGTGACGACGCCGTCGTAGGCTGCAATGAACACCTCGTCCTCCTCCTGAATGGTCACCTTCAGCTTGTTGGACTGCATGGTATCCACAACGCCGGCCCGCATTTTAATGGCCGCCGACAAATCCTGGGGATTGCCGATGACCTTGACCTCAAAGGGCGCCGCGTACTTATTTCTGTTGATATTGATATAGCTTCCCGCCTGCCTGATCTCCGAGGTATTGATGATACGCTCATCATTGATCGCAATGGCCTCCGCCCCGGCGGCGTTGAGCTCATTGACCAGGGCCAAAAGCAGATCTGAGCTTTTGGAGTAGAGGGCGGCGTCCGAGGACTGGGAGATCTCGGAGTCGATGGTGATCACAAGCCCCTCGCCCACCGTATCCACAACGCCGGCCAGTATTTTTTCCTTTTCTAAGGCTTCCTTTTTCTTCTGGATGGCCTCGTCGCTGCCCACCGTCGATGTCTCGTAGACGGCCAGCTGCTCCTGGAGATCCTTGAGCTGATCCGTCAGCTCCTGGTTTTTGTCCTCTAGAACCTTCAGCTCCGCCGCCAAATCGCCGGCCCGCTCGGAATCCACCGAGCCGCCGATCTGATCGACGGTTTTCATCTGGAGGATGATTAACACCCCCACAAAAATACAAATCAGGGCAATGGCTAGGCTGCCTTTACGCTTTCGTATCAAATCTCCACCGCCTTTATCGCGCTTTTACGACGGGGTTGTTCCCCACCGTCAGATTAATGTCCAGATTGCTCTTGTTCTGCTGGAGAACCGTCAGAATGTAGCTGTAGTTATTTTTGAAATTATCCAAATCCTTGAGATGGATAATGACGTTGTTCTTCGTGATGATTTTATAGTCGTTGTTCTCGGTGATGCCGATTTCCGAAATCTTTGAAAGATTGCCGTCATTCTTAAAAATTTTAAGGAGCTCCATGACGGTGTCGTACTTCCAATCCGGATTTACAGAAACCGTCTCGCCGATTTTCCCAAAGCTCACGTCGGTGAAGCCGGTGATCAGCGGGATATCCGTTTTTCTAAGGTAATCGCTGTGCTCCACCAGACAGCCCTTTTCATCGATGTAATTGATGGCGCCGTCGTAGTTGATGGCACAGATGGAGGGCACCTCCTTGATGCGGATGACGATTTTATCCGGCAGCACCTTGGAGATCTCCAGAGACTCCACATTGACCAGCTCTCGGATATTGTAATGGGCCTTGTTGATGTCGACCCAGAAAATACTGCTGTTCTCCGCAATGCCCGAGGCCTCGACGACCGTCTCGCTGTCGACGACCTCGTTGCCCGTCACCTCGATGTGCTTGATATTAAAGACCCCGGAGGACACCGCCTGGACGGCCACGTAGACAAAGGCCGCCACCAGAGCCGCCGCCGCGGCCAGCAGGGTGATGTAGCGCAGCAGTCTGCGTCTTTTTTTCTTTTTTAAATTTTTATGCCTCTGCTGCTTTTCATTCATTTTATCACCATTAACCAGCTTTTGTCACTCTTTTTTTCTTTTATTTCATCACTTTTAGGGCTTCCTCATAGAAGCGAAGATCCGCGTCGTAGATGGCCGCTTTTTTCGTAATCTCGGCCATGGACTGGCGCCGGGGGGCATCGCCTAAAATGGCGTCGGCCTCGGCCTCCAAAAGGGCCGGGGTCAGATCCTTGTCCAAAATTAGCACGCCGCCGCCCTGGTCTGTCAAGACCCGGGCGTTGAACTCCTGATGATTTCCCGCCGCCATGGGGTAAGGAATTAAAATAGAGGGAATTCCCACCGCCGCAATCTCCGCGATGGACATGGCCCCGGAGCGGCTGATAACCAGATCCCCCGCCCCCAGAAGCAGATCCACCTCGTTGCTGTAGTCTACAATGTGAATATTGCCCAGGGCGTTAACCCCGTCTTTTAATTCTACACCCTTTTCCTTTAAAACGCCTATAACTTTTTCGTACTGGCCCCGGCCCGTCAGGTGGTAAACCACAATTTCGGGATTATCTTTGTGCTTCACCATGTACTGGATCACCGCTTCGTTGATGCTGCCGGCGCCCTGGCTGCCGCCCATGGCCACGACCATCTTCTGATTTTCGGCGAGGCCCAGTTTTTTCCTGCAGTCCGCCCGGTCCACATGCTTGTAGGCCTCCCGCACCGGATTCCCCGCCAGAAAAATCTTGTCCTCGGGGAAGTAGGCCGCCGCCTCCATAAAGCTGATGGCCACTCGGTCCACCTTTTTCCCCAGCATCCGGTTAGCCTTGCCCGGATAGGCGTTTTGCTCGTGGATCATGGTTGGAATCCCCCGCCTGGCGGCCTGGAGCAGCAGCGGACCGCAGGTAAAGCCGCCGGTGCCGATGACCAAATCCGGCTTGTGCCTGGCGATGACCTTTTTGGCGTCCCGCATCCCGTCAAAGATGCCCTTGACGGCCGCCAGGGTCTCCAGGGAGAGCTCCCGCTCAAAGCCCCGAACCCGGATGTACTCCAGGGGATAGCCCTCCTTGGGCACGATGTTTTTCTCCATGCCCACCAGAGACCCCACGAACACAATCTCGGCCTCGGGCATTTTTTCCTTAAATTTATCGGCGATGGCCAGGCCGGGGTAAATATGTCCCCCGGTGCCGCCGGCTGCAATTAAAATCTTCATTGTCTTTTTCTCCCTTTTTTACTGAGATCAACCTGACGGGACAGATTGAGAATTGGCCCCAGCATCCCGAAGAGGATGATCATAGAGGTACCGCCGGCGCTGATGAAGGGCAGCGCCATCCCCGTTACCGGAAGCACCGAAATCGCAACACCGATATTGACGATGACCTGGAAGGCCAGAAGGGTCATGACGCTGGCCGTGTAGAGAAAGCCGAAGCGGTCCGGCGACGCCTTGGCGATTTTAAAGCCCCGGTAAATCAAAAAGCCGTAGAGCCCCAGCACCAAAAGACAGCCCAAAAGGCCGGTTTCCTCGCCGATATTGGCGACGATAAAGTCGTTCTGAAGCTCCGGCAAAAATAAATACTTCTGCTTGCCGTTGCCCAGGCCCTGGCCGAAGATGCCCCCGGTGCCGATGGCCAAAAGCGACTGGGTAATCTGATAGTCCAGGCTCCCCTTGCCAAAAAGCACCAAAATACGCTCGATACGCCAGGGCTCCGCAATCAGCGCCGCCGCCAGACCGCCAGCGCCGGCGGTAAAGATGGGCAGCATCGTCTTAAACCGGAGGCCGCCATAATAGAGCACAAAGAACATCCCCACGCCGATGGCCATGGCCGCACTCATGGAGGGCTCAATGATCGTCGCACCGCAGAGCAGAGCGATGGGCATGTAGCACCTGAAGCCCCGCCACTCACAGAAGCCTCGGACCATGCCGCCGAAACCTTCGTAATCCCTGCCGTAACGCAGAGCAGTTTTTATATCGCCATAGGGCGTCTTCTTCAAAAGCTCGGGCTCCCGGGCCAGAAGACTGGAGAGGTACAAAATCCCCGCCACCTTGGCCAGCTCCGAGGGCTGGAAGGTGGTGACCACCAGATTGATCCAGCGCCGGGCGCCGTTGACCTCCACCCCAAAGCCCGGGATGAATACCGACAAAAGCAGTACGAAGGAAAAGACAAACAGCATCGTCGTCATCCGCTTGGAATTGAAGCGTCTGTAATTACACCGGCTCAGAGCCATCATTCCCGCAGCACCGATACAGACAAAGATAAACTGCTTCAGAAACATGGCGTATCCCGGCTCGTCGTTGACGGTGGCGTCGTACATGCTGGCGCTGAAAACCATGACGAGGCCGAAGGCCACCAGGATAGTCAGGGCGATGAGAAAGGGGCGGTCGACCCTGCCCTTATTCATCGGAGGCACCCAGACGCTTTACAAGATCCTTGAACACCTGCCCGCGAATTTCGTAATTGTCGAACATATCCCAGCTGGCACAGGCCGGCGACAAGAGCACCACGTCCCCGGGGACGGCGCAGCCCGCCGCCACCCGAACGGCTTCCTCGTAATCCTTGACCCGAACCGTGTTCAGGTAGCCCTTGCGGGCCGCACAGGCCTCGATGTCGGAGGCGGTGTCTCCCAAAAGAATCATCCGCTTCACCTTGTCCATGGCCACATCCATCAGGCCGTCGTAGCTTTCCTTTTTATCGTAGCCCCCGGCGATGAGAATCACCGGCTTCGTCATGGCGTTTAAGGCCGTGATGGTGGCGTTGGTGTTGGTCCCCTTGGAGTCGTTGATATAGTCGACCCCCTGGACCGTCGCCACAAATTCCTGGCGGTGCTCAACCCCCTTGAAGGTCCTCAGGGTTTGGGCAATAACCTCGATGCTCACCCCGGAGAAATAGGCCAGCACCGCCGCTGCCAGGGCGTTCTGAATGTTATGGGGGCCCTTGATACCCACCTCTGCCACCGGACAGACCATAAGGCTGTTGACGCCATCGTTGATGTAGATGATGCCGTCCATGGTGTAGGCACCCTTGGCCACCTTTTTGTCGAGGCTGAAATAATATTTTTCACATTTGGCATTCTGGCCCAGGGCGTACACCTGGGCGTCGTCGGCGTTTAAGACTAAAAAGTCTCCCTCGCCCTGATTTTCAAAGATTCTGGCCTTGGCCGCCACGTAATTTTCCATTTTGCCATAACGATCCAGGTGATCCGGAGAAAGATTTAAAATCGCTGCGCCCCGGGGCCTGAAGTCCACGATGGTCTCCAGCTGGAAGGCCGAGATTTCCGACACAAAGATATCCTCGGGGGCCGCCTCGTCCACGTAATTGCTGATGGGATCCCCGATGTTGCCCACGGTGTAGGTTTTCCGGCCGCTGGCCGCAAAAATCTCACCGGTTAAGGTGGTGGTGGTGGTTTTGCCGTTGGTGCCGGTGATGGCGATAAAGGGAGTCTTGGTCAGCTGGTAGCAGAGCTCCACCTCGCCGATGACGGGAATCCCCGCTTCCTTGGCCGCCACGATGACGGGAATGGTTAAAGGCACGCCGGGGCTCATGACGATCTGCTCAAGCTCCGCCACCACCGACGGGTCGATCTGACGGCCAAAAACCGTCTCTATCCCCTTATCCTCCAGGGCCTTCATCTGCGCTCTGATCTGGGGGAATTCCGCCAGCACCAGATCCTCGGCACGGTTATCCGTCAGGATCACGTGCTTCCCGTGGTTCATTAAAAGCTGTGAAACCGCCACGCCGCTGCGGGCAGCTCCGATGACCAATACTTTTTTATCCATTGTCAAGATAACCTCCTAAATTTGCTAAATGGCCAAAAAGGCGATGGCGACGAAAATTGCCGTCACAACCCAGAATACGGTGACAACCCGAACCTCACTCCAGCCCTTGAGCTCAAAGTGATGGTGAATAGGCGCCATTTTGAAAAAGCGCTTGCCGCCGGTGAGCTTGAAATAGCCCACCTGAATGATAACCGACAGCGCCTCAACGACGTAGAGACAGCCCGCCAAAAGCACGAACAGCTGCATTTTCGTCAGCATAGCCATGACGATGACGGCGCCGCCCAGGGCCATGGAGCCCGTATCCCCCATGAAGATATTGGCGGGATTGGAATTAAAGCGCAGAAATCCCAGACAGCCCCCCATCACCGCGCCGATAAAGATGGTGGTGGACAGGCTGCCAAAGCCCATGACCGAAGCCGCAAAAAAGAAAATGCAGACCACCGCCGTCACTCCGGAGGCCAGACCGTCTAAACCGTCGGTGAGGTTGACGGCGTTGGTCACCGCCATCACTGCAAACATGGTGAAGGGGATGTACCAGAGGCCAAAGTCCAGGTAGATGTGGAAAAAAGGAATGTACATCTCCGAGCCCACCGCCGGGGACAGATAGCCGTAAACCGCCACGGCGCCGGCGGCCACAAACTGCAGCACCAGCTTCTGCCAGGCTCGAAGGCCCAGGTTATGCTTTTTAGAGACCTTGATAAAATCGTCGATGAAGCCGATGGCCCCAAAGGCGATCATCACCAAAAGCGGAAAAAAATCCACCGCCCCAGAGGCAAAGCCGATGACCAGGGCACTTAAAAGCACGCCCCCCTGGATAATCAGCCCGCCCATGGTGGGGGTTCCGGATTTTTTCATATGGCTCTGGGGGCCCTCCTCCCGGATGGCCTGGCCAAAGTGCAGTCTGTGTAAAATCGGGAGAACCCGCGGCGTCGCAAGCCATACCAAAAGCATTGACAAAAGCATTGCCAGCATTCCAAGTTTCATTGTATCCATGCGATTCTATTCCCCTTTCTATGCTTCTTCCATAAAAACCTTCAGGCCGTCCTCCAGCTTAATGCCCCGGGAGGCCTTAAACAACACCACGTCCCCGGACTTGGCCAGGGTGAGCAAAAGCTTGCCCGCCGCCTGGGCATCCGGCACCCAGTGCAGATTCTCCCCGGAAAGCACGCCTTTGGCGCCCTCCAGATAGAGCTTCGACAGCGGCCCGACCCCTAAAATAACGTCAGCCTTTTGGGCGGCGTAGGCACCAATTTCTCTGTGGCCCGAGGTCTCGGCCTCGCCCATCTCCAGCATGTCGCCGAGGACGGCAATTTTCCTGGATGCCCCCTCGGCCATGTCCGCCAGCATATCCAGGGCGGCCCGCATGGCCGCAGGGTTGGCGTTGTAGGCGTCGTTGATGACTCTGATCCCGCTCTTCTCCAACAGCGCCATACGGTTGCTGCTGGGGGTAAAGTGGTCCAGCCCCGCCTGAATCTGGGAGTCTGTCAGGCCATAATGACGGCCGACCCAGATGGCCATGAGGCTGTTGTACACATTGTGAACCCCGGGATAGCGGAAATGCCAGTGGACGCCGTCAGCCACAAAGCGCACCCCCTGGGCGTCGGAAATTACGTCTTCGGCCCTGAGATCTAAGTTTTCTACGGTAATCCCTACCCTAGCAACTTTATAGGGCACCTTTTCGGCATCGATTTTATTTAAATAGGCGTCGTCGCCATTTAAAAGGGCGATATCCCCATCCCCCATGGTCCCGAAAATTTCCGACTTGGCCGCCAGAATATTGTCCTGAGTGCCCAAAATTTCCAGATGGGCCGTGCCGATGTTGGTGATCAGCGCCAGGTGGGGGCGCACCTCATCGATGGAGGCCTTAATTTCCCCCAGATGATCCATGCCCATCTCGATGACAGCCATCTCGTGCTCCGGCTCAAGATTATACAAGGTCTGGGGAATACCGTACTCGTTGTTGAAATTCCCCTGGGTTTTAAGGGTTTTATATTTTTCCGAGAGCACCGCCGCCACCAGATCCTTGGTGGTAGTTTTGCCGCTGCTGCCCGTCACCGCCGTGACCACGGCTTTGCAGCGCAGCCTGTTGTACTTGGCAATGGCCTTCATAGCCTCCAGGCAGGAGGACACGTAGATGACCGTGATATTCCAGGGAAAATCTAAATCCCGTTTTTCCGTTAAGGTGACAGGGCAGCCCTGGGCTGCGGCGTTGCCAATAAAATCGTGGCCGTCGACCCGCTCGCCCACAATGGGCACAAAAAGATCACCGGCACCGGCTCTTCGGCTGTCGATGACAACCCCGGTGATCTCCGCAGGCTGATCCTGCTGAAGCACCTGGCCGCCGGTGATTTCTACCAGTTTTTCAAAAGCTATTTTCTCCATTTATTTCGCTTCCTTCTATTAATCGTACCTCTTAGTATACCAAAAGACCGGCCGCCTTCCAATACCTTTACAGGATATTTACATTGTTTACAATTCTTTATTTTAAAGGGATTGCAGCGGCAGAAACTTCATTGCGGCCCTGACAATGCCAAAAACAAAAACGCCCTTCCCAACTCAAGGTTAAACCAAGTTTGGGAAAGACGTTTTCACACTCATTTTTTGAAGTAGTAATTCCACAGCTTCTGGGTCCCCACCAGAGACAGCACCAGACTGATAAACAGCAATGGCAATTCCATCCACCAGAGAAAGTTCGGCAATGTCATCATGAACCAATTCGTTACCCAGCCGCAGATCCGCAGCAGCATGATAAAAATAGATAAATAGATAAACCATGGAAACAAATGCTCCAGACAAAGGTTTTCAAAGCTTTTCCACATTGTTGTTTAAGTCTCCTTTATTTGCTATCAATTTTTTGGCTAAATCGGCTCTAGCTCTTCGGCGGCAGGCTTTTGGTGATACAGCCTTTTATCCACCTGTTTTAGGATAAAATGCCCTGCAATGGCTAGGGCAAGAAAGCCCAGAATTGGAATGAAAAAGCGCCCCAACATCACAAGCCCCGGCTCCGAGCTGTTGGTGAACCACCTGAGTATACTGTCGCCGCTGCTGTTATATCTGCCAAACCATTTGTAATTTAAAGCGTACAGGGGCTTGTCTAGCCACTGGGACACATAGCCCCAGAAAAGATTGTTGGCTCCAATAAAAACGGCGTAAATGATCCAAACCCACCATTTTCTAGGCGTCGACGGCTTTTTCATAGAAGCCAGTTCCGTCTGATCAGGCGCTTTTTTGACAAAGCACAGCAGCGCCAGGCAGAAGCAAATTGCTGCAAGAATAATTAAAACAATATCTACGTGGCCTGAAAGCC
>JAUNGS010000090.1 GCA_030524435.1 Eubacterium sp.
CTGTTCTCCTTGGCCGCCGCTACAAAATCCTCGGCCTTGGCATCGACGCCCAGGTCAACGATTTTAAAGCCAGCGCTTTCTAACATCATGACAACCAGGTTCTTTCCGATATCGTGGAGGTCGCCCTTGACGGTACCGATGACAATGGTGCCCAAAGTCGGCATGTCGGTGTCAGCGATTAAGGGCTTAACTAAATCCATCCCTGAATTCATGGCCCGAGCTGCCATTAAAACCTCGGGAACGAACATTTCTCCGTTTTTGAAGCGCTCTCCAACAACGTTCATACCGGATAACAGGCCTTCGTTGATGATTGCGGTGGGATCGGCTTTTTCAGCAATTAAAGCTTTAACGCCTTCCACAACGCCAGCTTCGTTGCCGGCCACAACCAATTCGCCAATATTTGCTAAATTACTCATAGTTCTCTCCTCTATTTTTAAATCTGGATTTCGCCTAAATATCTTTTAAGCGTTCCTCCAGCGCTGCCGCTTCTGCGTCGTCGATGACATAGGCGTGCTTGCTGTCATCCGGGAAGGCACCGCTTCTGACCTCTTCACAGTAGGCGGTGAAGCCCTTTAACAATTCTCCGCCCACATCGGCGTATTTCTTAACGAATTTCGGTGTAAAGTCATCGTAGTAGCCCACCATATCCGCGTAGATCAAAAGCTGACCATCGGTATAGGAGCCTGCACCAATGCCAAGAACCGGAATACTCAGCTTTTCGATGATGGCCTTGCCTACGACGGCAGGTACACCTTCAACTAAGATAAAGGAAGCGCCGGCTTCTTCAATCTTGATGGCCTGCTTAACCAGCTCGATGGCGGCGTCTGCGTTCTTGCCCTGAGCTCTGTAGCCGCCCATCTGGGCAGCAAACTGTGGTGTTAAACCGATGTGACCCATGACTAGGATACCGACATCGGCAATAGCCTTGATGCGTTCGCAGACAGAGTCAGTGCCGCCTTCTAATTTGATGGCGTCAACCAGTGCTTCTTTGGTGAAGCGGCCTGCATTGTACACTGCCTCTTCATCAGAAACCTGGTAGGACATATAGGGCATGTCCCCAACGATGAAGGTGTTCGGCGCACCGCGGCGAACGGCTGAGCAATGGGACAGCATGTCCTCCATGGTTACGGGATAGGTAGTTTCGTGACCCAGGGTTACCATTCCCAGGGAGTCGCCGACTAAAATCATGTCGACGCCAGCGCGTTCTTCGTATTTGGCAGTTAAATAATCGTAGCCCGTCAGGTAAACGATCTTTTCACCCTCGGCGGCCATTCTTCTAAAATCGATAATGCTTTTTTTCACGTTGTTGCCTCTTTCTCTATCGTATTCTTCACATTTCACATATTTCCCAAAGATCGGGATACAGATGATCCTGTACAATCAGCCCAGGACTGCTTTCACTTCTTTTCTCAAGAGGGGGTTCCGGACCCATGGCCCGGAACCATTTTGAACAAAATCCTGGAGATTTATTTTTCGCCAGTTCTCAGGTAGGTATTTAAGGCTTCAACACTCATGTTGTCAATGCCCAGGTATTCTAAGGTGTAGCCGCCGGCGGTTAAGTCCTTGCCGTGGATGGCATTGGCCAGGTTGATCATGGAGTCAACAACCGGTGTTTCTACGCCGTAGACGTCGCCCAGCTGCTGGTAAACGTAGCAGCCTACCGGAATATCTTCGGTGATGTAGCGGTTGTTCATGTCGAAGGGGCCGGTGCCGTACTGGATCGGGTCCTGTTTGTCGAAGGGGATGACGTAATCTAAGCCCATGTACTCCTGACCCAGAACATTTTCACGGGAGAAGAAGTGTTCCTTTTCGTAGGGCTGGATGCCAACACCTAATTTTTCAGCCAGGGTGCATTCTTCGGTGTAGAAGGTGTACTGTACCTGGGAGATCGACGGACAGTAGGCGTGGGAATAAATAGAGAATTTATATTTGTCTTCGCCAAAGATGGTTCCGAAGTTTTCCATGGTGGATACGCCTAAGATTGCGCCGGGGCAGTGGAGTACAGGATTAACATTGGAGAAGCCTGTATCTAATACGGTGTCGCCGGCAACAACGCCGTCGCCGGTGGTTACTGCGTCCATAGACGGCAGGTATTTTGCAGATTCCAGGAAGGCTTCGGTATCGCAGGCCGGCATTGCAGCGCCGCGCAGGGTGATAGCACGGTAGTAAACGCGGATTTTGTGGGTGATTACGCCGCCGGGCATATCAACACGGCTGCCGTAGGTAGAAGAGGACCAGCCGCCGATGATGACTTTCTTGTCGCAGCCAGCTTCGCGCATCATCTTTGTCAGTAATAAGGAACCATAGTTGTCTGGGAAGATGTGGATCACCTGTCCGTCTTCCAGGCACGGGATTAATTTTTCAAAGAAAGGCTTGTGACCAAAGGTCGGTGTGGCGACAACGATGATACCAGCGCCTTTAACAGCTTCGGCGACGTCGGTGGTCACCTTTTCCATTTTCGCAAAGCCTTCACGTTCAAAGCCGTAAAGGTTGCACTGTTCACCGTAGAATTTAATACCAACCTTTTCTACGTTCATCAGCGTCTTCTTTGCAAAGGGCTCCACATCGCAAATTCTTACACTGGCTCCCCCCAGAGCACAGTCGCCGGCAATCGCCTTACCTACAGCGCCAGCACCAAGAACCGCAATCGGTTTGTCTTTTAAATAACTCATATCTGCCATTGTTTCAAATCTCCTTTGATTTTTGATAATTTGTTTTTCGTGTTGCCATTTTATAACGCAATATGCGTGCCAAAGTCCAGAGGCCTGTCTTTTTTGGTAAAATTACTGACAAACGCCGGTTTTAAGCTCCATCAAAGCCAAAATTTCCTTCAAATAGATTTTTACAAAAAATCAAAGTGCGCCCAATTTTTTGCACATTTTGGTCGTGCGTCTTAAAAAGGCTTATTTAAGCTGTTTTTGGTGGTATGTAATCGTTTTTTGCACGTGCCTATTTTTTTGCTTCCCTTGCTGCCATTTTTTTATTTACCAAAATTTTTCATCGATACACAACAAATTCCGGGTCTTTATTTTACCGAAATTCATAATTTTTTTGTTCTCTGCAGAAACTCAATCGCCCATTGATTCTGAACGCTGGTGACATTATCTCTGTTGAACAAGGGCGACATAAAAAGGAGCCGCAAACTGTACCGACCCCCAAAAGTTAGACCAAAAATCTAACGATTGGAGGTCGGTATT
>JAUNGS010000033.1:0-26095 GCA_030524435.1 Eubacterium sp.
GAAGGCATCCCCAGCTGGTGCACAATATCACCAACTACGTCACCGTCAACGACTGTGCCAATATTCTTTTGGCCATGGGCGCCTCGCCGATTATGGCCGACGACCTGGAGGAGGCCGAGGAGATCACAGCCCTCTGCGACGGGCTGGTGATTAATATCGGGACTCTCAATAAAAGAACCATCCCGGCCATGCTGGCGGCAGGCAAAAGAGCCAACGCCCTAAAGCATCCTGTGGTATTGGATCCCGTCGGCGCCGGCGCCTCGACACTGCGTACCGAAACAGCATTAAGGCTCATCGATGAAGTGCGTTTTGCAGCGATCCGGGGCAATATCTCTGAAATCAAGACCCTGGTTCAGGGGACAGGACACACCCAGGGGGTGGATGCCGATGCAGCCGACGCGGTGAGTGCAGACCGTTTGGAAGAAGCCGTGGCCCTGGCCCAGACCTTATCCAAAGGGACCGGCGCCGTGGTTGTCATCACCGGCGCTGTGGATATCGCAGCAGATGGCAGCCGGGCCTATACCATAGACAATGGCCATCCGGAAATGTCAAAAATCACCGGCAGCGGCTGCATGCTCTCGGCCATGACCGGCGCCTACGTCGCCGCCAACCCTGAGAGGCCCCTGGAGGCCTGTGCCTGCGCCGCAGCCGCCATGGGCATTGCCGGGGAGCTGGCAGCCCAAGAGGTCGCCCGGGCGCAATTGGGCACCGGCAGCCTCAGGGTCGGCATCATGGATCGTATCAGCACCATGACAGCTGAGAAAATAGAAGCGCTTGCCCGGATCAAGGTCTGGGAAGCCAAGGGAGAATAAAATTATGACACGCAAATTAACCAGTGAAGATTTCAGGCTTTACGTCATCACCGACCGCAGCTGGCTCAGGGAAGAGGCCCTGGAGGATCAGGTACAAAAAGCCATCGACGGCGGCGCCACCTTCCTCCAGATTCGGGAAAAGGAGCTGCCCTACAATGATTTTGTCATCGAGGCGGCAAGGCTTAAAAAATTGGCCACGGCCGCAAAAATTCCCTTTGTGGTCAACGATAATGTGGATGCTGCCCTGGCGGTGGATGCCGACGGCGTTCACATCGGTCAGGAGGACGGCGAGGCGGCCAGGGTACGAGAGGCCCTGGGTCCGGATAAAATCCTCGGGGTTTCCGCCCACACCCTGGCAGAGGCCCTGGCAGCTGAGGCGGCCGGCGCCGACTATCTGGGGGTGGGGGCGGCCTTTGCCACCGCCACCAAGCAGGATGCCTCCACGGTGAGCTTTGAGACCCTAAAGGCCATCTGCAGTCAGGTACACATCCCTGTGGTGGCCATCGGCGGCTTAAATGAGACGACCATCCCCAAACTCGGGGGCAGCGGCGTCGACGGCGTCGCCGTGATCTCCGCCGTTTTCTCCGCGCCGGATATCACAAAGGCCACCCGCCGCTTAAGACGGCTTTCCGAGGAAATGGTGAAGGGCCATGCGTAAAGTACTGACCATTGCAGGCTCGGATTCCAGCGGCGGGGCAGGGATCCAGGCTGATCTCAAAACCTTTGCCGCCCACGGCGTCTACGGCATGAGCGTCATCACCGCCGTCACCGCCCAAAACACCACCGGGGTTTTCGGGGTGGAAAATATCTCACCTAAGATGGTGGCTGCCCAGCTGGACGCCGTGTTTTCAGACATCGTCCCCGACGCCGTCAAAATCGGCATGGTTTCCTCCGGGGAGATCATCGAGGTGATTGCCGAAAAGCTAAGGCAGTACCAGCCCAGGCACGTCGTCCTGGATCCGGTGATGGTGGCCACCAGCGGCGACGCTCTTTTTGAAGCCTCGGCCCAGCAGACCCTGACCGAAAGGCTGATGCCCCTGGCGACGATCATCACCCCCAATTTGTCCGAGGCCCAGCTTTTGGCGGGCATGACCATTGTGGGGCGGGAGGACATGCTTGCAGCCGCCAGACGCATTGCAGCCTTTTATCCAGGCGCCATCCTGATCAAGGGAGGGCACCTGGAGGGCCAGGCCGCCGATCTCCTCTGGCAGCCCGATGCGCCGGAGATCTGGCTTTTTAAGGATCGGGTAGAGACAAACAATACCCACGGCACCGGCTGTACCCTGTCCTCGGCCATCGCCGCAAACCTGGCCCTGGGACACGGGCTTCCCGAGGCGGTGGCCCTGGCCAAGGATTACGTCTACGGCGCCCTGGCCTGGGGGATGGATTTGGGACGGGGCAACGGTCCCTTGAATCATCTGTACCGGCTTTTTGAGACGCTGTAAAGTCCTAAATAAAAAACTTTAAGGGAATGAAAAGATTTACAAAATCTATTGACCCCATTTTAAGCGCTGTGCTATATTAAAGAGTAATTCAGTGCCATGCTGAAAATAAAAGATAACGGAGCGTTTAATGAAAAAGCAATTGATCCCCCTGGGCTGTGCAGTGATTGTCCTCGGCTTTACGGCGATGCTGGTGGTTCCAGCCTGGCGGGAGGTTTTTAAGGCAGCCACCGCCGCCCACCCCTACATCATGGGCTTTATAAAATTTGCCCTGCTGGCCACCGTCGGCGAGCTCATCGCCATGAGAATCAACCTGAAGGCCTGGACCCTGCCGGCGGGCCTCGTGCCCAGGGCGCTGGTCTGGGGATTTTTAGGGGCGGTGCTGGCCCTGCTCTTTAAGATGTACGCCGGCGGTGTCACCGCCGCCATGACCCTGGGACTTTTACCCGGAGAGGGCACAGGCTTTCTCTTTGCCTTCTTCAGCAGTGTGATGATCAACTGCACCTTCTGTCCCACCATGATGGTCTTTCACAAGGTCACCGACACGGCCATCGCCATGAAGTATGCGGGCAGGGGCCCCATTAATCTGAGGAGCATTGCCGGGGAGATCGACTGGTCAACCCTTTTGGGCTTCACCATGGCCAAGACCATTCCCTTTTTCTGGATTCCGGCCCACACCATCTCCTTCTTGCTGCCGGGGGAATACCAGATCGTCATGGCGGCCTATCTGTCCATTGCCCTGGGTCTGATTTTAGCCCTAGGCGGAAAAAAGGCCAAAAAGGCTTAAACAGGAATTTTAAATGATATGACTGAGCTTCGGGGAGCCCGGCTGGGCTGAGAGGAAGATGTCTTCGACCCGTCGACCTGATTTGGATCATGCCAACGTAGGGAAAGCTTCGCGAAAAAAGCGGAGGCGCCCGGCGTCTCTGTTTTTTTATATATAAATGATATGGGGGGGGAAAAGACCTTTTGCCCCTGGTATCATGGATTTTTAAGGTAAAGGAGGGAAGTGCCCGGGCCTTTAAGGCTATATTTCGAGGGGGAGCGCCCTGGAAATGAAGGGATTATCTGCGATGGGAAGCCGTGTTCCGGCGTGAGAGGAAGCCACAAAGCTTCGACCGCCACGCACAGCGTGGGCTGCCTTCTGGCAGCGGGAAAACAATCACAAAGGAGTGTAAATCATGGAACAAACACGTGTAAAAAAATTGGTTCTCGCCGGCGTACTCATCGCCGTGGCTGTGGCCGGAAGCACCTTCTCCGTGCCGGTTTTCGGCTCGAAGTGCGCACCGGTGCAGCATATGGTCAACATCATCTGCGCCGTCTTTTTAGGACCGGGCTACGGTGTGGCCGTGGCCTTTCTGGCCAGCCTGTTCAGAAATCTCTTTGGCCTGGGGAGCCTTTTGGCCTTTCCGGGGAGCATGTTTGGCGCCCTGCTCTGCGGCATCGTCTATAAAAAGCTTCCGAAGCTCCTGCCGACCTGTATGGCGGAGGTCTTTGGCACAGCCGTCATCGGCGGCCTTGCGGCCTACCCCGTAGCGATTCTCCTGATGGGACAAAACGCCGGGGACATCGCCTTCTATGCCTACGTCGTACCCTTTTTAATCTCCACCGCCGGCGGCTCCATCGTGGCCTGGGCGGTGCTGGGCATCCTGGACAAAACCGGTGTGCTGCGGCAGGCCCAGCTCTACACTGAAAATCACTAAGGAGTTGACAAGGGGGGAGGCCCTTGTGCTATGATGTGACAATGCCGTATAAATCCGGTACCTAAAAAGCTCTCTGGAGGTAAGCCCAATGCAGATAGACATTGCCAGCCCCGGCGACGCGCCGGCGCTTTTAAATATCTACGCCCCCTATATCTTAAACACCGCCGTCACCTTTGAGTACGACGTCCCCACGGAAGCGGACTTCAGGCGTCGGATAGAGACCACCCTGGACAAATACCCTTATCTTGTGGCCAAAGAAGGCGGGGGCATCCTGGGCTACGCCTACGCCACGACCTTCATCGGCCGCTCGGCCTGCGACTGGTCGGTGGAGACCTCGATTTACGTGGCGGAGGACAGCCGCCGGGGCGGCATCGGGAAGCGCTTGTACCTCGCCCTTGAGGAGATCCTGAAGCGCCAGAGCATCGTCAATCTCTGTGCCGCCATCGCCAGCCCCAGGGCTGCAGATGACCCTTACCTCAATCGAAACAGCATTCTTTTCCACGAAAGCCTGGGCTACCGTTTGGCCGGACGCTTTGAGGCCATCGGCTATAAGTTTGACCGCTGGTACGACTTGGTCTGGATGGAAAAATGCATCGGTGATAAGACCGGGAGGATGCCGGATTTTATCGCCTTTCCAGATATCCGAGATCAGATCGAAGATATCCTGGAGACTTTTAAAAAAGTGTAATACGCAAACAGAGCCGAAGGCCACGACTGCCGTGGACTTCGGCTCTGTTTTTTCTAAAAAAGCTAAATTTACCCTTGCTCCTGAAGCCAGGCTGCGATCTCTGCGAGAAAATCCTGACCGTAACGCTCGAGCTTGGCCTTGCCCACCCCCGAGACCTCGAGAAATTCGTTGTCGTTTTTAGGCAGGCGGCGGCTCATATCCGCCAGGGCGGCGTTGGAGAAGATTACGTAGGCCGGCACCTGCTGGGCTGCGGCCAGACGGCTCCTTAAAGCCCTCAGGCGATCGAAGAGTGCCGGGTTCTCCGCAGCGTCTCCAGAGGTTCTGTCCTTGCCAGCGGCCGTTTTTGCCTTGGGCGTCCTTTCTTTGGGCAGCCGCATTTCAACACGCTCCCCGTCGAAGAGCACCGCCCTGGCCCGGGGGCCAAAGTGCAGCACCGGGTAGGCGTCGTCGGTGATTTGGATAAAGCCCTCCATCGCCAGGTGGCTGATCATCTCCCGGATGCGCTTTTCGCTGACCTCGGCCATGATATTGTAGGTGGAGAGCTTGTCGAAGCCCAGGCTTAAAATGCGCTGATTTTTGCTGCCCCGCAGGGTATCGGCCACCACCTTGATGCCAAAACGCTGCCCGGTGCGCTTGATGCAGGATAAAATCTTCTGGGCCTCCAGGGTGATGTCCAGAGTTTCAAACTGGGTATTGCAGTTGCCGCAGTGGCCGCAGCAGACCGGCGCCGTCTCGCCAAAATACTTGAGCATGTAGCCCCTCAGGCAGTCGTTTGTGGTGCAGTAGAAGGTCATGGTTTTAAGGCGCTTACGGTCTCTGGCCTTTAAAACGGCGTCGGCCTCGGGATCCTCGGCATCCCGGCTGCCCCTTTCGATGAGAAACTGCTGGGTTCTGACGTCCTGACCGCTGTACAGAAGAATACAGTCCGCCGCCTCGCCGTCACGGCCCGCCCGGCCGGCCTCCTGGTAGTAGCTCTCCAGATCTCCGGGCATATTGTAGTGGACGACAAAGGAAACGTTGGATTTGTCGATGCCCATGCCAAAGGCGTTGGTGGCCACGACGATAGGCCTTTCATCAAAAATAAAAAGCTCCTGATTGCGCCGGCGCACAGCATCGGGAAGGCCGGCGTGGTAGGGTACCGCCGGATAGCCCTCGGCGCAGATAGCCTCACAGACCGCCTCGACGTTTTTTCGGGTGGCGCAGTAGATAATACCGCTTTTTCCCCGGCGCTCATCCAAGATGTCCAGCAGGGCTGTCATTTTCTTTTGGGGATGCCGAACTTCAAAATAGAGGTTTTTGCGATCGAAGCCTGTCACCAGCACCTCGGGGTCGTTGAGAGCCAGCAGGGCTGTGATGTCCTGGCGCACCTGACTTGTGGCCGTGGCCGTGAAGGCCGAGAGAATAGGCCTGTAATTCAGGCCCTTGACGAACCGGTCTATTTCCAGGTAGGAGGGCCTGAAATCCTGGCCCCATTGGGAGACGCAGTGGGCCTCGTCCACGGTGATCATGGAGATGGTCAGCCCTCGGATAAGGTGCACAAAGCCCTCGGCCCTGAGGCGCTCCGGGGCGATGTACAAAATTTTATAAAGCCCCTGCTGCAGCCCCTCCAATGTTTTTTCATAGGCTTCGGTGTCCAAAGAGCTATTGATAAAGGCCGTTGGAATACCCGACTGCGTCAGAGACTCCACCTGATCCTTCATCAGGGAAATCAGGGGCGAAATCACCAGGGTCAGGCCTGGCAGCAAAAGGGCCGGCACCTGGAAGCAGATGGATTTTCCAGCCCCCGTGGGCATGATTCCCAGAACATCCCGTCCGGATAAAATGGTATCGATGAGCCGCTCCTGGCCTTCTCTGAAGCTGTCGTAGCCAAAGTATTGCTTTAAAATGGTATGCTTGGCGTCCTGTGCCATAAATTGACCCTCCCACAGTATTAGTATTAAAGCATTATAGCACAGGTTAGGTAAAAACTATCTGAAAACAAATGAAAAAGTCTGTACGGGAATATGCCGTACAGACTTTTAAAGGGGCTTTCACGATTGTGTATCAGTTACTGACAGAGATAGCAGATCTCGTTGTCCGTTTTCTGATTGGCCTCGTAGTCCTCGATATTTTTCAGGGTCGTCCGGGCGATCTGGGCCAGGGCCTCCCTGGTTAAAAAGGCCTGATGGCTGGTCAGCAGCACGTTGGGGAAGGTGATGAGTCTGGCCAGATCTCTGTCCTTCATGATCTTATCCGACCAGTCCTCGAAGAAGTAGCTGTCCTCCTCCTCGTAGACGTCCAGGCCGACGCCGCCGATTTTCTGGGCGTTAATCCCCTCGATGAGGGCCTGGGTATCCACCAGAGCCCCCCTGGAGGTGTTGATGAGCAGCACGCCGGGCTTCATTTTTTCAATGCTGTCGGCGTTGATTAAGTGCCGGGTTTCATCGGTTAAAGGGCAGTGGAGGGAGATGATGTCAGAGCGGCGCATCAGCTCGTCCAAGGAGACGTAATCCACGTTTAAATTGGGATTGGGGTAGAGGTCGTAGGCGATGATGTTCATGTGGAAGCCCCTGAGAATATCGATCATCATCTGGCCGATGCGGCCGGTGCCGACGACGCCGGCGGTTTTTCCGAAAAGGTCCATGCCCGTCAGGCCGTCGATGTTAAAGTTGAACTCCCGGATTCTGCCGTAGGCCTTGTGGGTTTTCCGGTTGACGGATAAGAGCAGGGCGGCGGCGTACTCGGCCACGGCGGCGGGGGAGTAGGCCGGCACCCTGAAGACGCGGATGCCGTGCTTGTGGGCCGCCTGCATATCCACGTTGTTGTAGCCTGCGCTGCGCAGCAGAATCAACCGGATATCCAGGGCGGCCAGCCCCTCGATAACCGCTTTGTCCACCTTGTCGTTGACAAAGACACAGATGGCGTCGGCACCCTGGGCATAGTCCAGGGTATGAATATCCAGACGGTTTTCAATAAACCTGGCCCGGTGGCCGGCCTCGGTTAATAGGGGTTCAAAGGAGGCTCTGTCGTAGGGTCGTGTATCGTAAAATGCAATTTTCATTGTTCTACCTGCTTTCTATGTAAATTTTCAGAAACCAAGTGTATCACGCCTTGCTTTAAAAAGTTTTAAAAAAGTAAGTTGAAGCAAACTTTTTCCTATCTCCCTTCGCGGCGGATCCACCGCCTTACAGCTGCCATTGACAAATTGGGATTTAAACACTATTATATGTAGTGTAAATATATTATGAATTAAATATAAATCCTCGGAAAGGGAGGTCCTTTGATGTATATTGATCAGGTGCTAAAATTCACCGACACCCTCATCGACTATATCAGACACGTCACGGCGGAGGTCGACGCCCTTTTTTCTGATATTTTAAGGGAGCAGGGCCTCACCCTGCTTCAAAGCCGGGTTTTAACGGAGATTAAAAAATCCGAAACCCTGGCCGTGGGAACCCTGGCCGACAGGCTCCACCTCAATCCGGCCAACACCTCCAACATGTGCAAAAAGCTGGAGCAGGCGGGCTTCATCCGCCGTTTTAGAAACAAAAGCGACGAGCGCGTGGTGCTGGTCGCCCTGACGGAAAGGGGCGCTGCGGCCATGGAGGCCATCGACGGCATCATCAGAAGCCGCTACGCCGAGGTCATGAAGAACACGGATCCCAAGGATTTTGACACCCTGAAGCTGGGCATGGATACCGTGGAGCGTCTGCTTCATCAGATGCACGAGGCCAATCAGAAATTCACAAGGGAGGCGCATCGCCATGAATAAAGAAAAAATCGCAGTGCTGACGGATTCCTGTGCAGATATCCCAAGGCACCTCATTGAAGCGCACGATATCCACGTGCTGCCCTTAAAAATTGCCTTCGAAGGCAAAACCTACACCGACGGCGTGGACATCACCCCGGCGGAGGTCTGCCAAAGGATTAAGGCGGAGCTGCCCAAAACCTCCCTGCCCTCACCCCAGGAGGTCCAGGGGCTGTACCAAAAAATTTACGACGAGGGCTACAGGAAGGTCTTCGCCCTGAGCCTATCCAGCGCCCTGAGCGGCACCTACAACCTCGTCAAGCTCACCGGGGAACAATTTCAGGGCCTGGAGGTCTATGCCGCCGATACCAAAAGCGGCAGCCTGGGCACCGGGGCCATCGCCCTGCATGTGGCCGAGCTCATTGAGGCCGGGGAGAGCTTTGAGGCCATTAAGGCCCTGATTCCTAGACTGATCGAAAACACCCACGTCTACTTCAGTGTGGACACTCTGGAGTATCTTCAAAAGGGCGGGCGCATCGGAAAAATCACCGCCGCTGCCGGCACCCTGTTGAATGTCAAGCCCATCATCTCCTTCGATGCCGAGGGGCAGCTGGTCAGCGTGGCCAAGCTTCGGGGGCGCAAAAAGTCCCTTCAGAAAATGGCGGCGCTGGCGGCGGGTCATTTTCAGCCGGGGAAGCGCTGCAAAATCATGGTGGCCAATGGCGGCTGTCCCGACGAAATGGCAGCGGTTAAGGGGCTGTACACCGAGCTTTTGCCAGATTACGAGGCCCTGTACGAGGGCGAGGTGGACTCCACCCTCAGCGCCCACGTGGGCCCCAATCTGCTGGGGGCGGGTATTTTACTTTTAGACGCATAAAAAGCATCCCGAGGATGGCGGCCTGACCGCAGTGTCCTCGGGATGCTTTGTTTTTCACACGATATCTCCATAAGCTACAGCGTCTTGTAATGGGGGATGATGCTCTCGTAATGCCCGTCCCGCATTAAAAAGCCGCCGGGAATTTCTCCCAGGGGGGTGAAGCCCAGCTTGCGATAAAGCTTTAAGGCCGCCGTATTGGTTTTGACCACGGCGTTAAACTGGAGAATCTTAAAGCCCAGGGCCTTGGCCTGCACCAGGCAGTCCTTGACCAGGACTTCGCCGACGCGGCAGCCCCGCAGTCCCTTTTTCACGGCGTAGCTGGCGTTGCAGAGGTCGCCGCAGCGGCCCAGGTTGTTGGGATGAAGAATGTAGAGGCCGACGACCTCGCCGGTGGCGGTGTCCCGGGCGACGCCGCAGTGTGACTGCTGGGCAAAAAAGCTGCGGCCGCTATCTAAACTCAAAGTCTCCATCTGGGGAAAGGCCACGCCATCTGTCACAATTTCATTCCAGATGTCGATCATCTGAGAAATATCGTCCTCCTGATAAGGCGAAACCTGAAGGATCACTGAGCTTTTAGGCCCTTCAAAGCCCAGAAGCATGTCATACCAGAGGGCCCCGCCGTGGACAGAGGCGGACACGCCCAGATTTTCAAAGCCGAAGCCGCCGTAGTAGTCCAGCTTCTGGGCCTTGCAGGTCAAAATGACCCCGCAGCGGCCCTGGGCTCGGGCCAGCTCGATGAAGGCGCGCATCAGGGCCGCGCCGATGCCCTGATTTTGGCACTGCGGCAGTACCGCCAGCCCAAAGACGCTCTGATAGGCGCCTTCGGGGTTGTGGCCGCCGCCGGCCTCAAAAAGGTCGTCGGTGATGGCTTTCTGGTCGGTGACGGCGCCGTTGATGAGGCCGACGATGTGCTCATCGTCATCCTCCGCCACGAGAAAGCTCTCGGGGAAGGTCTCAAGGCGCCAGGCAAAGGCTTTTTCGTCTGCGGCCTCCGCCTCGGGAAAGCAGGCCGCCTCCACGGAGGCGACGGCCTTAAGGTCTTTTAAATTGGCAAAGCGTATTTTCATGGTGATGCTCCTGAATCGTTTTTTACTCGCTGTCACTAAGCCCCCTGGGGCCAAGTCACCGTAAAATTATAGCATAAACCCGAGGGCTTTCGAAATAAAAATCCTGGGCCCGAGATTTCTGATGTAAATTACATTTTAATCTTGAACCCTGAATTAAAATGTGGTATGATAAATTCATCTAAGAGAAAATTCTTTTTGCAAAAGAGCACGAAAGTGTTCTTTTTTTACAGTCTGGGGGAGAAAACTGCCCCTCTATTGAAAAGCAGGCTGTTTTAAGGTATAATCTATTAAAAAGGAAATAAAGGGGGACAGCATGGAACCGAAGTATAAGAGAATTGTCATTAAACTGAGCGGCGAAGCCCTGGCAGGGAAAAACGGATTCGGTATCGATCCGCCCACGGTACAGCGCATCTGCGAGGCCGTCAAGGAGGTTTTTGAGAAGGATGTGGAAATCGCCATTGTCGTCGGCGGCGGAAACTTCTGGAGAGGACGCTTCGGAGAAGGCATGGTCAAGGCCACCGCAGACTACATGGGCATGCTCTCCACGGTCATCAACGCCCTGGCTCTCCAGGACGCCCTGGAGCAGATGGACGTTCCGGCCAGAGTCCAGACCGCCATCGAAATGAAGGAAATTGCAGAGCCCTATATCCGAAGAAAAGCTGTCCGCCATCTGGAAAAGAAGCGCGTTGTCATCTTTGCGGCGGGCACCGGCAATCCCTTCTTCACCACCGACACCACCGCCTCGCTGCGGGCTGCGGAAATCGATGCTGAAATCATTCTTTTGGCCAAGAGCGTGGACGCCGTTTACGACGATGATCCGGAGGTCAACCCCAACGCCAAGAAGTACGACGAATTAACGTATATCGATGTTATCAACCAGGGACTCAAGGTCATGGACTCCACGGCCATCACCCTCTGCATGGACAACGATATTCCCATTCTCGTCTTCGGCCTTGACGAGCCCGGCAATATTTTAAGGGCCGTCGAAGGCGAAAGAATCGGAACCATCATTGAGGAGGTAAAATAATGTTAGAGGAAATCAAAAGCACAGCACAGGATAAAATGACAAAGGCTCTGAACAACCTTGGCGACAGCCTGGGAACACTGCGGGCGGGCCGCGCCAATCCCCATATTCTCGACAAGGTTATGGTGGACTACTACGGCGCTCCCACGGCCATCAATCAGCTGGCCACCGTCGCCGTGCCTGAGCCGCGAATGATCACGGTGCAGCCCTACGACGCCACCAGCATCTCCGCCATCGAAAAGGCCATTCTCACCGCCGATTTGGGCTTCAACCCCTCCAACGACGGCAAGATCATCCGCCTTGTGGTTCCTCAGTTAACCGAGGAACGCCGTAAGGAGCTGGTTAAGCTCACCAAAAAATACGGTGAGGAGTGCAAGGTCGCCATGCGCAACATCCGCAGAAAGGCCGTCCAGGATCTCAAGGACGCCGAAAAGGAAGGCCTCATCAGCGAGGATGAAATGCACACCGGCGAAAAGGAAATCCAGAAGCTCACCGACGATGAAGTCAAGCGCATCGACGGCGTTTTGAAGGAAAAGGAAGAAGAAATTCTTGCGGTTTAAGGTTGTGGACATAAGCATAGAACTTTCACAAGAGTGGGGTAACCCACTCTTGTGTATTTTCCGGAAAAATAGAAGTGAGGTAAAGCAATGAAAAAACAATCCAAGGCAGCAATGCTGGAGGAGCTCATGGCGCCGGTCATCGAGGCCATGGGCTACGACTGTGTGGACGTTACCTTTGAAAAATCCGGCCGGGATTGGGTGCTGACGGCCTATATCGACAAGGAGGGCGGCGTCGGTCTCGACGACTGCGAGGCCGTGAGCCGCAGGCTCAGCGATCTCATGGACGAAAAGGACCCCATCGAGCAGAGCTATTTTTTAGAGGTGTCCTCCCCGGGCATCGACCGCCCCTTAAAGAAGGATAAGGACTTTCAGAGAAATATGGGCAAGCTGGTGACGGCGAGTCTCTACGCGCCCATCAACGGCAGCAAGCAGCACACCGGCCATCTCCAGGCCTACGACGGAGAAACCCTGACCCTGACCCTAGAGGGTGGGGAAAGCTTTTCCGTCGCCATGGAGAGCGTATCAAAGGTTGCGCCGGAAATTGAATTTTAGGAAGGCAGATTAAGATGAATGCTGAATTTATCAGAGCGCTGGATGCGCTGGAAATCGAAAAAAATATCAACAAGGAAGAGCTGATCGAGGCCATCGAGGTCTCCATCGCCTCGGCCTACAAGAAAAACTACGGCAGTGCCGAGGACGTGGACGTCTGCCTCGACCGGGAAACCGGCGAGATCACCGTCTACGCCACCAAGGAAATCGTCGACGAGGTGGAAAACCCGCAGCTGCAGATTTCTTTGGAGGAGGCCCGCAAGACAGACCCCAACTTCGAGGTGGGGGACACCTACAGAAAGGCCTTTGCCCCCCGGGATTTCGGCCGTATTGCCGCCCAGAATGCAAAGCAGCTCATCGTCCAGAGAATCAAGGAGGCCGAGCGCAACCTGATTTACAACGAGTACCTTGAGCGTCAGGACGAGGTGCTGACGGGGCTGGTCACCCGGGTAGAGCGCAATGTGGTCTACGTGGACATGGGCAGCGGGGAAGCGGCCATGCTCCCCTCGGAGCAGGTGCCCGGCGAAGTCTACAAGACCGGTCAGCGCCTGAAGGTTTACGTGCTGGCCGTCAGAAAGACCACCAAGGGTCCCCAGGTCAATGTGTCCAGAACCCATCCGGGGCTGGTGAAGCGCCTCTTTGAATCCGAGGTGCCAGAGATCTACGACGGCGTTGTGGACATCGTCTCCATCTCCAGGGAGGCCGGCTCCAGAACCAAGATCGCCGTCAAGGCCAACGACCCCTCGGTGGATCCCGTGGGCGCCTGCGTCGGCCAGAAGGGGATCCGCGTCCAGAGCATCATCAACGAAATCAACGGTGAAAAGCTGGACATCATCAAGTACAGTGAGGTCCCCGAGGAATACCTGGCCAACGCTTTAAGCCCGGCCAAGGTCTTAAAAATCCTCGTCAACAAGAGTGAAAAAACGGCCATCGCCGTGGTCGACGACTTCCAGCTGTCTTTGGCCATCGGCAAGGAGGGCCAGAACGTCCGCCTGGCCGCCAAGCTGACCTCCTGGAAAATCGACATCAAGAACAAGACCTCCTACGAAAAGATTTTGGAGGAAAATCCGGACTTCGAGCAGGAATACACCGCCGTCCCCGAAGAGGACGATATTCTGGGCTCCATGGAGGATGATCTGGATGCGGTTCTCAACATCAGCCTGGATGACGACGATCAGCTCTTTGAGGAGAGCGCCGACATTCTGGACGATCTCGTCATGACCGACGGCCTTGACGAGGAATAAACCTGCAGACCAGGCCCCAGGCCTGAAAATCAAAATCAACCGAGGAAACAGGAGGAAGCCATGAAAAAAATGCCCGTGAGAACCTGCGTCGTATGCCACGATAAAATAGAGAAAAAGCAGCTGATGCGGTTTGTCTGCACCAAGGAGGGCGACGTTTCCTACGATCCCACAGGAAAGGCCAACGGCCGGGGCGCCTATATCTGCGGCAAGCCCCAGTGCGTCGACGCCTTTTTAAAGAAAAACATTCTTGAAAAAGCTTTTAAACGCGCCATCGACGATGAGGTCGTCGCCGACGTCCGCGAAAAAATAAAAGATCGGCTGCTGTAGTCAATAAAAAGCAGCTATGGAGAGAACAATGAACCAATAAAATTAAAAAATCGAAGGGAGGAATTCTATGTCAAAATTAAGAGTCTACCAGTTAGCCAATGAATACGAAATTCCCAGCAAGGATTTCGTTGGCATCTTAAACAAGCATAATATTCCCGTGAAAAATCACATGAGCGCTTTAACCGAAGAACAGGTTGAAAATTTCAGAAAGAGCTATAAAAAGGGCGCAGAAAACGAAAAGCCCCAGGAAAAGGCAGCCCAAAAGCCCAAAAAGCCGGCAGAGCAAAAGCCCGCACCCAAGAAGGAAAAAGAGGGCGGTGCTCCTAAAGCTGCCGAAGCCAAGGCTAAAAACAACGCCAAGGGCGGCAGGGATAAGGGCCACCAGGCTTCCCAGGGGGAACAGCGTCCCGCCGGCGGCAAGGGCAAAAAACAGAAGCGCCAGAACGGCGGCCAGGGGCAGCAGAATCAGCCCGCCAAGGTCAGAGACCACAGCAAAAAGGGCAAAACCGCCCGCAGCGTCTACAAAAAGATGAAGGACGAAAAGAAATCTGAAAAGCTGAAAAATCAGGTTTTTGAAATTCCTGAGCTTTTAACCGTCGGCGAGCTGGCTGAAATTCTGGATGTCGGCGCCACCGAAATCATCAAAACCCTGATGATGGCCGGCACCATGGCTACCATCAATCAGCAGATCGACTACGACACGGCGGAAATCGTCGCCAGCGAGCTGGGCTACGAGGTCAAGGCCGTCAAGATGGAAGACGTTGTCGAAAAGCTTCTGGAAGAGTACGACGAAGCCTCCACGGGCAACGAGGTCAAAAGACCGCCGGTGGTCACCGTCATGGGTCATGTCGACCACGGTAAAACCTCCCTCCTAGACCGCATCAGAAAAGCCAATGTCACCGCCGGAGAGGCTGGCGGCATCACCCAGCACATCGGGGCCTACACCGTCACCATCAACGGCGAGTCCATCACCTTCATCGACACCCCGGGCCACGAGGCCTTCACCGCCATGCGTTCCCGCGGGGCCCAGATCACGGACATCGCCATCCTGGTCGTCGCCGCCGACGACGGCGTCATGCCCCAGACCGTAGAGGCCATCAACCACGCCAAGGCCGCCGGGGTGCCCATCATCGTCGCTATCAACAAGATCGACAAGGAAGGCGCCAACCCCGAACGGGTTAAGCAGGAGCTCACCGAGCACAACCTGGTGGTTGAAGAGTGGGGCGGCGACGTCATCGCCGTGCCGGTTTCCGCCAAGAAGGGCGAAAACATCGACACCCTGCTGGAAATGGTCCTTTTGGTTGCCGAAATGGGCGAGCTGGTGGCCGATCCCAAGCGCGCCGCCAGGGGCAGCGTCATCGAGGCCCAGGTCAAGAAGGGCAAGGGCGCCACAGCCAGCCTTCTGGTTCAGCAGGGGACCCTCCACGTGGGCGACTCCATCATCTCCGGCACCACCTACGGCAAGGTCCGTACCATGATCGACGACAAGGGCAAGCGCATCAAGAAGGCCGGCCCCTCCACTCCGGTGGAAATCTCCGGTCTCTCGGACATCCCCGCCGCCGGTGACGACTTCATCGTCCTGGAAAGCGAAAAGGAAGCCCGTCAGCTGGCGGAAAAACGCCAGGAAATGGAAAAGGACGCCCGTCAGGCGAAAATGCGGGTATCCCTGGACGATTTGTTCAGCAGAATCCAGGACGGCCAGATCCAGGATATCAATATCATCATCAAGGCCGACGTCCAGGGCTCCATCGAGGCCATCAAGCAGTCCTTGGAAAAGCTCAACACCGAGGACGTCAGAATCAATGTCATCCACGGGGCCGTCGGCGCCGTCAACGAGACAGACGTCATGCTGGCCTCCACCTCCAACGCCATCATCATCGGCTTCAACGTCCGCCCGGATAAAAACGCCGTGGCCGCCGCCGAGGCCGAAGAGGTCGATATCCGTCTCTACCGCGTCATCTACGACGCCATCGAGGACGTCAAGAAGGCCATGGAAGGGATGCTGGCGCCGGAATTCGTGGAAAAGGTCACCGGCAGCGCCGAGGTCCGCGAGGTCTTCAAGATTCCCAACGGCAGCATGATCGCCGGCTCCTACGTCACCGACGGCAAAATCGGCAGAAACGACGAGGTCCGCATCATCCGCGACGGCATCGTCGTCTACGAGGGTGAAATCGCCTCCCTGCGCCGTTTTAAAGACGACGTCAAGGAGGTTGCCGCAGGCTACGAGTGTGGTATCGGCATCGATAAATTCAACGACGTCAAGGTTGGCGACGTCATCGAAACCTTCGTCATGGAGGCCGTAGCCAGAGAGCTCTAGGCCTCGCTTAAAGCTTTAGAAGCGCTCCAAAATTGTCACGATTTTGGAGCCTTTCAGTATGGTCCGGCGGCAGCGCCGGACCTTGATAAAAAGGAGGTGCTTTTATGGCATCACATCGCATTGAAAAAATCAACGGCCAGATTCAGCGGGAGCTGAGCCTGATCATCCAGCAGAAAATGAAGGACAGCCGCCTCAACAGAGACACCTTAAGCGTTACCCGGGTCAAGGCGGCCCCAGACCTAAAGACAGCCCAGGTTTTTGTCAGTGTCATGGGCGGCGCTGATGAAAAGCAGGAGGTGCTGGCGCTTTTGGATCGCGCCAAGGGCTTTCTGCGCTCCAATCTCGGCAAGGTTTTAAAGGTACACTCCATTCCGGCGCTGACCTTCAAGCTGGACGACTCCATCGAGTACGGCATGCACATCGACAGCATTCTGGCCAGTCTTAAAAAAGGAGAGACCACGGATGAAGAAAGTTCCAACCCAGCTGATTGAAACCCTTAAAAACAACGAGACCTTTCTGCTTTTGGCCCACAACAAGCCCGACGGCGACGCCATAGGCTCCGTCATTGTCCTGGGCAAAACCTTAAAGGCCATGGGGAAGACGGTGGATTATTACATCGACACCCCGGTGGAGGAGAAGCTGAGATTTTTCTCGGAAATCAGCTATTTCAATGAGCATCTGGCAGCCGCCTACGACGTCATCGTCCTGTTGGACTGCTCAACCTTAGATCACACCTACCAGCCGAAGCAGCTGCCGGACCACAAGGTTCTGGCGGTCATCGACCACCACAAGAGCAACGAGGCCTACGGCGACGTCAATTTTATCGAGATCACCTCGGCCACGGCGGAGCTGGTTTACCGCATTGCCACGGCCCTGGAAATCCCCCTGGACGAAGAGATGATCGACGCGGTATTCACGGGCATTTCCACGGACACCGGCAGCTTCCAGTTCTCCAATGTCACCTCGGAAACCCATGAGATCCTGAGCCAGCTTTACAGGCTCAAGACGAATTTCGCCGTGCTGTCCAAAAGGCTTCACAGCGAAAAGAGCTATTCTCAGATGAAGCTCTACGGCAAGGCCGTGGAATCCATGCGCCTTTTTGCCGACAACACCATCGCCTGGATTCTTCTGACCTACGAGGATATTTCCAAGTACGGCGGCCCCTTAAACATCACCGACGACATCGCCAACATCGGCATGAACACCATCGGCGTCCAGCTCTCGGCCACCCTAAAGGAGGTGGACAACGGCGAATACCGCGTGTCCTTAAGGTCCAAGTCCCCCTTCAACATCGACGTCTCCGAGCTGGCCAAGGCCCACGGCGGCGGCGGTCATATCCGGGCGGCGGGATTTACCTATTCAGGGGATTTGGAGGTCCTGAAGCAGGAGCTCAGAGCCCTTATCGAAAAGCAGAGGTCATCTGAGAATGGGTGAGCTCTGCGGCTATCTGAATATTTACAAGGCGCCGGGGATGACCTCCCACGACGTGGTTTTTAAAGCCAGAAAAATCCTAAAAACGAAAAAAATAGGCCACACCGGCACCCTGGACCCCAATGCCCAGGGTGTTTTGGTGCTCTGCGTGGGGCGGGCCACAAAGATGGTTCAGTTTTTGTCGGATTTGGACAAGTGCTACAGGGCAGAGATCCTCTTTGGCCAGGCCACCGACACCTGCGATATCACCGGCACCGTCGTCGCCGAGGGTCCCTGGGACCACCTGACCCCCGAGGCCTTTTTGGATGCCCTGGCAGCCTTCGAGGGCGAGACCCTGCAGGTGCCGCCCATCTACTCGGCCCTGAAGGTCGATGGCAAAAAGCTCTACGAGTACGCCAGGGAGGGCAAATCTGTTGAAATTGCCCCCAGGCCCATTTCCATCTCTGAAATCACCGCCACCCAGCAGGAGACCTTGCCGAAGCGGGCTGAATTCAGAGTGCAGTGCTCCAAGGGCACCTATATTCGTTCTTTGTGCCGGGATATCGGCGAGCGGCTTCAGATTCCCGCCTGTATGGGCAATCTGTACCGGGAGCGGGTGGGCAGCTTCACCATAGACGAGGCTTTGAGCCTGGAGGCCCTGGAGCAATTGGCGGCGGAGGACAGGCTGGATGCTGCCCTCAAGCCCGTTCACTGGGGTCTGGAGCAGTTTAAGACCGTGACGGCCACCGACCGGGGCAGCCGCTTTGTGAGAAACGGCAACGCCCTCTATCCCTGGAACGTCTGCGGCGATTTTTCCGGACTTTCGGAGGGAGAGCTGGTGAAGCTCTATGCCGACGGCGAATTCATCGGCATGGGCAAATTTACGGCGGGCGCCGGGGAGGAGGATCCCTGCGTCAAGCCCGTCAAGCTTTTGGTATGAGGTGTGATATGACAGAAAAAGAATACAACGGAGAAAAAATCGTCCTGGCCCTGGGCTTTTTTGACGGCATTCATCTGGGACATCAGAAGCTCATCCAGTCGGCCATCGACATCGCAAAAAAAGAGGGCTGGGTCAGCGGGGTGATGACCTTCACCGAGCATCCCTTAAGGCGGATCTTCCCCTCCTACGCCCCCTGGCTCATTTCAACCAATGCGGACAAGGTTCGGATCATGGAGGCCATGGGCATCGACTACGTTTTTTTAAACCCCTTCACCGAGGCGCTGATGCACGCCTCCCCCGAGGACTTCATCGGAGGCTATCTGCTGAGAAAATACAATGTGGGCCATGTGGTGGTGGGCTTTAACTACACCTTTGGCTACAAGGGCGCCGGGGATATCAAGCTTTTGAAGGCCCTGGGCAGGCACTTTGGCTTTGGGGTCACGGTGATTCCGCCCTGCATTGTGGCGGATCACTCCGTCAGCAGCACTCTGATCAGGGAGCTCATCAGCAGCGGCAGGGTGGACGAGGTTCCTGAATACTTGGGCCGGGACTACGCCATTTCCGGCGACGTCGTCCGGGGCAAGGGACTGGGCCACACCGTCGATATTCCCACGGCGAATCTCCACCTGCCCCAAAAGGTGATTCTGCCCAGCAGCGGAGTTTACTACACCAAGGTTACACTGCCCGACGGCGTCTACGACGGCCTGACAAACCTGGGCTTCAACCCCACCTTTGAGAAGCATCCCTACAGCATTGAAACCTATATCTACGATTTCGACGAGATGATCTACGGCAGCCCCATGACCTTAACCTTCAAGGTCAAAATCCGGGGAGAAATCAAATTTGACAGCCTGGAGGACCTTTTCGCTCAAATACGCAGCGATATCGTCAAAATCGACGAAAATTACCGCCATCAGGATTAAAACCAGAGGGCACAGCACACCCGCAGCACCAGGCTGCGGGTATTTTCATGTAAAAACCTGGGAAAGTCGCGATGGGAAAGTCTCTGAGCGCAAAAAAAGGTTGATTTTTTCCTATACAGTGGTAAAATAATTGCCACAAGAGAAATGACCTGAAAGGTGGAAATTATGGCACGGTATTATAAAAATGGAAAATGGGCCGATGGCTTTTTCAGGAGGCGGTCTCCCGCCGAGGTTTTGATGTTTGGCTTTGCCCTGGTGATTCTCGCGGGGGCCCTGCTGCTCAATCTCCCCATTTCCAGTGCGACGGGGTACAGCCCCGGCTTTTTGAACTGCCTGTTTACGGCGACCTCCAGCGTCTGCGTCACCGGTCTGATCGTGGTGGACACAGGCACCTACTGGTCCGTCTTTGGGCAGATTGTCATCATCCTGCTGATCCAGATCGGCGGCCTGGGCTTCATGTCCTTAATGACCATTATTTTTGTCATCGCCGGCCGGAAGATCACCATCAAGGATCGGCTGCTGCTCCAGTCCTCGGTGAACTCCGATCGGGTGGAGGGCATCGTCAAATTCACGAAGTACATCGTTGGCTCCTCCTTTCTCGTCGAGGGCATCGGTGCGGTTTTGCTGTCCTGGGTCTTCGTTCCGCAGTACGGCCTTGTCAAGGGGATCTACTTTGGGGTATGGCACTCCATCTCCTCCTTCTGCAACGCCGGCTTCGACCTCATCGGCGGCTACAGAAGCTTCGAGCCCTACGTCAACAACGGCCTTTTAAACATCACGGTCTGCGCCTTGATCGTCTTTGGCGGCCTGGGCTTTGCCGTCACCAGTGAACTGTGGAACTTCAAGCGGGGCAGACGGCTGAGCATCCACACCAAGCTCGTGCTCTTGACCACGGGCATTCTTATTTTTGGCGGGGCCCTGCTCTTTTTCCTCTTTGAGCACAACAACCCTGAGACCATGGGAAATCTGCCCTGGTACGGCAAGCTCTACGCTTCCTTCTACCAGGCCATCACCCCCAGAACCGCGGGCTCCAACACCATCAGCCAAACCGGCATGACGGCGCCCTCAACCCTTTTGACCATGGCCTTAATGTTCATCGGCGGCTCGCCGGGCTCCACCGCCGGCGGGATCAAGGTCACCGCCCTGGCGCTGTCGGTGACGGCGCTGTATTCCGTCCTCATGGGCAAAAAAGAGGTGACCTGCTTCAGAAGAACCATTCCCGTGGCCACCTTAAAGCGCGCCCTGTGCATCTTCTTCATCGGCGTCTTCATCGTCTTTACCATGCTGATGCTTTTGATGGTCTTTGAGCCCAGGGTAAACTTTGAAAGCCTGATGTTCGAGGTCTTCTCGGCCTACGGCACCGTCGGCCTGACCAGAAGCCTCACGGGAAGCCTTCACAACGCCAGCAAGATCGTTTTGATGATTGGCATGTTTATCGGTCGTGTCGGCCCCATGACCATCGCCTTTGTGCTGTCCAGAACGGAGCGGCGCGAGCGCGAAAACAAAGGGGAGTTCCATCTGCCCCAGGGCAATGTAATGATTGGATAAGGAGAGATTATGAGAAAAAAACAATACGGAATCCTCGGCCTCAGCCGCTTTGGCATGGCCCTGGCCACCTCCCTGGCGGAGCTGGGGGCCGACGTCATCGCCGTGGATAAAAACAGCGACCGGGTGCAGAGAATCGCCAACGACGTGGCCTTTGCCGTCCAGGCGGATATCAGCGACATCAACGCCCTGAAGTCCATCGGCTTAAAAAACGTGGACGTGGTGGTGGTGGCCGTGGGCGCCGATATCAACAGCAGCATCATGGGGGTCATCAACGCCCAGGAGCTGGGCATTAAAAAGGTCTACGGCAAGGCCAGCAATATCCAGCACGAGCGGGTGCTCCTGAAGCTGGGGGTGACCAAGGTGTTCTTCCCCGAGGCCGACATGGGCGAGCGGGTGGCCCACAATCTCTACACCGGCGACTTCATCGACATGCTGGAGCTGGACTCCGAAAACGCCATCGTCGAGGTGGACGCCCCGAAGGAGTGGGATAATCAGACCCTGGAGCACTTAAACCTCAGAACGACCTTTGGCATCAACGTCATCGCCATCAGAACCCTGGACAAGCTCAATATCTCACCGCTGGCCACGGACAAAATCCACAGCGGCGACAAGCTGGTGGTCATCGGGGACAACGGCTCCATCAACGAGATTCAGCGGCTGTCCCGGGAAGGAAAGTAGGATGGAGATCACCTCAAGGCAGAACGCCCTGGTCAAGGATACCGTCAGGCTCAAGCAGAAAAAGTACAGGGACCGGGAGGACCTGTATTTTTTTGAGGGTCTCAAGCTCTTCGAGGAGGCCCTGGCCTGGAAAATTCCCCTTAAACGGATCTTTGTGACGCCGGACAGAATGGCGGCCCTGTCCGAAGATTTGCGGGCCAGGCTGACCTTGGCCTGTCCTGAATATCACCTGGTGTCCCAGCCGGTGATGGAAGCCCTCTCGGAGCAGAAGATGCCCGAGGGCATCCTCTGCGTCGCCAGGAAAAACCCGGCGGACGCTAAAATTTTTGACAATTTTTTCAAAAAAAGCGGGCAAAAACTTCAAACTTGTGTTATATTAGAGGATGTTCAGGATCCGGGCAACGTGGGCACCATCATCAGAACCGCCGACGCGGCGGGCTTTGATCTGGTGATTTGCTCCAGGAAATCGGCGGATATCTACAGCGGCAAGGTTCAGCGCGCCGCCATGGGATCGCTGTTTCACCTGCCGGTTGTCCAGACCGAAGATCTTGAGGCAGCGCTTCTGACCCTCAAGGCCCGGGGCCTTTTTCTTTTGGGAAGCGCCCTGTCGGGGCAGACCTCCCTGCCAGAGGACCTTGGCCGCCACGGCGCCGTGGGACTGATCCTCGGCAATGAATCCAAGGGCATGTCCGAAGCTCTGGGCAGTCACTGTGATGCCCTGTACAAGATTCCCATGTACGGCAGCGCCGAATCCCTCAACGTTTCGGTGGCCTCGGGAATACTGATGTACGATCTGGCCCGAAGCCTCAGGGGCCTTTAACAACGATAAAAACAAAGACTATGATGGAGAGAGTAGGCTTTTTCATTTCCTCACAGAGAGAAAACGGTGCTGAGAGGTTTTCAGGAAGGAAGCTGCCGAAGTTCACTCCGGAGTTCCGACGGGGAACGCAGTGCTATTATCCGCCGGCGCAGGTGCAGCGTTATGCCAAGGAGTGACCGGAGGATCTCCGGTAACAAAGGTGGTACCGCGGAAATTTTTCGTCCTTTACGCTTGTAAAGGGCTTTTTTATTGTCTGAAATCAGCAAAATCGGAGGGACCTCCCTCTGTCATATAAGTTTAAAAAAGGAGATTATCATGCAGGAAGAATTACAACGCATTCGGGAAAATTGTCTGGGCGATCTAAAAAGCGTCACCGACGCCAAGTCCTTAGACGATGTCCGTGTCAAATACCTCGGAAAGAAGGGGCTGCTCACCGCCGCCCTCAAGGGCATGGGCAAGCTGTCCAAGGAAGAGCGCCCCGTCATCGGCAAGCTGGCCAACGAGGTCAGGGAGGAAATTGAGCAGCAGATCAGCGCTAAAAAGGAAAGCCTGGAGATGGCTGCCATGATGGCCGCCATCGAAAATGAAAAAATCGACGTTTCCCTGCCGGGAAAAGCCGTGGAGGCCGGGAACCTTCACCCCTTAAACCGAATCATCAACGAGCTCCAGGACATTTTTCTGGGCATGGGCTTTTCCATCGCCGACGGCCCGGAAATCGAGTGGTCCCGCTACAATTTTGACTACCTGAACATGCCCCAGGAGCACTCCGCCAGAGACCTTCAGGAAACCTTCTACTACAACGACGACGTGGTTTTAAGAACCCAGACCTCGCCGGTACAGGTGCGGGTGATGATGGACAAAAAGCCGCCCCTGAGAATCATCTCCCCGGGCCGGGTTTACCGCGCCGACGAGATCGACGCCACCCACTCTCCGGTTTTCCACCAGATGGAGGGCCTGGTCATCGACAAGGGCATCACCATGGCGGACCTCAAGGGCACCCTGGATCTCTTTGCCAAAAAGCTCTTCGGCGAGGACATCAAGACGAAATTCAGACCCCACCAGTTCTACTTCACCGAGCCCAGCGCCGAAATGGACGTCACCTGCTTCAAGTGCGGGGGAGAGGGCTGTCGTGTCTGCGGCAATAGCGGCTGGATCGAGCTTCTGGGCTGCGGCATGGTTCACCCCAACGTTTTGCGCCACTGCGGCATCGACCCCGAAGTCTACAGCGGCTTTGCCTTCGGCATCGGCCTGGACCGCGTCACCATGACGAAGTACGGCATCAACGACCTGCGCCTGCTCTTCGAAAATGACATGCGCTTTCTGACACAATTCAAATAGGAGGTTCCCATGCTAGTATCATTAAATTGGTTAAAAGAATACGTTCATATCGATCAGGATCCCGTGGCCTTCGGCGATATCCTGACCATGTCCGGCACCAAGGTTGAAACCATCGAGGCCGTCAGCGACGTGGTTTCCGGCATTGTCACCGGAAAAATCACAAAAATTGAAAAGCACCCCGACGCCGACAAGCTTCAGGTCTGCACCCTGGACATGGGCGACGGCGGGGAGCGAGTGGTGATCACCAGCGCCACCAACGTCTTTGAGGGCGCCGTGGTTCCCGTGGCCGTGGAGGGCGCCGTCATCGCAAGCGGCACCAAAATGGGCGCCACCGAATTCAGAGGCGTCATGTCCTACGGCATGTTCTGCTCCGTGGAAGAGCTGGGCATGAACACCGATCTGTTTTCGCCGGAGGTCAAAAACGGCATCTATATCCTGCCCGAGGGCACCGAGCCGGGCCTCGACGTCAAAAGCCTCCTCTGGGTGGACGACACCATCATCGACGTGGAGCTCACCGCCAACCGCGGCGACTGCCAGTCCATCTACGGCATTGCCAGGGAAGCGGCGGCGGCCTTAAACGAAAAGGTTGCGCCGGTTGAGCTCTACCCTGAAGAGACTCCGGTGGACGCCATCGAAGGCCTCCTGAAGGTCGGTGTCGAAACCGAACGCTGTCCCCGCTACGTGGCCAAGATGTTCAAGGTCAAGAAGATCGAGCCCTCACCGCTGTGGATGCAGCTCAAGCTTTTAAACAGCGGCGTCCGCCCCATCAACAACATCGTCGACGTCACCAACTACGTCATGCTGGAGCTGGGTCAGCCCCTCCACGCCTTCGACTACAAGAGCCTGAATTCCGACACCATCGTCGTCAAAACCGACAATCCGGAAAAAACCGTGGTCACCCTGGATGACAAGGAACGGGCCATCGACCCTTCCATGATGATGATCACCAACGGCAGCTATCCCGTGGCCGTGGCCGGCGTCATGGGCGGGGCCAACTCCGAAATCACCGAGGCCACCGAGTACGTCGTTCTGGAATCCGCCTGCTTCGACAAAACCAGCGTTCGCCTGACCTCCAAGAAGCTGGGCCTGAGAACCGAGGCCTCCGGCCGCTACGAAAAGGGCATTTACCCCAACCTGGCCATGACCGCTGCCCGCAGAGCCACCTATCTCTTTGAAAAAATCGGCGCCTGCGAGGTGCTGCCAGGGATCATCGACGTCTACAAAAATCCCACCACCCAAAGGGAAATTGAGGTGGACACCGCCTGGATCAACCGCTTCATCGGCATTGACATTTCCGAAGACGAGATGGCAGATATTTTCAGACGCCTCTTTCTTGAGGTCACCAAGAAGGGTGCGGGCATCCTCTCGGTTAAGGTGCCGGATTACCGCCAGGATCTAGAAATCAAGGAGGATCTGGCCGAGGAAATCGCCAGAATCTACGGCTACAACAATATCCCCAGCACCATCATGGGCGGCACAACCCTGGTAGGGGGCAAAACTCCAGTTCAGAAATACCAGGATATGCTCCAGGCCTTTTTAATCGGTGCAGGCTACTACCAGACCCTGACCACCTCCTTCACCAGCGTCAACCGCATTGCGGCCATGAACATCGACGCCGACGAGGATCTGGTGAGAATCATCAATCCCTTGGGTGAGGAAAACAGCATCATGAGAAATACCCTGATGGGCCACCAGCTGGAGGTCATCAGCGTCAACAACAACCACAAGAACCCCAGGGGACGCTTCTTCGAGTTTGCCAAGACCTACCACAAAAATCCCGACGCCGCTGCCCTGCCCATCGAGGAAAAGCACCTGGTCATCTCCGGCTACGGCGACATGGATTACTTTGACCTCAAGGGCGTTGTGGAGCTGCTCCTTGACCGCTCCGGCATCACAGGCGCCGTCTTTACCTTGGATGGCCCCGGGGTTTACCATCCGGGCCGCAAGGCCGTGATCACCGTCGGCGATCAGGTTGTGGGTCACCTGGGAGAAATTCACCCTGTGGTGGTCAAGAGCTACAATCTGCCCAAGCGGGCCTATGCCTGTGAGCTGAACTTCGACGCCCTGGCAGAGCTTCAGAAATCCGACATCAAATTCACGG
>JAUNGS010000033.1:26105-26784 GCA_030524435.1 Eubacterium sp.
CCTGGTGCTGGATGCGGATGTTCCGGCGGCTGTGGTTCAAGCTATCATCGCCAAGCACGACACGGGCATCATGGAAGGGGTAGAGCTCTTCGACGTCTACCAGGGAGAACAGATTCCTGCGGGCAAAAAGAGCCTGGCCTACTCCATCCTGTTCCGCCACGCCGAGAGAACCCTCACCGACGAGGACATCAATCCGGTGATGAGCGCCATTTTAGACGAGCTCAAGGACACCCTGGGTGCCCAGCTGCGAGACTAAATAAAAACATAGCGCTGGCGCTTAAAGCCGCATTTATGGTATAATTTAAAACAAGACAGCTTTAACAGCGATTAGAGCGTGCCTATATCAAAAAACAACCAAACGGGGGCTGTCTGCGGACGGCCCCTGCTTTTTTTACCTAAAAAGAGAAAGGGGAGCTAACCATGAAGGATCTGAGAAACACCCAGGGGCTTTTGGCCTTCAGAGAGATTGGCGGCATTGGGCGTAAACGGCGCCAGGAGGTCCTTGAGGCCATGGGGGCCGACGAGGGGACCATCTTCTTTGAAATGCTGATCAAGGCCCTGGAAATGCGCTATATCTCACCGCTGATGCCCATCGGGGAGTCCATCACGGCCTGGGAGAAGGCAGAAAAAATCATGCAGGTCTGCCAAGAGAACGCCATTAAAATCACGACGATTTTCG
>JAUNGS010000091.1 GCA_030524435.1 Eubacterium sp.
TCGATACGAAAAGAGCAGGGCTGTGGCCCTGCCCCTTCGTTTACATTGTTCGCTTGATATCCTCGATTTCCTCAGCACTCAAATCGGTAATTTCAGCAATAAAAGGAATAGGTTGATGCTTCTTTAACAGCTGTTTAGCTATCTTTTGCGCATATCGCTTTTCTCCAAGAGCAATACCACGCTTTTCCCCAAGGGCGATGCCTCGTTTTTCTCCGATCCTGATGCCATCTTCTCTTATCTGCCGCAATGCTTCACACATATTGATCTTTCCCTCCTCGTTTTCGTTTTTGATATACCCATCCATATCATGCATATCTACAACATTCCTGATGGTGGCGTAGATTTCTCTGGATACACTGCTGAAATACTGCTTGTGGGCGGCGATCAGCTGCTCTAGGCTTTTTTGGTCTTTCTGATACTTTACAAAGGCAAATAATGCCATGAGGTCGTCCTCGTAGGCTTCTACATCTTTGATAGCGTTAACTTCGATAAGGTTCATGGGATAGTTTCCCGCCAGATCCTTAAAAGGGCCTGTGGCGCTAAACATATCTCTTAGATCCTTAGGGCCGTCCCAGGGATCCCTTCCGTAGTAGACCACCAGGGTGACAACCGGCATCAGCTTATCGGTTTTTGAAAACTGACTTAGCCATTCCTTCGGTGTTAAATCCCGCTGTCTGCGGTGTTCTTTGGCTATTTCTTTATACTGACCTTCATAGGTCAGGGCGTCGTATAACATAACCCTTGCGGGCATGGCATAGTGTACCTGGTGCTGATGTTCTAACCCTAAAATTACCAGTTCGATTTCATTGTTATAAAGCTTGGCTACATCCCTGCTTTTTTGAATTACTTTTTCGGACCCCGCCTTTAACGGAATAATTTCCGCCTGGGTAGTGTCCATGTCTGTGAGCTTCCTGGGATCGATAACGGGTTTGCCCTTGAAAAGTGTCTGGTTAAATAGGTCTGCAAACCGGTTGTTATCTTTGAAAAATTGTTTTAATACACTGTCTTCCTTCCCCATAGGGGTGCTCCTTTCCCCTATATTATATCAATATTTTTAGGCGTACTCAAGAGATTTATGTGGGGATTAAGGTTGGGTTAATAATTTTTGCAATGTCTTCTGATGAGATTTTTCACGACGTAAAAAAGACCCCAACAACCAGCTCTTTCTGATCGTTGGGATCTCTAAGAATTCTATTTAATTTATACCCGCTCGTCCACCATCATGTCCTTGACCTTCATCAGGCGGGTGATGTTGGCGCGCTCGTTGTCCTCCAGCTTCATGGTGATGTACTTGATGGTCTCGGTCATTTCCGGGATCATCACATGCTCCAGGGCGTTGACCCGGCGACGGGTCTTTTCGATTTCATCGGCCAGCATGTTGCAGGTTTTCTCAACCTCGGCCAGCTCGATGAGCAAGGGCAACAGCGAGGCCATGTCCAGCACGGCGCCGTCTAGCTCTCCGGAGGTGAAGGCGAAGCCGTAGGGCAGATCTGCCGTCTCCTCGGAGGCCTTGTAGCGAATGGTGGGCACGTCCACGTTCATGATGTTCTGCTTACCCAGCTCAATTTCGGCTTCTCGAGCCGGGGACAGCAGGGCCTCGGCCACGGCGGTGTCCCCCATGCGGGCGCCGGCGATGGCAAATCTGGCCATGGCGGCGCCCAGCTTGGCCTCAATTTCTTCCCTGAGGGCCTTGTTTCTTCTGATGTACCCCATGAAACGGCGAACCATCTCATCCCGCTTATCCTTCAGGAGCTTGTGGCCTCGGGTGGCTGTGGTCAGCCTCTTTTTCAGCCGGGTCAGCTCCATCCGGGTCGGATTTACTCGAATAGCCATGGCTTAGGCCTCCGTTTCGTCGTTTTGGGCGGCAGGGCAATAGGCGTCGATGTAGCTGTCCTTGATACGCTTGAGCTCGGTTCTCGGCAGGATGGAGAGGAGCTCCCAGCCGATGGACAGGGTTTCCTCGATGGTGCGGTTGGTCTCAAAGCCCTGGGAAACGTAGCGTTCCTCGAAGGCTGTGGCAAACTTGGCGTAGATCTTATCCACGTCGGACAGGGCGGCATCCCCCAGGATCACCGCCAGCTCCTTGGCCTCCTTGCCTCTGGCGTAGGCCGAGAACAGCTGGTTCATGGTGTCGGAGTGGTCCTCCCGGGTCTTGCCCTTGCCGATCCCCTTGTCCTTGAGACGGCTCAGGGAAGGCAGAACGTCGATGGGCGGCTCTAAGCCCTTTCTGTCCAACTCCCTAGAGAGGATGATCTGACCCTCGGTGATGTAGCCCGTAAGGTCGGGAATCGGGTGGGTCTTGTCGTCCTCGGGCATGGAGAGGATTGGAATCTGGGTGATGGAGCCCTTCTTGCCCCGGATACGGCCGGCTCTCTCGTAGAGACTGGCCAGGTCGGTGTAGAGATACCCCGGGTAGCCGCGGCGGCCCGGCACCTCTTTACGGGCGGCGGAAACCTCTCTTAAGGCCTCGGCGTAGTTGGTGATGTCTGTTAAGATAACCAGCACGTGCATGCCCAGCTCGTAGGCCAGGTACTCGGCACAGGTGATGGCCATACGCGGCGTGGAGATACGCTCCACCGCCGGGTCGTTGGCCAGGTTCGAAAACATGACCGTCCGGTCGATGGCGCCGGTGCGCTTGAACTCGCTGACGAAGAACTCCGACTCCTCAAAGGTGATGCCGATGGCGGCGAACACCACGGCAAACTTGGAGGTGTCGTCTCCGATCACCTTGGCCTGCCGGGCGATCTGGGCCGCCAGATTGGCGTGGGGCAGACCGGAGCCGGAGAAGATGGGCAGCTTCTGCCCGCGGACCAGGGTGTTCAGCCCGTCGATGGTGCTGACGCCGGTCTGGATGAACTCGTTGGGGTAGTCCCGGGCCGCCGGGTTCATGGGCAGGCCGTTGATGTCCCGGTACTCCTCCGCCAGGATCTCCGGCCCGCCGTCGATGGGCCGGCCCATGC
>JAUNGS010000034.1 GCA_030524435.1 Eubacterium sp.
GGTTGCAAATGTAGAAAAGCCCGGCTTTTGCCGGGACTTTGTCTACATCCTGAGGGTTCTATAGATGATTATAGAACCCTTTAGTTTTTGTAAATAGCAGGGTATAAGACTTATAATTTCAAGACAAACCCCGCATACCCCTCCGTCAGCCCAGCCTGCAGGTCCATCTCAAACACCGGAATCTCCGGATTATGATCGCGGATCACCTTTCTGGCAAAGGCCAACATCGCCGCGTCGGCCATGTCGATTTTGGGGATGACGGCGGCGGTGGCGATGGGCAGGGCGGTGGCAAAGAAGGGCTCCAGGACGGCGAAGTGAGCCTCGGCTCGCAGAGGATCCACCAGGGTGATGTGAAACAAGCGGTTCTCGGGGCATCCGCTGTTTTTAAGCACCTTTAGCAGGGCCGAGGGACTTGCAGTGCCCGAGGGCTCGATGAGGATGTAGCCACAGTCTGTGGCACGGGCCTTGTCCAGGGCCTTGCCGATCTCGGCGGCCTGGCTGCAGCAGATACAGCCGCCAGATAGGCCTTCGATGGGGTAGCCCTGACTTTTTAAATATTTTTCATCGACGCCATTGCTGGCGGCATCGTTGATGATGATGGTCAGTTTTTTGCCCTGGTCGGTGAGCAGTCGGGCGGTGACGCTGGCCAGGGTGGTTTTTCCGGAGCCTAAAAATCCGGAGAAAAAGATAACTTTGGGGTAGGGCATGGTCAATCCTTTCTGTAAAGCCGCTGTAGGCTTAAGGGTATTCGCTTTGGGTGCAAGCCAAGCGCAGGCAGCATATCATATTTTTTTAGCATAGCATAATTTAAATAGCAGAGAAAGGAAAAGATAAATCTGCACAAAAATCTTTTATAAACCGCTAAAATCTACCAAAAAAACCGGAAATCTTTGGGAAGGGATGTTGTTTTAGGAAGAAATTGATCAAGGAAGTACCAAAAACCATGCTTTTCCACAAGAATGAAAAAGTTTACAACCTTATAATGAGATCAGGAAATTGTCAATGAAATTGAAGTGAGGAGAGAATTATGAATTCAAGAGAGAGAATGACCCTGACCATTACCCATCAAGAGGCAGACCACGTGCCGGTTTATCCGCTGATCAACAGCATTTCCAGAAATTATGTGGGCTGTGATTACGAGGAATGGACGAAGAATACGGATAAATGCGCCGAGGCCATCATCAAAGCCACCGATGATTTGCAGGTGGACTGTATCTGCAGTCTGGTGGATTTATCGGTGGAGGCCGCTGACTGGGGAATGAAGATGCGCTATTACGAGGATCAGGCCGCCAGCCCGGATCACGATGAGAAGTTTTTGAAATCCGAGGCGGACTACGAGACCCTGCCGGTGATCAACCCCAGGGAAACACCTAGGATGAGCGAGCACATCAAGCTGGTGAAAAAGCTGGTGGAGGCCCGGGGCGCAGAGAAGCCGGTGGTCGCCTTTGTCTTTGGGCCTTTGGGAATTCTGGGCATGATGCGCGGCCACGATCTCATGTTTATGGATCTGATCATGTATCCCGACAAGATCCACAAGGCGTTAAGGACCATCACCGATACCCTGAAGGAATACTGCAGGGCCCTGATCGAAGCCGGGGCCGACGCCATCATGCTGGATACCCTCTTTGCCTCCAAGACCATCATGCGCAAGGAAATGTGGGACGCGTTTGAAGGTCCCTACGTGGAGGAAATTGCTGAGCTGGTTCACGGCGCCGGAAAAATGGTCATGATCCACAACTGCGGTGAAGGTATTTATTTCGACGTTCAGATCAAGCGCATGAAGCCGGAGCTCATCTCCTTCCTCTACCTGCCGGATGACTGTGAGACCATGGCAGAGCTCAAGGAAAAATACGGTCATCAGACCACCCTGCTGGGTCACATCGATCCCGGGGAAATGATGGTCATGAGCAAGGACGACTTCATCAAGCAGTGCAAAGAACAGATCGATGCCTACAAAAAAGACGGCGGCTTTGTGCTGGCCACAGGCTGCGAATATCCGGCCAATATGGACCTCGATTTGGCCAGAACCATGGTGGAGACGGCCCAGACCTATGGCAACTACCAATAAGACGCCGGCATTCACAGCCTTTAAGGCCTTTACCTTTGAAGCGCACCTGGAAAGCAGTAAGGCTGTGCCGGAGGAGGTCTGGCGGGAGTATCTTACAGGCTTTCTGGAGGATATCAGTGCGGAAGTGGCAGCGCTGCCGGGCTGTGTGCCAGGACATTTAAAGCTGGCGGCGACTTTGGCAGAGGATACGGGAAGTTTAAAGCTCAGCAGCCTGGGTCCCGGGATCCCTGTCACCGCCGACGGCGGCTTTGCGGCGCCGGGCCGACGGTTGTCCATGGTGCTGAATCTTCTGGTGGCCGGTGTGGACCTCCAGGCTCTGGAGCCGATTTGCATGAGGGCCCTGGGCAGATTCTGCGGAAGATGGGATTTAACTTTAATTTAAACAGACAAATAAAAAACGGATCGCAGTACAGTAGCGATCCGTTTTGAGTTTTATTTAAAAATTTGGTTTACAGCAGATTTTTCATACTCTTTAGGGTGATGACCAGGGTCGACATATTGTGAAGGAAGGCCGAGGTGGTGGGCATGAGAATGCCGAAGACACCCAGAAGGATCAGGCCCGTGTTGATGGTGGCGATCTGTCTGTAATTTCGGTCGATGCGGCGAATCAGCGCATTGCTGAGATGCTTCAAGGTCACCAGGGTATCCAGGTGGCCTTGGTTGATGGTGATATCGGCGATTTCCCGGGCCAGCTCGGCGCCGTCGGAGACGGCGATGCCTACATTGGCGGCGGACAGCGCCGGGGAGTCGTTGATGCCGTCGCCAACCATAATGACGGTGCGTCCGGCCTTGCGCTCACTGTCTACAAACTTGGCCTTGTCTTCGGGGAGCACCTCGGCGTAGTACTCGTCGATGCCCACCTGGGCGGCGATGGCCGCAGCAGTACGACGGCTGTCACCGGTCATCATGACCAGCTTGTCGACGCCGGCGTCTCTGAGTCCAGCGATGATGGCCGGGGCTTCGGGACGCAGGGGATCTTCGATGCAGATGACAGCGGCGAGAACCCTGTCGATGGCCAAGAACAGATGTGAGTACTGCTCTGGCAGATTATCGAAGGTTTCCTGTTCGTCTTCCGGGACGGTGCAGTGTTCGTCCTCAAAGACAAAGTGATGGCTGCCGATGATGACATTCTGTCCTTCGATTTCTGAGGCGATGCCGTGGGCGACGATGTAGTTGACGGTGGAGTGCATTTCCTCGTGCTCCAGCTTTTTCTCCTTGGCGGCGTCGACGACGGCCTTGGCCATGGAGTGGGGGAAGTGTTCTTCCAAACAGGCGGCAACCCGCAGCATCTCGTCGGCATCCCTGCCGCCAAAGGGAACAACCATTTTGACGGTGGGTCTGGCTTCGGTTAAGGTGCCGGTCTTGTCGAAGACGATGGTGTCCGCCGCGGCAAAGGCCTCTAGGTATTTGCCGCCCTTGACCATGATGTCGTAGCTCCTTGCCTCCCGAATGGCCGAAAGCACCGTGACAGGCATGGCCAGCTTTAAGGCGCAGGAGAAATCCACCATGAGCACGGCCAGAGCCTTGGTGGCGTTTCGGGTCAGCAGCCAGGTCAGGGCCGTGCCCGCCAAGGTGTAGGGCACCAGCTTATCCGCCAGGTGCTCAGCCTTGCTCTCGGAGGAGGACTTCAGCTTTTCAGTTTCCTCGATCATGGAGACGATTTTTTCGTAGCGGGTGGCGCCGCGGGTTTCCCGGACAGAGAAGGTGATGCTGCCCTCCTCAACCACGGTGCCGGCGTAGACGGAGCTGCCCTTCTGCTTGTAAACCCCCAGGGATTCACCGGTCATGGAGGATTGGTTAACCATGGCCTCACCGTCTGCAACCGTGCCGTCGAAGGGGATGACGTTGCCGGTGTGAACGACAATTTCATCGCCGGGGACAATGCTGTCGGCGGCCACCAGAACCTCCTGGCCGTCTCTGTTGAGCCAGACTTTGCTGACATTTAAAGACATGCTCTGGGCAAGGTCACTGACGGATTTTTTGTGGGTCCATTCCTCTAAAAGCTCGCCGATGCCCAGAAGGAACATGACGGAGCTGGCGGTGCTGAAGTTGCCCCGGAGCATGGAGACGGTGATGGCCGTAGCGTCCAGCACAGAAACCTCCAGCTTGCGGTGGGCAAGACTCTTGAGACCTGCAGCAATGTACTTGACAGAGCAGACGGCGGTGATGGCCGTCTGGACAGGCAGGGGAAGAAAGAGCTTGCGGCCCAGACGCATCAAAAGCTTCTGAATGAGCTTCTCCTTGTACTCAGCGTTTAAGGCTCTGCCGGAACTGTCCAGCACATTGGAGGGCAGATCGACGTCCTCGGCATGAAAGCCTGCCAAAGCGTCGAGAATCGCCTGACGATCCCCGGCAAAAGTGACGACAGCGTCGGCGGTATTTTCGTAGACCTTGGCCTTGCTGACACCGGGCAGATGTGTCAGGTAGTATTCCAGGATGTCCGCCTCGTCACAGCTCATCTGATGTTTGTGACAGTGGACGCGGAGACGTCCTCTGATCTCGTGTTTGATTGTAAATTCCATAAAAATGCCTCTTAAAAAAAGAGGGGCTCAGACTATGAGCTGCCCCCCCCCTTTAAATTAATCCTCTGTAACTGCTGCCGGTTCCTGACAAACCTTTGCTTCTTCTTCAGCAGCGCGGTCTTCGTTGATGGAAATGGCTTCAGCTAAAACGTCTTCGGCGTTTTCCTGAACTGTGGTGACCTGCTTCATAACACAGTCCTTGGCTCTCAGCGCCGCAGCCACACAGCCGGTGTAGACTTTTTTGGCGTCCTTGCTGCCTAAAATTTTTAAACCAGCAGTGCCGAACAATACACCGCCTGCAAATAATCCAAGTTTATCCCATTTTAAGAAATTCATTGTAATGCCTCCTTTGAAATTTTGCGCGCGCCTACTTGTGAGCGTGACCGGTATACATGGTCATTGCAAAACAAATAACCGCAGCCCAAGCCCAGAACGTATGTTGTTTCATGGCTTTTCTCCTTTAAAATAAAGATCGTCGGCTAGTTTTTTTTACTAACTGTAAACCTAATTTTAAAGAAAAGGGTAAGGTTCGTCAAGGGTAACACGAAAATTTATTGAGAATTTAAGGTGAAGGCTGGGAAGTGGCTGAAAAGCTGGATTTTTCTCCCATCCCCTGCAAAAGAATAGGCCATCCCCATTGCATTTTTTCATAAAAAGGTGTATTCTGATTTTACGATTAGAAACAACTAACGATTGAAGCTGCTGCCCGAGGATGCAGGTCCCCGGTGCGGCATTAAGGAGGCAGGATATGGTAAAAATAACAATGAACGTGGATGGTATGGCCTGTGGAATGTGTGAATCCCATGTCAATGAGGCGATCAGAAAGGCCTTTCAGGTAAAAAAGGTGACCTCCTCCCATGCCAAGGGAAAAACAGAGATCATTGCTGAAGCGGCTTTGGATGAGACGGCTTTGAAAAATACTGTGGACGCCACGGGCTACACGGTGACGGACATTCATACCGAGCCCTATAAGAAAAAGGGATTTTCGCTGTTTAGAAAATAAGCTTTATCAAAAATGTGACGACCGTCAGAGGGAAATCGAAAGCCCGGCGCTGACGGTCGTTTTTTATTACCTTATTTTGTGCGCAGAAGCTTTTACAGTGAAGGCCAAGCCGTCTTTGAAGCATAGATAAAAGAAATGCAGGTGCATTACCGATAAATATTTGCGATGGCTGTCATCTAAGGATATACTTGAGCTATAAAACCTATGAACCAAAGGGATTAGCCTATGACAACAGAACAGTATTTTACAATGATACGAGAAAACAAGACTCTTGGTCTCGGCCACAGGCTCAGATTTGTAATGAGGCTCAGTCTGCCGGCCATGCTCAGCCAGATGACCTTGATTTTGATGCAGTACATTGACGCCTCCATGGTGGGGCGCATCGGGGCCTCGGCCTCAGCGGCCATCGGGCTGGTGGCCTCCACAACCTGGCTCTTTGGCAGCGTGGCCACCGCCGCCACGGTGGGCTTTACTGTCCAGGTGGCCCAGCAGATCGGTGCGGGAAAAGACGAGCGGGCCAGGGCGATCCTGCGGCTGGCCCTCGGGGCGATCGCAGTGTTTTCTGTGATTTTGCTGCTTCTGGGCGTTTTGGTGGCAGGCAGGCTTCCACAGTGGCTTGGCGGTGAGGCGTCGATTCTTACAGACAGCCATCGCTATTTTCTCATTTATGTATTGTTTTTGCCGGTGGTATCCATGAACAGCCTGGGCGCAGGGATGCTCAGGAGCAGCGGCAATATGCGTATTCCAAGCATTTTGTCGGTGCTGATGTGTGTCTTTGATGTGATCTTCAATTTCTTCCTGATCTTTCCGTCCAGGGAGCTGCTGTTGTTCGGAGATAATATCTGGGTACCCGGGGCAGGGCTGGGGGTGGCAGGAGCCGCCCTGGGCACGGGGCTTGCTGAGTTGGTTTGTGCCTGTCTGATGCAGTATTTTCTTCTGGTGCGTTCGGCTAAGCTGCACCTGCGAAAAGACAGCGCGACCTATGATATTGCGGGCTACTTAAAACGGGGCGTGCGCCTTTCTCTGCCGGTGTGCTTTGAAAATCTGATCATGTGCGGCGCAATGGTGGTGACGACTCGGATCGTGGCGCCCTTAGGTATTGTGGCCATTGCCGCCAATTCCTTTGCAGTGACGGCGGAGAGCCTCTGCTACATGCCGGGCTATGGGCTTGGGGATGCGGCGGCGGTGCTGACGGGGCAGTGTGTCGGCGCGGGTAACTGGCCGATGACTCGGTCCTTCGGCAGGCTGTGTGCCAAGCTGGGGATGCTTGTGATGGCGATTATGGGGATCTTCATGTTTTTGGCGGCCCCCTTTTTAATTGGCATTCTGACCACGGAGGCGGCCGTTCGGGAGGCCGCCGTGTCTGTCCTTAGAATTGAAGCCTTTGCGGAGCCTCTCTACGGGGCGTCCATCGTTATCTCCGGCGCCCTCCGGGGTGTGGGGGATACGCTGATTCCAAGTCTGATGAACTTCGTCAGCATGTGGGCGGTGCGCCTGCCCCTGGCCTATTTTTTATCGCTGCGCTTCGGGCTTCACGGCGTGTGGATGGCCATGTGTGCGGAGCTGTGCTTTAGAGGGAGCATCTTTATGGTGCGGCTGTATCGGGAGCGGTGGCTTAAGCAACCCGTCCTTAAATAAACCTGAGCTCCACAAAAATATTTGCCAAACCCCTTGATTTTTTTCTGGGAAATGGGCATAATACTGTTAGCACTCTTATTGGTTGAGTGCTAAAACCTAGAAAATGAAAGTGAGTGGAGATTATGGCTAAAAAGCAGTTTCAGGCAGAATCCAAGCGTCTGCTGGACTTAATGATTCATTCGATTTATACCAATAAGGAAATCTTTTTACGGGAAATTATTTCAAACGCCAGCGATGCCATCGACAAGCGTTATTTTAAAAACCTGTCCGAGGGGGGCAATGGCTTAAACCGTGAGGACTACAGCATTCACATTGCGGCGGACAAGGAAAAACGCACCCTGACCATCAGCGACAACGGCATCGGGATGACCGAGGAAGAGCTGGAAAACAACCTGGGGATCATCGCCAACAGCGGTTCTCTGAAATTCAAGTCGGAAAATGACGTCAAGGAGGACATCGACATCATCGGCCAGTTTGGCGTGGGCTTCTACTCGGCCTTTATGGTCAGCAAGGATATCGTGGTTCGCACCAAGGCTGATGGCAGCGATAAGGCCTACGAATGGGAATCCCAGGGCGCCGACGGCTACACCATCAAGGAAATTGAAAAGGCTGATGTGGGTACGGAAATCGTGCTGACGCTGCTGGACGACACCGACGAGGAAAACTACAGCGAGTTCTTAGAGGAATACCGTCTCAGGGAGCTGATCCGCCGTTATTCCGACTACATCCGCTACGCCATCCGCATGGAGGTTGAAAAGCGGACGCCGGTGGAAGCCACCGAGGAGGAAAAGGCCAAGGAGGACTACACGCCTCAGTACGACACCTACTATGAAGAGGAAACCATCAACAGCATGGTGCCCATCTGGAAGAAGAATAAGAGTGACGTCACCGACGAGGAATACAACAATTTCTACAAGGAAAAATATTACGATTATGCTGATCCGGCCAAGGTAGTGGTCAGCCATGTGGAAGGGGTCGTCAGCTATGATGCGCTGCTGTTCTTCCCCAGCCAGGTGCCCTTCAACTACTACTCCAAGGAATACCAGAAGGGGCTGCAGCTCTACTCCAGCGGCGTGCTGATTATGGACAAGTGCGAGGATCTGTTGCCGGATTACTTTGGCTTCGTCCGCGGTCTGGTGGATTCCCAGGATCTCTCCTTAAATATTTCCAGGGAAATGCTCCAGCAGAATCGCCAGGTCATCGCCATCGCCCAGCGCATCGAAAAGAAGATCAGCTCCGAGCTCATGGACATGCAGCGCAAGGATCGCGATAAATACGAGGCATTTTACAAGAACTTTGGTCTCCAGCTGAAATTCGGCATGTACGAAAAATACGGCATGAACGCCGACAAGCTCAAGGATCTGGTTATGTTCTACAGCTCCTCGGAAAAGAAGCTGGTCACCTTCTCCGAATACGTCGGCCGCATGAAGACCGATCAGAAGTACATCTACTACGCCTGCGGCGACAGCGTGGAAAAGATCGCCAGAATGCCCCAGATCGAAATGCTCTTGGATCAGGGCTACGAGGTGCTGTTCTGCACCGAGGATGTGGATGAATTTGCCCTCAAGAGCTTAATGAAGTACGACGACAAGGAATTCCGCTCCGTCGCCGAGGACGATCTGGGCATCGAGCAGTCTGAGGAAGCCAAGAAGGCCTCGGAAGCCAAGACCGAAGAAAACAAGGATCTCATGGCAGCCCTCAAGGATGTCCTTAAGGACAAGGTTGTGGATGTCAAGCTCTCAGCCCGTCTGAAAAACCATCCGGTGTGCTTCTCCACCGAGGGGATTTCTCTGGAAATGGAAAAGGTCTTAAATGCCCAGCCCATGGGCGGCGACGTCAAGGCCGACAAGATTCTGGAAATCAACGGCGATCACCCGGTTTTTGAAGCCCTGAAGCGGGCCTTTGAAGCCAAGGATGACGCCAAGCTTAAAAAATACGCAGACCTGCTCTACGATCAGGCTCTGCTCATCGAGGGCATGCCCATCGAGGATCCCATGGCATTCTCAAAGAATATCTGTGAGCTGATGGTTTAATTAAAGCCAGTAAAAATATAAAATCCGCAGTGCCAGCGCTGGACTGCGGATTTTGTATTTTTTGAAATTGTAGGCTTACTGGTCACCCTCAGGGCCAAAGCCCCTGGGCTGGGTGCATTTGAGTTCCTCGGGCAGATGGCTGTCGTCGCCGATGAAGCCAATGGTACACCGGCCGGCGTCGTCGAAGGTAAACTGGCAGACGCCGGTGTTGTTTAGAATGTGCTGGGCCATGGCGTCGAAGGGCGTCTTGTGGGCCCAGCACAGAAAGGTCTGGATGGCAAAGCCGTGGGAGACGCAGGCAATGGTCTTTCCAGGATGGCGGGCCACAATGGTCTGGATGGTTTTGACCATGCGGTCGTAGACCTGCCTTGTGGTTTCGCCGCCGGGGGCGGAAAAGGCCGGGGGATTGGTTCTGAAGGTGTCCATGAGTCCCGGGAATTTTTCGTCGTTTTCGGCCACCGTCAGGCCCTCCATGGCGCCGCCGTCGATTTCCATCAGGCCCTTCATGGACAGCAGGGCGATGGGCTTGTCGCCTCTGAGGCCGTCGGCGGTTTGGACGGCGCGGATTAAGGGGCTGGTGTAGATCTGGTCGATGGGAATGTCTGAAAAGCGTTCTCCCAGACATTTGGCCTGAGCCAGACCCTGGGCGTTTAAGGGTGCGTCCAGGGAGCCCTGGAAGCGGCCGTCGATATTGTTGTCCGTCGTGCCGTGGCGGATGAGATAGAGTGTCGTTATCAATGTTATCACCTCGTGTAAAAAGTCCTCTGCTATTATAGCACAAAGCAGGCCGTTGTGACAGCCGAGGCTGACACCGTGCAGGATGGGACGGCGCAGCTTGACATAGCTTAAAAGAGACTTAAATTAAACCAGGTTTCACATTGTTGTCACATAGCTATCACATTCGCCCAGTATACTATAGTCACAGTCAAGGAAACGACAGATACTCACCAATCGGATTGGTGGTTTATATATACTTTTTCATTTCTTTTCCTTATTTATGTGAAAGGGGCTGCCTGAAGGGCCGCCCCTTTCGCATTTTTTGAAGTCTTCGGCGAGGCATTAAAAAAGGCCCTGGCCCCAGAACCTGGGGTCAAGGCCGCAATTAGATAAAGAACATGTAGTTTTCGTTCTGGGCGCCGGCGGAGGTCACCAGTGCTTCCAGGGAGATGGCCGAGAGATGGGCCTGAACGGCCTCGTCCAGGGGGGTGAAGACGGTGGTGCGCATGGCCTTTTCCACCGCAGGGGCCTGCTCCAGGACACTGTCCTCGGTGCGCTCGAAGAGCACCTGCTCCAGGGCGTCTAAAATTTCGTAGACGCTGATATCCGAAGGCTCCCGGGTAAGCCTGTAGCCTCCCTGGGCGCCCTTGATGGAGGTGACGAGGCCAGCCCGCTTGAGCAGAGAAAAAACCTGTTCCAGGTAAATTTTTGAGAGACCGAGCTTGTCGGCGATGGCGGTGACGGGAATGGTGTCGCTGTCGTAGTTGCCCTGGGCAATGACGATCATGGCAGCCAGTCCGTAACGTCCTTTGGCTGAAATACGCATGAAAACCTCCGATTAAAAGTAAATTTATCAGTTTACTATGATTATAGCCCTAAGGGGCTGCCGCCGTCAATGTGTTATGCCTTAAATAATTGATTCTTTATACACTTTTTTCAGAAAAATATGTTAAAATAAGGTTTAAGAAAACGAATACAGGTGAAGGCATGAGAGCATTACAGAAGGATACACTGCGCGAAATCAAAAAATCACTGAGCCGCTTTCTCTCTATTGTGGCTATTATCGCATTGGGCGTCAGCTTTTTTGGCGGGGTTAAGAGTACCAGCCCCAGCATGAAGCACACCGCCGATCAGTATTATACTGCCCAGAACCTCATGGATCTGCGGCTGGTTTCCACCTACGGCTTTACAGACGAGGATATTGCGGTCATCGGCGAGACCCAGGGTGTGGCCCGGGTCCAGGGGGCCTACTCGGCGGATCTTCTGGTGAAGGCGGAGGGGAAGCAGCCGGTGGCCAAGGTTTACAGTCTGCCCGCAGAGGGGGATATCAATGCGCCAGTGCTCATGGCGGGTCGTCTGCCCAAGGCCGAGGATGAGTGCGTTCTGGAGGTCCAGGAGATCATGGGGGACGATCTGGGCAAGGTCTCCTACGCCATCGGCAGTACCATCACCTTTGCGGATAAAACCGGGGATACCGCCGTCACCGATACCTTAAAGCGTGCGGAATACACCGTGGTGGGCTACGTGCGCTCGCCCCTGTACGTGTCCATCGAGCGGGGCTCCACCACCGTGGGCACCGGCAGCGTCGATTTTTACATGATGGTCGGCGCCTCGGAGTTTAAGTCCGAGCGCTACACCGAGGCCTACGTCATCGGAGATTTCCACGGCGAGGATTTATCGGGCTACGACGCTGACTATGACGCCCAGGTGGCGGCCATGGCCGAGAAATTGGAGACCGTGGGGGACAGGCTGCTTGAAGAAAGCTACAGCGACATGGTCCGAGAGGGACAGCAGGAGATCGACAAGGGCAAGCGGGAGCTTAAAAAGGCCCAGGACACCTTTGATACGGAAATCGCTCAGGCCGAGGCCACCCTGGCGGACAGCGAAGGACAGCTGGCCGAGGGTGAGGAAAGCCTTGCTCAGGGGAAGGAGCGCCTTGAGGCAGAGCTGGCCCAGGGCCAGAAAACCTTAGAGGAGAGCGCGGCCCAGCTGTCTGAGGGGAAAACCCAGTACGAGGAGGGACTCAAGGCCTACGAGGCGGGGCTGGCCGAGTACCAGGCGGGCCAGGCGGCCTTTGACGCCGCCAAACCCCAGGCCGAGGCGGGCTTTGCCGAAGCCGAGGCTCAATTGGCCGAAGCCTCGGCCCAGATCGAAGCTTTAAAACAGGCCATTGCCGCCTTAGAGGCGTCAGATCCCAGCAACCCGGCCCTGCCCGCCATGAAAGAACAGCTCTCCCAGGCCCAGGCGGCCCATCAGTCGGGAAGTGACGAGCTTGCCTCCCAGAAAGAAGCCTTTTACGCTCAGGAGAGCGCTTTGTCCTCGGCTAAAACTCAGCTGGATCAGAGTAAGGCGACCTTAGACGCCTCGGCGGCCCAGCTTGCGGCGGGAGAGCAGGCCCTGGCGGAAGGGAAACAGCGCCTGGAGACCGGCAGGCTTCAGGGAGAGGAACAGCTGTCCCAGGCCCAGGCAGAAATCGACTCGGGGCGGGCTGCCCTGGCCGAGGGGCAATCGGAATATGAAAATCAGAAGGCCGAGGGTGAAAGACAGCTGGCCGACGCCGAGGCTGAAATCGCCGAGGGCGAGAAGCAGCTTGAGGATATCCCCGAGGGGATGTGGTACATCTTTGACCGCAGCGATAACCCCGGCTACACCAGCTACGGCGAGGACGCCGACCGCATCGACAAGGTGGCCAGCATCTTCCCGGTATTTTTCCTTCTGGTGGCGGCCCTGGTGTCCTTCACCACCATGACCCGCATGGTGGAGGAGGGGCGCATGGAGATCGGCACCCTCAAGGCCCTGGGCTACGGCTACAGACAGATTGCCGCCAAGTACATTTTCTACGCCGCAGCGGCGGCGGTCATCGGCTGCGTGTTGGGAATCGTCTCCGGGGTCAACACCCTGCCCTATTTGATCACCCAGGCTTACAGCCTGCTCTACAACATGCCGGGGATCACCCTGTACGTGCCCTGGATTCCGGTGCTGTTAAGCTGCCTGGCGGCCTTTGTCTGCACCACCGGTGCCGCCGTGGGCATCACCTGGTTCGAGTTCAAAAGCGAGCCCTCGGAGCTCATGCGCCCCAAGGCTCCCAAGATCGGCAAGCGGATTTTTATGGAGCGCATTACGCCCCTGTGGCGGCGCATGGGCTTTATCTCCAAGGTCACCGCCCGCAATATCTTTAGGTACAAGGCCCGCTTTATCATGACAGTGGTGGGTATCGCCGGCTGTACGGCTCTGATTCTGGCGGGCTTCGGCCTCCAGGACGCCATCTTCTCCATCGTGCCCAGGCAATTTGGGGAAATTTCGGTCTACGAGGCCATCGCAGCCTTTAAGGACGAGGGCACCGCCGAGCAAAAGGCAGAGATACTCCAGAACCTTGCAGAGGATGAGGACGTGGCCGAGGTTCTGGCCGCCAGACAGATGAAGATGGATGTTTCCTCCGAGGAAGGCAGGGGAAGCAAGGAGGTCTACACCGTCATGCCCCAGGACCCCGGGGCGCTGTCTGACTTTGTGGATCTCCACGACAGAAAGCATCCCGAGGAGGCGTACACCCTCAATGACGAGGGCGTGGTGGTCACAGAAAAGCTGGCCCGGGATCTGGAGGTCTCGGTGGGGGATACCCTTGAGCTCTCGGCGGACAACGAGCGCTTCAGCGTGAAAATTGCCGCCATTGCGGAAAACTATATCGAAAATTATGTCTATATATCGCCGGACTATTACCAGGAGGTTTCCGGGAAAACGCCAACCTACAATTTGGCCTACATGAATTTAAACATCTCCGGAACCGAGGCCGAGGACGCCCTGGCCCAGCGCTGGCTGGCCGGGGATGATGTGGTGTCTATGACCTTCACCGAGGGCATCAAAAACAGCTCCATGGACAGCCTTCAGAGCCTGAATATGGTGGTTTTGGTCATGCTGGCCGCCGCCGGGGCCCTGGCCTTTGTGGTGCTCTACAACCTGACCAATATCAACGTCTCGGAGCGGGTCAGGGAGATCGCCACCATCCGGGTGCTGGGCTTTTACGAGCGGGAGGTCGACAATTATATTTTCAGAGAAAACATCGTCCTCTCCCTCATCGGCATGGTCTTTGGCCTGTTTCTGGGGGTGCTCCTCAACAACTTCATCATCACCACCGTGGAGACCAATATCGTCATGTTCGGCCGGGGCATCGACTTGAGCAGCTACCTCTTCGCCTGTCTGTTCACCATGGCCTTCACCCTGATCGTCAACATCTGTATGAAGCCGGTGATCAAGAAAATCGACATGGTGGAATCCCTGAAGAGTATTGAGTAGAAGAAGGGATGATGGTATAATCAAGCTGAACATTTAAAATAAACAATGTTCAGCTTGGTATTTTAATTTAAGGAAAGCAAGCAAAATGAAAAAGAAAAAATTTACAGGGCGTAGTTTTATGAAATAATCACTCAGATTCATTCTATCTATTTTTTTAACCATAGGTTATATTTGTCTGTTTCGCCATTATATCAGCCCAAATCACGAAGGGCTGACGGTTATTGCAGGAAATCTGGGACTTAACGCCTACACATTGCTGACACAGCTTCTGGTGCCGGTGACGGGGCTGATTTACGGCTTTGCCCTGGGATTTTGCCTAGATGGGGGTAAAAAACTGAAAATCAAGGGAGCGCCGTTGCTTTACAGCCTGCTGACGGTCCTTGCCTTTTATCTGATTGTCTATGCAGGCTATATTTTTGGAGACAGCGGCATTGGCCTCTTTTTGCAGCGTCTGGATCAACTCATGGTGACCTACACAGTCTTTCCCGCTTTAGCTGGGATTTATCTTTTTAAAGGTCTATTTGAAGGGGAGTAGGGGCTTTGTACTGTGCTTCTCCCTTTGACAAACCCTCCGGACCGTGGTAAAGTTATCCCATCAAAGGTTAGCGATGGCTAATAAAATCCGGAGGCAGGTCGTGAATTTTTCAGAGAAACTCAAGGCATTTAATACAACCCATCCCAAAAAAGAGATCATGGTTCAGGGAAGAACTCTGCATTACAGGCTTTCTGGCCCGGCGGCCCGGCCGGTGATCCTCTGTCTCAATGAATTCGGCATTTCGGAGCTGTGGGTGGACTATACCCTGGCCTTGGAAAAAAGCTTTCGGGTGCTGACTTTGGATTACCCCCCAGAGATTCAGACCAGCGATGTGCTCTGCGTGGCGCTCCACGAGCTTTTGGGGCAGCTGGGAGTTGATCAGGCCATTCTTTTGGGGGCCGGAGACGGCGGGGTGCTGGCCCAGCGCTATGGGGAGGCCTATCCCGGGGATGTTCAGGCGCTGGTTCTGATGGCCACGGCCACGGCGGACTGCGCCTATTTGGAGAAGCTCAGGCGCCGGGCAAAAACCTATTTTCCTATCCTCCGGCGCAAGATCAGCCTGATGAAGCCGGCAAAGCTCATTGAGCTGACGGCCCAGGCCCTTGGGGATGAAACCCCAGGGGAACGGGCCCAGATCGAGGATTTTCTTGCAACCGTGGCCGAGACCAGCGATTACAAGGCCAGACTGACCCAGACCGCCCGGCTGGCGGAGGATATGCTCGTCAGGCGTCCGCCGGTGACGTCCCAGGCGCTGGGGTATCTTTCGGGCAGGGTGCTTTTGCTTTTGCCCGAGGTGGATCTTTTCGATGTCTCTGATCAAAAACGCCTGGAGGCCCTCTTTGATCGTCCGGTGATTCAGCGGATTGCAGGGGGCCATCTGTCGACGATTGTTAAAGCAGAAGCTTATATCGAATCCATTGAAAATTTTCTCAAAGAATTGAATTAAAGTGTGAATCAAGGATGGCAGAGCCCGGCGCTCTGCTATTTTTTGTGTTTGGCCGCGATAAAAGCATCAATCTGCAAAAGTTGCGTTGCCGTGATCTTTACAACGTGGTACAATAAAGTGCGACAGACAAAAGAAGTGGAGACTAATCAGTGAACAACTTAATAGAAAAACTCGCGGAAGAATTTGGCATACGTCCCAAGCAGGTGGCGGATACGGTGGAGCTCATCGACGGGGGAAACACCATTCCCTTTATCGCCCGTTACAGAAAGGAGGTCACCGGCAATCTAGACGACGTGCTCCTCAGGGAGCTGGACACCCGGCTGACCTACTTAAGGAAGCTTGAAAAGCGCAAGGAAGAAATCGCAGAAAATATAGAAGCCCAGGGCAAGCTGACGCCGGAGCTCAAGGCGGCCATCGCCGAGGCCCAGACTCTCCAGGAGGCCGAGGATCTCTACCTGCCCTACAAGCAGAAGAAAAAAACCAGGGCCTCGGTGGCCAGAGCCCTGGGCCTGGAGCCCTTGGCTGTGATGATCATGGAACAAAAGGACAGCGATGCGGCCATCGCCAAGGCGGCCGAGGCCTATGTCGATGGGGAAAAGGGCGTGGATTCTGTGGAGAAGGCCCTGGCCGGCGCCATGGATATCATCGCCGAAACCGTGGCCGACAACGCCGATTACAGAAAAAAGATCAGACAGCTTGTCTTTGACAAGGGGATTTTAAAATCGACGGTGACCAAGGACTACGTCTCGGAAAAGACGGAATTTGAAAACTACTACGACTACGCCGAGGCTGTCAAAAAGGTGGCCAACCACCGGGTACTGGCGGTGAACCGAGGCGAAAAGCGCAAGGTTTTAACGGTAAAGATCGTCGATCCCGCCGAGGAATGTCTGGCCTACCTGGAAAAGCGGGCCGCCAAAAAAGGCGGAGCCTACCTCAAGGCGGCGGTGGCCGACAGCTACAAACGGCTGATTTTCCCCTCCATCGAGCGGGAGATCCGCACGGAGATGAAGGAGAAGGCCGAGGCCTCGGCCATCAAGATGTTTGGGGTCAACCTTAAAAAGCTGCTGCTCCAGCCTCCTTTCAAAGACAAGACCACTCTGGGCTTCGACCCGGCCTACCGCACGGGCTGCAAGCTGGCGGTGCTCTCGCCCCTGGGAACCCTTTTGGACACGGCCACCATCTACCCCACCAAGCCCAATAGCCGGGTGGCCGAGGCTAAAAGGAAGCTTCTGGAGCTCATCGATAAATATCAGGTGGATATCATCGCCATCGGCAATGGCACCGCTTCCAGGGAGTCGGAGAAATTTGTGGCCGACACCCTAAAGGAGGCCAGCCGCCGGGCGGCCTACATCGTGGTCAACGAGGCCGGGGCTTCGGTGTACTCGGCCTCGGAGCTGGGGGCTGAGGAATACCCCGACATCAACGTTTCTTTAAGGGGTGCCATCTCCATCGCCGGCAGACTTCAGGATCCCCTGTCGGAGCTGGTGAAAATCGATCCCAAGCACATCGGCGTGGGCCAGTACCAGCACGACGTCAACCAGAAGGCCCTGGAAAAGACCCTGGACGACACCATCGAGGACGCCGTCAACAACGTGGGGGTCAATATCAACAGAGCCTCCATGTCCCTGTTGAAGCATGTGGCGGGGATCAACAAGACCATCGCCAAAAATATCATCGACTACCGGGAGGCGGCGGGGCGCTTTACGAGCCGCAGGGAGATCCTCAAGGTCAAGGGCCTGGGGGCCAAGGCCTTTGAGCAGTGCGCCGGATTTTTGCGCATCGACGACGGCGACAATATTTTGGACAACACCGGCGTCCACCCCGAGTCCTACAAGGCGGCCCAGAAGCTTTTGGATCTGCTGGGGCTGACGGTGGCGGACCTCAAGGGCGAGGCCCTGGCTCAGACGGTGAAAAAGCTGAATGCTTTGGATATTGCGGAAACGGCGAAGACCCTGGAGATCGGGGAGCCCACCCTCAGGGATATCGTGGCGGAGCTCAAAAAGCCTGGCCGGGACCCCAGGGATGCCGCCCCCAAGCCCCACCTGAAATCCGACGTGCTGACCATCGAGGATTTGAAGCCCGACATGGAGCTGGTGGGCACCGTCAGAAACGTCATCGACTTTGGGGCCTTTGTGGACATCGGTGTCCACCAGGACGGCCTGGTGCACATTTCCCAGATCAGCGACCGTTACATCAGTCACCCCAGCGACGTGCTGTCAGTGGGGGACATCGTGACGGTGAAGGTGCTGGAGGTGGATGTGGAACGGGGGCGCATCGGCCTGACCATGCGGGTTTAAATTCTGTTCGTATTTTTTAGGAGGAGAGAGAGTATGACAAGAGCAATGCGAAGAAGCAAGCAGGGGCTGTCCGAGGAGGCATGCCTGAAAATTTTAGAGGCGGGGACCTCCGGGGTGCTGGCCCTTTTGGGGGACGAGGGCTATCCCTACGCCCTGCCTTTAAGCTACGCCTATGCCGACGGGAAAATTTATTTCCACGGCGCCAGCACAGGCCATAAGATCGACGCCATGGCCCAGGAGCCCCGGGCTTCCTTTTGTGTGGTAAGCCAGGATCAGGTGGTGCCCTTGGAGTACACCACCCGCTACGCCAGTGTCATCGCCTTCGGCAGGGCGGCGGTGGTTAAGGATCCCGAAGAGCTTCAGAAGGGCCTTGAGGCCCTGGCCTTTAAGTATGCGCCCCAGGACACCGAGGCGCACCGCACAGAGACCCTGACCAAGCCCTGGCCCTCCCTTTGTATCTTTGCCCTGACGGTGGAGCGTATGACGGGCAAGGCGTCGATGCAGCTGATTGAAAAGGGACTTTAAAGGCGGCCAGTGCTTCAAGCCAGTCAGACAGGTGATGTCGGCTGGCCTTTGATTATTTTTTGGAGGTTATTGATGAAGGAAAAGAAACGCGGTGTGTTGGGGAGCTTTGCCCACTACGTTTCCTTGAATATTTTGAGTATGGTGGGGCTCTCCTGCTATATTTTGGCAGATACGGCCTTTGTGGCCAACGGCGCAGGGGCTGGCGGTCTGGCAGCCTTAAATCTGGTGCTGCCGGTGTACTTTGTGGTCAGCGGCCTGGGACAGATGCTGGGCATGGGCGGCGCCACCCAGTACGCTATCCTCCGGGGGGAGCGGGAGGCGGCCAAGGGAGACAGGGTTTTCAGCGAAACCCTGGTGATGGCCCTGGTTCTAGGCCTTCTGGCCACGGTGCTGGGGGTGGCCTTTGCCGATAAGCTGGCGGTGCTTTTGGGGGCAGATGCGGAAATTTTTGATATGGCCGTCACCTACCTGAGGACGCTGATGTGTTTTGCCTGGGCCTTTCTGCTCAACGGCATGCTGGTCTGCTTCGTCAGAAACGACGAGAAGCCCAACCTGGCCATGGCGGCCATGCTTTTGGGCAGCCTGAGCAACATCGTCTTTGACTACGTGCTGATTTTTCCGGCGGGGCTGGGGATCTTTGGCGCAGCCCTGGCCACCGGCGCCTCCCCCATCATCAGCATGGCGGTGCTGTCCACCCATAAAATCCGGGGACAAAATCATTTTCACTGGGTGGCCTGCCGGCCGGAGCTGCACGTGCTGCGGCAGATCTTCGGCATCGGCCTGCCCTCCTTTATCAACGAGGTGGCCTCGGGGGTCACCCTGGTGTTTTTCAATTTTTCGATGCTGTCTCTGGCGGGCAATCTCGGGGTGGCGGCCTACGGGGTGGTGGCCAACCTGGCCCTCATCGGTGTGGCCATCTACATGGGTATTGCCCAGGGGATTCAGCCCATCGTAAGCCTGAGCTACGGCGCCGGGGACCTGCGGGATATCTGGCGGATTTACCGCTGCGGGGTGATTTTGGCGGTGGCCATCGGGGTGCTGATCTACGGCCTCTGCTTTTTTTGGGCGGAGCCCATTGCGGATATCTTCAACAGCGCCGGGGATCCGGTGCTTAGAGCCATGGCGGCCCACGGCCTCAGGGTGTACTTCCTGGCCTTTATTTACATGGGCGTCAACATCGTCACCGCCGCCTTCTTTGCCTCGGTGGCCAAGGCCCTGCCCTCCTTCCTTTTGTCGGTGCTCCGGGGCATGGTGGCCGTCGTCGCCTTTGTACTGATTTTGCCGAGAATCTTTGGCACAGACGGCGTCTGGGTCTCGGTGCCCTGTGCCGAGCTGGTGACCCTGGCGGTGGCCATAGCCCTGGTGCTCAGAATTTCTTTTAAAAAGGTGGATTTTTAAGAGAATAAATCTTGACAAAAAATTAAGATTCCTATAAAATGTATATTTTATCTCCAATTTGTGATACAATGGGAATACTAAGTATGATTGGGGTGAGCAAAATGTACGAGATTGGTGATAAAATCGTGTATCCCATGCACGGTGCAGGGATCGTGGAAGCCATCGAAGAAAAAGAAATTTTTGATGTGACGCAATTATACTATTTACTGCATATTGTATCGGAAAATATGGAGATTTTAATTCCCGTGGATAAATCTGAAGAGGTAGGCATCCGGGAGGTGGTTTCAGAGAAAACCATCGACGAGATGCTCGAGCTTTTGGGGGAGCCTGGGGACGTGATGAACGCCAACTGGAACAAGCGTTACCAGGATAATATGGATATTTTAAAGAGCGGGGATCTTTTTGACGCGGCCTACGTGGTCAAAAATTTAACCATCAGAGACAGGGAGAGAGGTTTGTCGGGCGGCGAAAAGAAGCTGCTCACCACGGCCAGAAATTTCGTTGTCAGCGAGATGGTGCTGGTGCGGCAGATAGACAAGGCCGAGGCCCTAAGGGTCATCGACGCCTGTATTCCTGAAATAATTAAAGAAGCGCAGAGTGCGGAGGTATAGTGGATTATGCGTATTGCGGTAACCTATGAGGATGGCGCTGTTTTTCAGCATTTTGGAAAGACGGCACAGTTTAAAATTTACGATGTCAATGGCGACAGAATTCTCGGCGCCCAGGTGGTGGACACCAACGGCGCCGGTCATGGTGCCCTGGCCGACTTTTTAAAGCGCGAGCAGGTGGATATTCTGATCTGCGGCGGCATCGGCGCCGGGGCCCAGACGGCGTTAATGAACGCCGGTATTTTATTTAGAGGCGGCATCGCCGGCGGCGCCGACGCTGCGGTTCAGGCCTATTTGGACGGCACCTTGGCCGAGAGCAGCGCAGGCTGCTGCCACCACCACGGCGAAGGGCACAGCTGCGGTCACCATCATCACGGCGAGGGCCACAGCTGCGGCCATCATCGCCATGAGGGCGGGGGCTGCGGCCACCACTAGGGCTTTTGGCGAAGCGGAAAGTCAAACCGCTTCGTCTTTTTTTATGAAAAGCCCAGGGGGCGGATTAACAGGAATTTAAGTTCTTTTTGTTAGAGTAAACAGAATAACCATTGAAAGGAGGTGAGACTATGCTGCAGAAGGTTTTGAGAATTTGCTTTGCCATCGTGGGACTGCTCTTGGGGGCGGCCCTGGGGTCTATGCTTTTGGGCAGCCCCTGGATGCTGCAGATGCTCGGCGGCCATCTGTCACCGCAGCTGGAGCTGGGGATTTACGTTGTGCTTATCATCGTTTTTGGTCTTATATTTTTTATTTTATTCCCCCTAATCCTGGCGGGGGTTAAAAAGCTGACGAGCCTTGTGGAGGAGAGCATGGAGGAGGTGCGCCTCATCGACGTGGGCCTCGGCATTTTTGGCCTGATTGTGGGTCTCGTCATCGCCATGCTTGTAAGCTTTGCCTTTGCCCGAATTCCCTTCCTCTGGATCAGCTCTCTGCTGACGGCGGTGGTGTACATCGTGCTGGGCTATCTGGGCTTTACCCTGCCCATTAAACGGCGGGACGACATTGTGGGGGCCTTCCAGAATCTGAAGCGGGACCGGGAAACCGGTGCGGCTGCCCGGAAAATCGGCAAGAAAAAACAGCCCATCAGGCCCAAGCTTTTGGATACCAGCGTGGCCATCGACGGCCGCATCTACGATATCTATAAGTCCGGCTTCATGGAAGGACCCCTGGTGGTGCCGGTTTTTGTCCTGGGTGAGCTCCAGATCATTGCCGATTCCTCCGACGATCTCAAGCGGAGCAAGGGTCGGCGGGGCCTGGACATCATTAGGAAGATGCAGGAGGACTTCGAGGGCGTCGTGCAGATCTCCGAGGAGGACTTCGAGGATATCCACGAGGTGGACGGCAAGCTGATCCGCCTTGCCAAGGACCTCAAGTACAAGATCCTGACCAACGACTACAACCTCAACAAGGTGGCCGCGGTCCAAGGGGTGGAGGTCCTCAACATCAACGAGCTGGCCAATGCGGTGAAGCCCGTGGTGCTGCCCGGCGAGGAGATGAAGGTGCTTTTAATTAAAAACGGCAAGGAAGCCGGCCAGGCTGTGGGTTACCTCGACGACGGCACCATGATCGTCGTGGAAAATGCCAGACGTCACGTGGGGGAATACATTCCCGTGACGGTCACCAGCATCCTGCAGACGGCGGCGGGCAGAATGATTTTTGCCAAGGTAAAAAAATGATGAGATGAAAGGAGAAGGATCTTGGAAATTCCCCAGGCATTCAAGGATAAAATGCAGGGGCTGCTTGGCCCCGAGGAATACCATAAGCTCATGGCCTCCTACGAGGCGCCGGTGAACAAGGGGATTCGCTGCAACACCCTGAAATGTGATACCGACACGATGCGGGCCCAGACGCCCTTTGAAACGGAGCCGGTGGACTGGTGTCCCACGGGCTTTTACATCGACAGCGAAGTGCGCCCGGGCAAGAATCCGGCCTATTACGCCGGTCTCTACTACGTCCAGGAGCCCACGGCCATGACCTCGGCGGAGGCTTTGTCTCCCGAGCCGGGGGACTGGGTTTTAGATCTCTGCGCCGCCCCCGGGGGAAAAACCACCCAGCTGGCCTGCAAGCTTGAGGGGGAGGGCCTTCTGGTGGCCAACGAGCTGGTCAGCAGCCGGGCGGAGATTTTGGTCAGCAACCTGGAGCGCATGGGCGTGAAAAACGCCGTGATCCTCAACGAGTTTCCCGAACGGCTGACGGCTAAGTTTTACGAGGCCTTTGACAAAATTCTGGTGGACGCCCCCTGCTCCGGCGAGGGGATGTTCCGCAAGGACAACGGCGCCGTCGAGGAGTGGACGCCGGAGCGGGTGTTTCGCTGCGCCGAGCGCCAGATGAAGATTTTAGAAACCGTGGACAGACTTCTAAAGCCCGGCGGCGTCATGGTCTACTCCACCTGTACCTTCTCCCCCGAGGAAAACGAGCAGGTGATCGAAGCCTTCTTGGAAAACGGCCGCTACGCCATTGAGCCCATCGAGCTTGCAGGCTTAGATGACTACGGCAGGCCGGAGTGGGCGCCGGGCAAAACGCCGGAGCTGGCAAAAACTCTCCACGTCATGCCCTTCCACGTCCGGGGCGAGGGCCACTACATCGCCAGGCTTAAAAAGCTGGAAGCCTGCCCCGAGGACACCGATCTGCCCAGATTAAAGGAGAAGGGGATTTTGAAGCGGGCCGGCAAAAAGGATTTGGCCGATTACGAGGCCTTCGCCCGGGAATACCTTAAGGTGACCTTCGACAACCTTCACCGGGTCGGCGATCAGCTCTACAGCCTGCCCGAGGGCACAGTGGCCCGGGACATCGACGGCCTGAAGGTGCTGCGGCCTGGGCTGCACCTGGGCACCTTCAAGAAAAATCGCTTCGAGCCCTCCCACACCCTGGCCATGGCTCTGAAGCCGGAGGAATTTGCCAATGTCTACCGGGTTTCTGATGTGGATCAGGCCAATACCTACCTCAAGGGCGAGCCCCTGACGGGCGTTGAGCTCAAGGGCTGGACCCTGGTCTGCTTTAAGGACTGGCCCCTGGGCTTCGGCAAGGCCAGCCAGGGTATGATTAAAAATCACTTCCCCAAGGGCCTTAGAATCATGAAAAAATAGGCAGCAGCATTTGTCTGTAAGCAGCAAGGGATCACCGTGACAGCGCGGAGATCCCTTTTGTCGTTTTTTGAGTCAGCAGGCCTTAAAACAGTTCGCTTTCTCAAAGAGAGTAAGCATAAGCAAAACTCTTAAAAAGAAGATAAAAAACTTGATTTCACCTTAAATAAGGTCTATACTATTAAATAGTTAAAGAAATTTTGCTTTTGAGAAAGACAGAAGAGAGGATGAGAGTAATGAAAAGAACACAAAACCCAGGGGAAGCAGGACGCGGCGATACCCAGATCGCCATGCGGGTTTCCACGGTTTCAATTTTTGTCAATATTGCGCTGTCGGTGTTTAAATTTATCGCAGGGGTGGCGGCAGGCTCCGGCGCCATGATCTCCGATGCGGTTCACTCGGCCTCGGACGTCCTCAGCACCTTTGTGGTGATCATCGGGGTCAACGTCTCCGGCCAGGCGGCGGATAAAAAGCATCAGTACGGCCACGACCGCATGGAATGTGTGGCGGCCATCGTTTTGGCGGCGATTCTCTTTGCCACCGGCGTGGGTATTGGCTGGGGCGGCATCGAGAGCATCCGAAACGCCTCCAGCCAGGGTCTGGCTGTCCCCGGGGTGCTGGCCCTGGTGGCGGCGGTGTGCTCCATCGCCGTCAAGGAGTGGATGTATTGGTACACCCGAGCTGCGGCCAACAAGATCAACTCCGGGGCCCTCAGGGCCGATGCCTGGCACCACCGCTCCGACGCCCTGTCCTCGGTGGGCAGTTTGATCGGTATCGTCGGCGCCCGCATGGGCTTCCCGATTTTAGATCCCATTGCGGCGGTGGTCATCGCCCTTCTGGTCATCAAGGCCGCCTTTGACATCGGCAAGGACAGCATCGGCAAAATGCTGGACAGCTCGGTGGATGAAAAAACCGAGGCGGACATCCGGGAAATCATCGCCCATCAGGCAGGGGTTGAGCACATCGATCTGCTCAAAACCAGAACCTTTGGCTCCAAATTTTATGTGGACCTGGAAATTGCCGTGGACGGCGAGCTCAAGCTCACCGAGGCCCACGCCATCGCCGAAAGGGTTCACGATGTTTTAGAGGCCGCCTACTCCGACCTAAAGCATTGCATGATCCATGTCAATCCTGCAGGAAGTCAGGGAGAAGGGCTTCCAGAGCTGGCCGCCTAAGTCAAGAAAATAACGCTAAAAAAGCCAGAATCCGCAGTGCGGATTCTGGCTTCAAACTGTAGACAAAAATGGTGTTGGAGGTAATCTCCAGCACCATTTTTGC